>JBOFGF010000281.1:0-8967 GCA_051649005.1 Thermoguttaceae bacterium | reverse complement strand
TGCGAAACGGGGCTAAACAAAAACAGCAAATCTATTTTTTCTGCACACATTCGATTCGATAAGCGTCGTTTTCGTAAACGACCGGAAATGATGGCGGTGCGGGAGATTTTATCGTCAGAATATATTGGAAACGATATTTTTCGATCAAATTCAGCCGCTCTTCTTGCGACATTTGTGAGATTCTTTCGACAGGAAAACGCACCCAACGTCGTTCGCCGTTTTCGTCGAGATACGAAAAAAGGTCGGTCATTGTTGCTTTCCATTTCACGATTCCGGCGGCATCCTGCGGAATGTTTTTCCAAACACCGATGTCAGCTCGATTTGCGAACCACTTGAAAGTCGCGCCGTCTCGTGGAACCCAAAAAGCGGCATCTTTCGGAGTCGATTCAGCAATCCATTTACATGCCTCTCGCCACTCCTGCGCACTACTTGGCTCGATTCTGGAATATGGATAATAATGGATTCTCGAAATCACAAGTGGAATGAAAAACAAACACGGAATTACAATCAGCAGAGTCGCATTTTTGCATCGAGACAGTATCGGTCTGTTTTTTTGTACTGCAAATAATCGTGGCAAAAGACCGAGCGAGATTCCAAGTGGGACGGCAACATCAGAGAGTCGAAACCAGTAAAATCGCAAAATTTCGGCGGCAATAGGACGGTTTTCAGCAAATACAAAAGTCGCAGCAATTCCGATGAATGCTAAAACAAGCGACCCAGTAACAAATAAATCGAGACGAAATCCCGCCGATCCGAATCGAGACAAACGGCAAAAAAGCGTCCAAATGGTGACTAAAACGAAAAAACGTACAATTCGTTCGGCAGTAAATGACGTGAAAACCAAATGATGCGGCAATCGCTCAAAAACGTAAATTTGATGAGCCTGCGACACAATTTCTTTTGAAACGCCAAAATCAAGCAAAATCACGGGAATGAGACCTAAAAGAGCAATTATTCCTCCGGCAATAAGAGCGGACCAAGTGGCAAAAGAGACATGGCATCGTTTTTCAAACGTCTGTAGTAACGACATTTGTGTGTGGATTTTTTCGGTCGTTTTTTCGGTCATTCTTTCGCAAACGCCGACAAACATTGCCAGCAGAACAGACCATCCACCGACGAGAACGTGGAAAGCTGCGGCGATTCCGAGCAGAATCCAGGTTCGTCCCCACTCTTTTTTTATCATTGCCGCAAGTCCGAAAAAGACGAAAGGAAAAGCGAGAGATTTTCCTTCGATGCCTCCAATGACCCACTCTCCGGCCATGTTTCCGTATTCGAGATATGTGGCAAAAGCCAGTGCGGAAAGTGGTGCCGACCAGGGAATCGGACAAATTGCGCGGCTGAGTCGAAACCATCCCCATGCCAGCAGTGTCCATGCCAAGAAACGTCCGGTGACTGCGATTTGGAGCGGTGTCATAAAAAATGAGAGCCATCCGAAAGCGACGTAAAAAAGCCAGTGCGAGTCTTTCGAGTCGAGAAAAGAATCGTTCGGAATCGACTCAGGCTGCCAAAAATGAATCGCCTTTCCGATGTAATGAGCCTCATTGACATCCGGCGAAACATTTGCCCCGAAAATATAAAATATCGCAAAAATCAGGGCGATTTCTGTGATATACATCACACTGGCATGAAACGATACTTTTGTTAGTGTCATTTTTTAGAAACAACCGCTTTCTGCGAAAGCGGGCTAAACATCGCATCAAACGGGTGGAATTTTCTGATTCATTTTTGCACGATATTCGTATATCCATTCGGAAATAGTCGCTCCGATTGGATTGCACAAAAGCATCAAAAGAATTTTATATCGCCAAGATGGCACGCAAACGACATTCCTCGTTTTGAAAATGGAATTGAGTGATGATTTTACGACAAAATCAGAATTTAGCCAAACAATCCGGGGCGTTTTATCCTTTTTGAAACCGCGCATTGATTCGGTTGCATGAAATCCAGTGTGAATCAAACCTGGACACAGAGCCTGCACACGCACTCCGAACGGCCTCACATCGCACTGGAGCGATTTTGAAAAAGAGCGGACATACGCCTTCGTGGCCATATATTCGGCGCAGTTCGCGCCATGTAAATAAGCAGCGACGGATGAGACATTTACGATGTATCCTTTTTTTCGTTTGCACATTGGAATCAGTGCCGCGCGGCACAGTCGCATCAGCGCGATTATGTGGACCTGAATCATTTCCTGTTCGAGGTCGGGATCGACATTCGGAAACGCTCCTTCTCTTCCAAATCCAGCGTTATTGACGAGCAATTCGAGAGAATCTTCTGCTTCGAGACGCTTTTCGAGTCGCAGCACTTCGTCGGATTTTGACAAATCGCAGACATAAATAGCGACATTAACCGGAAATTTGGCGGTAATTTCGTCTTTGACCTGATTCAATTTGGATTCTCTGCGAGCAATCAAGAGGAGGTCGTATCCTTTTTTGGCGAGTTGGACGGCAAATTCCTTTCCGAGTCCTTCACTTGCGCCGGTGACTACAGCAATCATATTTTTTTCGGTGAAAAGGGAAAATCAATCACGTTCGATTCCATATCGTTTCAATTTTCTGTCAAGAGTGGTGCGTTCAATTCCTAATTGTTTTGCGGCAAGGCTTTTGTTCCACTGCAAGTATTCGAGCGTTCGTAAAATGTGACTGCGTTCGATATCATCAAGAGAAAGCGGGACAAAAACGTCTTTGTCTTCTTGAAGAATTCCACTCTCTCCCGCTGTATTTATGGTCGAAAGCAGAAGGTCTTGTTCGTGAATAAATGAATCCGATCCGAGAACGACCGCTCTTTCGATGACATTTTTCAATTCGCGCACATTTCCTGGCCAGCGATAATGCATCAGAACACGCATTGCTTCCTGAGTGAACCCGACATATTTGCGTCCTGTTTCTCGACTAAATTTGTCCAAAAAGTGCTGTGCGAGAATAGGAATATCTTCGGGACGTTTTCGAAGAGGCGGAACAATAATTTCCAAAACGCGCAGTCGAAAAAAGAGGTCATGTCGAAAATTCCCCGCAGAAACTTCGGCTTCCAGGTCTCTGTTTGTGGCGGCAATAACACGAACATCGACGTTAATTTGCGTATTTCCACCAACTCTCTCAAACGAACTTCCTTCCAAAATTCGCAGTAATTTGGCCTGCAAAGCTGGGAGCATTTCACCAATTTCGTCCAAAAAAAGCGTTCCAGTGTGCGCCGCTTCAAATTTACCTATTTTTCTTTCTGTCGCTCCAGTAAATGATCCTTTTTCGTGCCCAAAAAGCTCACTTGCCAGTAATGTTTCAGGAATTGACGCACAATTGAGACAAACAAGCGGTTTGGAACGGCGGGAACTGGCAAAATGGACGGCGCGTGCAATCAGTTCTTTTCCGACTCCGCTTTCACCACGAACAAGAAGCGACGTTTTGCCTTCTGCCGCTCGTGCTATGAGATGATGAATCAATTCCATTTGCTTACTTTGCCCAATTATTTCATTATTGACTTGGAGCATTTCTCGCAGCGCGGAATTTTCTTTTTTTACCAAATTCAGATTTGCCGCCAACTCTTTCTGCTTATTTAGATGAGCGAGTGCCACTCCAATTGTGTCAGCAACTGCGAGTGTGTATTCGAGATCAAATTCGTCGAAATAACCGGTTGATTGTGTTGTATACAAATGTACGAGTCCCAACATTCCATTCTGAAATCGCACTGGGGCGGCAATGTTCTTGTTGGCGACAGATTTCTGCGTGCGACCATGCACTTCCGTCGGCTTTGAATCGGCCGGTGTGATTTTTCTGGACGATTTCTTTTCTAAGGAGGGAAATTCGTGAAAGAGAATCGCTTCTTTTTTCTCAAATACAGCACGAACAAGCTGCCCTGAAATAGGAATATAAGAATTGTTTTCAGGTGCGACAGAATATACGAGCCGGACATCCGAATCACTTTGACTCGACTTGAGTGAATAAGGAAAAAGCCACAAACCGACTCCCTCTGCTCCAGTGGCACTTTGCAGACCTTCCAAAGCCAGCTTTGCCACTTGCTCCACTTCTTCCAATTTACCCAGTTGATATGCCAAACGACACAACTCGACTGCTCCGTGTCCTGATCGTGTACTCGCTGTGTTTCGAGATTTTATTGCTGCCGATTCATCTTTTGAGACATCGCCTCTTAGAATTGCGGTGTGACTTTGGCTTTGGAGAATTTCGGTATTTGTGCCATCATCAATTTCAGGTTTCATCAACGAATCGGAAGAAACGCCAAAAATGCCGGAATGTCCAGTCAGCATCCCACCGTCATCAATTCCCGTTTCCAATTTATCATAATCATGTTCTTCGGTGCAAGCAAATTGAAGAACAGTATGACCAACTTGAATATGCGAACCAGAATGGAGAGGAGTATCCGCGACGGAAATCATTTCACCATCCAAAAAAGTACCATTTCGACTCTGTAAATCATCAATGAACCACTGTCCGCTTTGAAATCGAATCGCGGCGTGATATCGACTGCATTGATCGTCTAAAAATGAAATAGCATTTTCGGTGGCACGGCCAATTGTGTTGACAACATTGCTACTCAGATGGAATACTTCCTTCTGCACACCATTTTCAATTAAAATAAGACTCGCTCGCTCTGATTGCATTGTTGGAAGAAAAAAAGCATAACTTCTGGCGAAGCATCCGATCAATCGATCATATAAAAGGCACTTAGAAGCAGTAAAAAAGTAAAACCATCAAATAACACCCCTCCTTTTAATGAGTGGTGCCCAGAATGCGAGGTGGTTTGGGACTCGAACACTCCCCAATTTTGCCGCATTTTGTTGTATTACTGATTCTCGTCACTGATTCTAACAAAAATTAGGCAAAATGGAACCCCCCAAAAATATGAGACGATTGCAAAGTTGCAAAACCCGCCAATTTACATTGGCGTTTCGAGCCGGTGCGTGAGCACCGACATTTGTTCGGCGGGTTTGTTTTGGCGAGCCGCCGGCGTGAGTCGGCGGGTTTATTCGGCAACAATCGTCAAAAAACCACAACATTCCCTATTCAATCGCATCAGTTAATTGGATTGGAAGGTCTCTGTCTGATTTTCATCCAAATAATGCCAAGCAAGATGAGAATAATGCCTGTGACCATGCAAACGATACGCCACACGGAATACTCCCTGCTGTTCATAAGTCCCTCGCCACGAGCATCGGACGGGAGGAATTGCTTTGGATCAAATACGGATTCGGGTGGTGCCCATAAATTTAATTGAGTAACAATAAAATCCTCGCGGCTCGTTAATTCGTCATCCGAATAAGCAATTTCCGAGACTTTTTTCAAAAGAGGTATGCCATTAACATCGCCCCCATATTCACGAAGATACTCGTACATCTTCCTCCTCGCACCATCAACAAACGTGCCAGCCGTCTCAAAAACCAAAGCCCAACACTTATTGCGGAGAAATACTGTATTTCCTCGAACAGCCGGTCCACCAGCGGTCGATTCCGTTTCAATCGACACGCGAATGCCATCTTCTGCGGATTGTTCTGTAACACTCAAAAACTTCACAACAGTATCTTTCGGTGCCGTTCCTCGATACTCGTCGAAACAAATATGTTCGAATGAGGGATGGTCCAAAAAATCAAAGTCATACCAGAGAGGAATCGGCCCCCAAGCAAACGGCGCACGAAGGACATTGTTACTAAGAATTATGAGTGCAATTTTTTTGCTTTCTTCGTCATCGCCTTTGGAAACTAAAGTGTAATTGGCATCTCCTCTTTTTTTCGCAAAACGATAACCACGTCCGGGCAGGGCAAGAAATACTCGAACACCCTCTTCACTTTCCACATCCCAACGATAATAACCACCTTCTCGCACCCATATCCGCGAAATTTCATGATTGGACCGGTTATCGACTTGGCGATCAGATGTGTATTCCAGAAAGAGCTGTGAGTATTTTTCTACTAGCAAGCGAAATTTTGACGCACATTCATCCAAAAGAGCCAATTCCTCCGCCGAGAGCGCACTCATATCTTGCTGCTTCTGATTGGCGGCATCAGACGGCACAACCAAGAAACTTACCAATGAAAACAAAACAAACAACGCACAAAATACTCGCATAATAAATACTTCTATGTGCAAAGGCAACTTGGACCAAAAGTAAAACCTTCAAATAACACCACTCCTTTTAATGAGTGGTGCCCAGAATGCGAGGTGGTTTGGGACTCGAACACTCCCCGATTTTTCCGCATTTTGTTGTATTACTGATTCTCGTGACTGATTCTAACAAAAATTAGGCAAAATGGAACCCCCAAAAAATATGAGACGATTGCAAAGTCGCAAAACCCGCCAATTTACATTGGCGGCTCGCCAAAACGAGCATGCCAAAATTCGGCGATACTTGCCCCATAATTGACAGTGTGATAAAATTACGAACATCATAAAAATTTGTATGGCGAGTCGGCGGTTGTTCGGCGAGCCGCCAACGTAAGTTGGCGGGTTTTGTTCAACTGTATTTATCGAAAAACTAACAATTTCTGCGAACGGATACAAAAAAATGTTGCAACAAGCAGTTCCCGAAAACAAGTGGACGCAAAATGACGATCTGGCAAAGCTGGCTCGTTTTGCACTTCCATTTCCGATTGTTATTGCTGACAACGAAATCAAAACAAAGCGGTTTGCTCTTCCCATCCGAATGGCGTTGTTCCAAATTATTCCGCTTGGATTTGTTTTTGCTTGGATATTATTTCCCCAAACTTCGATTCATAAAATATCCAGCTTTTGGTTTCTGGGCGGCATACTGACAATATCAGTTGCAACAATGTTGGTTCTAATCTTTTTTGTGAATTATGTTTTTTTTGCGATGGAACATTATCGTTTCAGTAACGAAGGTTATCAACACACGAACGGATGGAATTCGTGGTGTCTTTATCGAAAAACCATCCCGCTCGAAAAGATTGTTCGCGTCGAAGTCAGAACAAATCGGTTCGACCCAAAATTTACGCAACTTGCTATTATTACCACTGGTATTACCGAAACATTTTTTATCGGCAATGTGTGGGATTATCCTGAAAACAATGTGGCTTTCATGGAGGTGTTTGCGACAATCGTCAATAAACATATTTCACAATGGAAAGAAGAAAAAAACAACACCGCCTCAATTGACGCAGAGTATACACAAAAATATGCAGCGAATCGTTATCAATTAGATGTTTAACCCGCTTTCGTAGAAAGCGGTTGTTTCGCAAAACAATGCAAATTTCTAAAAAAATGACACTAACCAAAGTATCGTTTTATGCAGGTGTGCTGTAAAAATTTTGTATGCGTTCACGGTTTTTTTGTGTTTTTTCCATAAATTTCCGCAAATACAGATTAATTTTGATTATCATGAAATTGCATTTCCGAATCCCGTCGGGATTCAATAATGGTAGAAACAAGAACATCAACAACGTCAGAACCCCATTCGGGGTTCAATTGGTGACCATAATTCAACTCCGACGGAGTTGTGTGTTTTGGGGCAATTCGTTTCTACCATAATTGAACACCTCCGGTGTTCAGGGACGAATTCCGATGCTAAACAAAACCCGTGAACGGATACGAAATTTTTTACTCCTTTTTTTACTATATTTACTATAATTTATTATGAGACAAATTGCATTATTCGGCTGTTTCTTTTTGGCCATCTCTTTTTTCATTCATGCAAACGAGGATGTGCAACTTCGAATCGAACCAAATCGTGTCCTGCATCAAATTGATGAAAAAATTTATGGACATTTTCTCGAACACATTTATCATTCGTGTAATGGCGGTCTCTGGGGCGAACTCATCTGGGATCGTTCTTTCGAAGACAGCAATCTTTCCAAATGGCAAAAACGAAACGACGGTGTTATCGAGCAACTCGGACGGGCACCAGACCAGCGACTCTTGTTCGGAGACCCAAACTGGAGCGATTATGAATTTTCCGTCGAAGCCAAAAAGAATGGCGGCGACGAAGGTTTTCTCCTCTTGTTTCGAGTAAAGAATGACAAAGAATTTCACTGGGTGAATCTCGGTGGATGGCAAAACAAAAGACACGGCATTGAACGGAAACTGGCCGATCAGGAGCGGCAAAGTGTCATCGGTGGAACAAAGAATGGCGAAATTGAAAAAGATAAATGGTATAAACTAAAAGTTAGATGCGACGGAAACAAAGTCGAAGTATTTATCGACGGCGACAAAATTCTCGAACACGAAGATGCACTGGGACACAAAATCGGCAAAGTCGGAATCGGAACTTGGAGTACATCAGCGGAGTTTCGGAACATGAAAGTAACTTCACTGGACGGCAAAACGCTCTTTGAAGGAACGCCAGAAATTGAACAATCGGTAAAAGGAAGCAATCAGTGGCAAAATGCTGAGGGTGCCAATGTAACTCTCGAACACGGCGATGCAAGAAATGGCGATTTTTACAAAAAAATCACTGTGAAAAAAGGGAGCGGTGGTATTCGTCAAACTGGTTTGTCAATGCAGGAAGGGGAACAATATCTCGTTTCTTTTTGGTATAAATCTCCGCCAAATGAGGAGGTAAACTCAAACAATTTGCCGTTTGTTAATGTGATGGCTTATTCAGATAAATCATCAACTGGAATTGGAATATCCGGGCCAACTGAATCGAGTGCCACTTGGAAGAAATGGGAGGGAAACATTTTATCAAAGTTCACAGCCGATGATGTTTCGTTTGAAATTCAAGTACAAGCAAACGACTCAGGAAAACCAGTCACTCTTTGCATCGACCAAGTGAGTGTGATGCCGAAAAGCTGGCTCGAAAAACATGCTGGAATGCGTCCCGACCTGTTCGAAGCCATTGCCGCTCTGCGTCCACCGACAATCCGATGGCCCGGCGGTTGTTTTGCCTCTGCATATCGATGGAAATCGGGAATCGGGCCACAAGATGACCGCATCTCTTATCCAATTTCCATTTGGGACGACCGAGATGCCAACTCATTTGGAACCGACGAATTTATCGAGTTATGTC
>JBOFGF010000280.1:0-15201 GCA_051649005.1 Thermoguttaceae bacterium | reverse complement strand
CACCATCTGCCGATTTTGTTCCAAAATTAGAATCGAGTGCCCTGTTTCAATGAGAGCATCAAAACAATCGAGCAACTCCAAAATATCGAGAAAATGAAGGCCAGCCGCCGGCGAATCGAGAATAAAAAGTGTGCGAGATTTCCTGATTTGAGTCAAATAGGTCGCCAGTTTTAGTCGCTGAGATTCACCTCCTGACAAAGTAGGACTCGGCTGACCGAGCTGCAAATAATCGAGTCCCACATCAATGAGACGCTTTAATTTCTGTTGCAATTTAGTTTGTCCACGAAAAAAAGAAAACGCTTCTTTGACTGTCATTTTCAGAACATCGTGAATACTTTGGCCGCGATATAAAATATCGAGAGTTTCTGAACGAAAACGTGAACCATGACAATCTGGGCATCGAACGAGCTGATCGGCCAAAAACTGCATGTCAATTGTCAAAAATCCGTCCCCCAGACATCGTTCGCATCGGCCTCCGGCGGTATTAAAACTGAAACGTCCAGCATTCCAAGAGCGCGATTTGGCATCCGGTGTTTCGGCAAAGACGGCGCGAATGTCGTCAAATAGTTTCAAATAAGTGGCAGGAATCGAATGAGGAGAGCGACCAATCGGCGTGCGATCAACAAGCAGAACATCGTCTAATTGCGGTGAAACTTGAAGACGAATTAGGGGATTTGCACTGATTTTTGCGGCATTTTTATCACCATCGCCATTTTTAGTGAGATGTTTTTCATGCTTTCCGAAATGGTGACACAATGTCGGATAAATTGTTTCCAGAATGAATGATTGGTTTCGATTTTGATTCGAATCAGAGACGACAGCAAGTACGCCAAGTGGAATCGAGTTTGAAAGCGATACTTTCTGTGCAGAAATTGACGACATTGTGGACATTTGTGAATTGATGTATGTCCATTCAATCGTGCCATTTGCAGTGCGACGTTTTTTTGTTTCGTAAATTCGTTTATTCGTTATATTTTCGTTCGACTTATTGTTTTTTGTTTCAAAATTTTTTGTTTCATGATTAGTTTTTTTGTCATCAGATTTTTTTGCGTTTTTTTGAAACGACGAATGTGCGGCGAGAAACACCCCAGTTGGACTTTTTGTATCGGAAAGCATTTCATCGAACGTCCCATGAAACACAATGTTTCCACCTTCTTCTCCCGCTCCGGGGCCGATTTCAACAATCAAGTCTGCTGCGTGCAAGAAAATTTCGTCGTGCGTCACAATCAAAACCGTATTTCCACGATCTCGAAGTTTTTGTACACAAATAAGGAGCTTTTGTGTTGATTCTTCATCAAGTCCAATTGATGGTTCATCCAGTATATATAAAACATCGACGAGGCTCGAACTGAGTGCCGCCGCCAATCTAGCTCGTCGCATCTCACCTTCCCTGAGCGCAGAAGTTGGACGTGCAAGAGAAAATGATCCGAGACCAACTTCTTCGAGAAAATTGAGTCGCTCACAAAATTGCTGGATCACAATTCTCCCACTTTTATTATTGTCATCGATTTTTTCGTTGGTGTTATTGTCACGGAAAGTATTATTTCCAGGAAAAATAGTTTCAATAATACTTTTGGTTTCGGAAATGGACATTTCAGTCCATTCAACGATGTTTTTTCCTGCTATTTGAACAGAAAGTGCTTCGAGACTTGCCTCATTTGAATCAAGAAAGCGAAACAATTTTGGAGAGAGTGGCGGAAAAATCAGATTGCAATTAGCGCATCCGAATCGTGTTGAAAATTTTCTGGAACCAACAGATGTGTTTTCGTTTCGGATAACACACACTCCGTCGCCGTGTTCGAGCGCAATTTCGAGAGAATCGATTATTCTGGACGAATCAATTTCCGAATCTTCACTGAATGACACTCGGTCAACGAGCAGTTGAAAACCATCTTTATAACACGAATCAGGAATTGGTTCAGTGTCAAACCTGATGATTTCGTCATTCCAAATACCTCGCACAAATCCCCGATGTCGCCAAATCGTTTCAAAAACTGTTTTATCTTCGTTCAGTTCAGGAATAAACGAAATTTGCAGACGTGAATAAGTTTTGTCAGTTTTGCCACATTCTTTTTGGAGTGTTTGCAGAATTGTTTGCGGTGTTTGCTTTCGAATCGGTTGTCCACAATGCGGACAGAACGCCTCACCAAATTGTGCGAAAATGAGTCGCAAATAGTCAATTCCTTCCGACAAAGTTCCAATCGTGCTGGTCGGTGATGGTGACTGCTCTGCTGTTACAGCAATTGCAGGTGGAATTCCATCGAGCCTTTTCGCATCAGGACGTTCAAGCTTTTCGAGAAACTGACGTATGTACATCGAAAATGTTTCGATGTATCGGCGTTTTCCTTCTGCGCAAAGAGTGTCCATCGCCAAAGAACTTTTTCCACTTCCACTGCGTCCACAAAACACTATCAGTTTTTGAGTAGGTAAATCGAGATCAATTCCCTTCAAATTGTGAACGGAAACGCCGCGCAAGTGAATCATAATGACAGCAGAGCCTCCTCCGCTATTTTCGCTTCTTCGATTGTATTTATTCCGAGACTTTCAATCGGTTTCAGAACTGGAAGTGCGACGACGCGTTTTCCCTGCGATTTCAAGACGGCGGGGGCATCTGTGATGTAATACTCGTTTTGTGAATTATCCGTTTTCAAAAAGAGCAGTGCGTTCAAAAGCTCCGGTGTATCAAAAACATAATAACTCATATTGACTTCTTGTATCAGTTTTTGCTCCGCAGTGGCATCTTTTTCTTCTACAATTTTTTCAAACTCGCCACATTTATCTCTCACAATGCGACCGAGTCCGATGGGATTCTCTTTTTTCGCCGTTCCTAAAATACATGCCGGCCTCTCCAAGTTTTGCAAATATGCTGCAAATAATTTTTGTACAGAATCTACTTGAATCATCGGACAATCTCCTGCCACAACGAGAATCGGCCCCCAAAAACCGGTGATTGCTTCGCGGCACATCATCACTGCGTGTCCTGTTCCAAGTTGCTCTGTCTGTTCGACGAATACAAGATTGCTGCGATGCTTCAATGTTTCCCGCACAAGATCGCTTCGATATCCGACGACGACAAAAATTTTGGAAATTCCAGCTTTGTCAAGTGCGTCCAAAACGTATTCAATCATTGGACGACCTCCGACTGGAAAAAGGACTTTCGGGAGTTCCGATTTCATGCGGGTTCCTTTCCCCGCCGCCATAACAACTGCGTATTTTGGAAATTCGGAAGAACTCGCTGAATGAATATCTGAATTGACAGTTGTTGAGGACATTTTGGTTTCAAAAATAAATTTCTGTTTGTGGAAAAATGAGAACAATTGTTGAAAAATGAGAACAATGAATCTGCCGATTCTGCGAGTCGTCGATGTATACTGAAAATGGTGACAAAAAGTCGCTTTTGATTGCGGTCATTGTGAAAAATCGCTTGTTTTTTGAAACAACTGCTTGCTGCGAAAGCGGGATAAACAGAATGCTTTTATCGTGGGCAAAACATATCTCGTAGTTCTCGTTTGAGAATTTTTCCAGTCGCATTTTTGGGAAGTTCTTCGAGAAAATGAATAAATTTTGGACACTTATAAACGGCGAGGTGTTCGCGGCAGTATTTTTGCAGTTCATGTACTGTAATCTGCACTCCTTCTGCCAAAGCAATACATGCGTGTACATCTTCACTCAGTGTTTCATTCGGAACTCCGATGACAGAAACTTCTCTGATCGCTGGATGATGATGCAAAACATCTTCGACTTCGCGCGGATAAATGTTCATTCCAGCACGAATTATGACATCTTTGGAGCGGTCAACGATATAAAAATAGCCATCTGCATCCATTTTAGCAACGTCTCCGGTGCGAAACCAGCCGTTTTGGAAAGCAGCCTGTGTCGCCAGTGGGTCTTTGTAATAACCTTTCATTACATTGTGACCACGCACGACCAACTCGCCTATTTCATCGACATCTGCAAAACTGCCGTCCAAACGCATGATGCGAACTTGCGTCCCAAAAAACTGGGGGCCAATTGATCCCGGCTTATTATGCTGGATTGGTGTGATGCAGGCAATCGGACTGGTTTCAGAGAGTCCATATCCTTCAATAATACTGAAACCGAAAAGATCGCGAAATTCGTCAAAAATTGCTTTGGGGAGCGGCGCACCACCAGACACTGCTGTATTGAGTGAGGAAGCATCGACTTGTCTGTGTTTTTGTGCTTGATTCATCAATTTGTACATCGTCGGCACTGCGGCGGTGCAAGTTACTCGATGTTTTTCTATTTCGGCAAGCATTTTCTTAGGCTCGAATTGCTGAACCATGACCATTGTTGCACCGGCAATAAAAGTTGCATTCTGAATTGCCGTTTGTCCAAACGTGTGAAAAAGTGGCAAAACGGCCATTGTCACCGCATCATGTTCAATAAATAATGCTTTTTCTTTAACATAAAGAGCATTTGAAAAAATGTTGAAATGACTCAGTTCGACTCCTTTCGGGCGGCCTGTCGTTCCAGATGTATACAAAATCACCGCAGTGTCATCGGGAGATGTCTGTTGACAATCGATATTTCCCGGTAAATACTCGATTAAATCATCGAGTACAAATTTTTGAGGGGAGTGCAAAGGAGCACACGAATAATGATTGAAAATGTGCTCTGGTAAATTTTCACTTCGTGTTCCAATCAGAAAATGTCCTTGACACGAATCGACCATTTCAAAAGCAGCGATGCTTTTGTCGGCCAGTGCATGCCAAGCAATTAAAAACTTGGAGTCGGAATGTTCGAGCAGATCGGCGATTTCTCGTGGCAAAAAAAGCGTGTTTACTGGCACGACGACACCACCGACTCGCAAAATTCCATAATAAACGGCAGAAAATTCGGGGACGTTCGGGGCAAGCAACATGACATTGTCACCTGGTCGAAGCCCCTGTGCTAAAAGAGCTTCGCCGATTTGGGCCGACCAACGATTCAGCTCAGAATAGGTGTAAACTCGATCACCACAAATCACAGCTGGATGATTCGGATAATGCTCGGCGGAGTCAATTAGACACGATGTTATATTCAGTCCCATTAAAGATTCTTCCGCAAAACTGCGGATCAGTTTCTGATCAGTTATTGCCAAAAAAGGACGCAAAATGTTAAAATAAACGAAGTTTTATCCTGAATTTCAGACACATGAAATGCTTCCAAACGCCCAAAATCACATGTATTCAAATAATGTTCGGCATCAAAACTCGATTATAAACAGTAAAATGAACAGTAAAATAATAAATATGGCAAAATAGGGGAGTACTCGCGGCACAAACAACCCCGATCTGTCGGGAATCTCTCCAGAACAATGATTGGAATTATTTGAATGTTTTAATTTTTTACCGTTTTTTACCAGCCTTATTGCAAACTTATTGCCAATTTATTTCCAACAGAATAACACTTACACCTGATTTTGTCAATATCCTGCAATCATGCCGAAACAACTGACGACAGACCGTCCACTATAAGTTTGACGATTTTGCCAGATATAAGAAAAACGGTGACAAAATGTCGCTTTTGATAGTGGTGACTTTGTAAAAAATCGTTTGTTTTGGTTAAACAACAGCTTTCCACGCAGTGCTTAATTGTTTCGCAAAGCGAAACGAGGATAAACATCCAATTTTGTGCCGTTTTCAGAATATTTTTCACGGTTTTGATGTTTCTGATGGAATTTGCGAAGAATTTTCCGCATCACGTTTCAAAGCCCGCATGTCTCTGAGAAGCATCAATCGAACGTCATTTGCTGTAATTCGTCGTGCAACTGTTTCGGCAAAGTCTTGTTTTTGCTGGTTCAGAGCAATATAGGCCGCTGCTCTGAGCAATCGATCACGCAAAACATTCTCTTTAATTCGGTCTGCAAGTAGAACGGCATCTTCTAACAGGTTCCATTCAATTTGTTTGCGAACAATGCGGTCCAATCCTGAATCACGCAGTCGCCATGCAAAAGTTGCATCGGCATCATCATCACGACGCAGAAATGACTCTGAGACTAAATGAGCCGCCGATGTAAAAATTCGTTTTGTTTTTTCGGTCTCACTGTTTTGCTGACTCACGGGAACAAGTGCCAGAAGAATTGAAATGGCAGAATCAATATCGGCCAATTCTTGTGCCATCACAATTACTTCGTCAATTAGAAGACTGGCGTATTGGCGATGTCCTATTTGCATAAGAACTTTGGAAAGCGCGACAAGAGCAAAGCCACGCTCTGGAACTGGAGGTATTTCATTGACGAGTTGCACACCTTCATCAACAAGTTTTTTATAAATTCGGACCATTTCTGCGGTCGGAGCCGATCTGGGATGTGCGGCAATTTCGCGGTCAGTGCGCTCGTCATGTTCTGCTCTCAGACGAAGCAAAACCAATTCGCAGAAAAGTTGGGTTTTCAGTGGACTGTTTGCAGGAATTTTTCTGACCGACTCAAAAGCAGCATCAATTTCATTTTGCAAAATGCTCTTTTTGTGATTGGATGATTTTATAGCATTTTTGTCATCATTATTGTCGTCATTTTTATCGGCAGTCTTGTTTTTAATTATAATATATTCACGTTTTAGAAAGGTTAGAATATCATTCAAAAATAATACTTGTGCATGTCCACGTTTTTCAGGATCGTCAATCTCGGCGAGAAGTGGGATTGTTTTCTGAATCAGTCGAAGCCGCACAACTTCATTAGAATCGTTTTCGTCTCGATAAGCGCGGAAATGGAGGGCATTTTCGCGTGAAAGTCGGAGTAAGTATCTTGCTCGCATTTCTTTTGAGGCGAGTTGGTCAACAAACGAAGCCGCCGCAGTGAGAAGTCCCCGCCGCATGAGTGAATCGATGGATCGAACTCGCTGGGCATCGTTTTGAACTGAATCGGGCGACGGAATGTTCAAAGCGGAATAAGCTGCTGCGCGAAAATCATCAGTGGACAATTTTTCCCCCAATTCACCAGCTAATTCTGTTGTCAATTTTTCAAATTGCTTGTTAGTGTCAGCACCAGAATTGAAATAAGACATTTCCAATAAGAGTGAGTGGCGAAGTGTGTTTTTTATGGAATCTGTGGAAAAATTATTCAGTAGTTCTTTGGCCGCAATAAAATCACCAATCTGAATCAAATCCTGGAACAGAAAAGTGAAGTCCGCATCTCGTATTTTTGGGGAAGATATTCGGTTAATTGTTGTCTTGGCATCGTCAAAAAAACGTCCTGCCACTTGCAATCGAGCCAATTCTGAAAGATTTTCATCAGATGGACGATAATCCGTTTCCTTGTTTGCTAATTCATTTGTCCGCGATGTTTCAGATGGTGTGTCTAATAACGCTTCTTGCAATGTTTTTTGGGCCGCCGCAAAATCTCCCGTCTGAATTTGCCATTGTCCAATTGCCAAAAGATTTCTAAATCGTTCCGCTGAAACTGTTTGTGATTGTGCCACTTTGGCCGATTGCTTCAAAACTGGAATTGCATCCATTGGTCGCCCACTAACGAGATACGACTGAACAATCATGTTCCAAGCACGAACTTTTTGCAGTGTAAAAAGGGATTTAAGAAGATTCGGGTCAATATCGGACAAATCAATAGAAATCGTTTCTTGTGAAGAAGTCCAGTCATCTTCGGCGGGGTCTATATTTCTTTTTGTCTTTTTTTGACGCGGCGGCATTGCAAGCGATTGACGTATCAAGTCAGATTCCGGTTCTTTGAGAAGCTGAATTGCAGGACGCTTAATTAAGTCGTCCAAATCTTTATTGGCTTCAATTGACACAAGAAGCATTTGATGAATTTCTGGATCGCAGACTAACTTGGAACCAGCAAGTCGAGTCAGTACTTTGATTTGGTCATCGACATCTTCGATTGATGCGATGTGCTGCAAAACGTCGTCAATTACACGTTTGACTAAACTCGGCTGTGCGATGAGTGTCCATGGACCAGACGTTTGGATTTGTTGTAAAAATGGTTCAGTCGGTTCCATATGAATCGGTCGGGCTGTCAATGCAATTATAGATTGAAAAGCTCGGCACAATTCGATTGGGTCCTCAATTTTTTTTGCGGTTTGGAGTGCGTCCAGAGTGAGTCCGACTCTCGCTTCTTCTCCTGCCAAAACACGATATGACTTCATTCGCAGACCGGAATCGACTCGAATAGTAAAATCGTCCTGCTTTTTGAATAAATCAATGAGCCGATTCGAGTCTTTCATCACTCCTAAAAGAGTAACCGCACCAATAAATGCGAGGTCGTTGATTGTGGAATCGAGTTTCAAATCTTTTTCAATGAGTAACCGATAATAATCTTGAAAAGCGACGCGGGCGGCCGGTTCATTTCCGATGCGCAAGTACATAAGTGCCTGCGAGATGGCAATGCGTCCCTGCAAACTCGGAGTCAAAGACGATTCCTCCAATGTGCGAGTGACATCATCTATGTTAATCGACTGATTTTGTTCTGCCAAAGTAATGGCAATTTCCGAAATTGCCGTGAGTCTGTCAGTAACTGAAACAAGTTGGCGAGCATCATTAAAATTCTGTGCAGTGAGAAAGTTCAAATAGAATTCATTCCCATTTGCCTGTTTTATCGTTTGAATAGTTCGATCTTTCCAATATGTTTCCGAATTTGGGTTCAAATTGCTAAAATCAGGAGGTTCAAAAGAGATGCCCTGAAAAGATAAAACAATAAGATAAATGATATAAATCAGCGATGGGACGATCAGAATCACACCACATGCAAGCAAAGTGCGTCTCCAAAAAAGGATTCGATTGACTTCTTTTTCGATATTCATGATTCAGATGTTAAATCCAACTGCTTCTTGGTGTCAATAAAACGGTGGTAAAAGCGTCGTCACATGTCATGGACGTTCAAAATGTTGATCATGCAAAATGCGGATCATACATCTGCGTCTCGATCACATCGTCCAACTTACAAGAGTATACATTATAGTCTTGATACAATCCAGACACTGAAAGAAGAAAATAGATATTTTCACGTTGAAATCAACAACTATTTCCAAAAATACTATCATTTTCAACAAAAATAGTTTTTTTGAGGAATCACGTCTTGACAAAAGTCGCAAAAGAGATTATTAAATGGAACGGTTATTTGCGGAGATGGCATTCAAGACCAATTTGTCGTTTTCGACAAGCGAGTTTGAACGCATAAAATTTTGTCCAACAATTCCGTCATTTGTATATTTTTGATTATTTTGTCAGCCTTTTCACATTTTATCATGGTCGATTCAGTCAAGTCAGGGAAGAATTATTCGCTCGTCATCGTGGAATCTCCCGCCAAAGCGCGGACAATTGGACGATTTCTTGGAAGTAATTTTGTCGTCGAAGCATCCATCGGGCACATTCGTGATCTGCCGAAAGGCACGAAAGAAATTCCCGAAAAATACAAAAAAGAGTCTTGGTCGCGTCTTGGTGTCAATGTCGATTCCAATTTCGAGCCGATTTATGTAGTTTCGGATGACAAAAAAAAGCAGATAAAAAAACTGATCGACTTGATGAAAAATGCGAAAGAAGTCCTGCTGGCGACGGACGAAGACCGCGAAGGCGAAGCAATCAGCTGGCATTTGGTTGAAACCCTGAACCCAAAAATTCCGTTTCGCCGCCTCGTTTTTCACGAAATCACAAAAAAAGCAATTGACGATGCACTTGCATCGCCACGAGAAATAGACACAGCACTTGTTCAGGCGCAAGAAACCCGGCGGATCGTGGATCGTTTATATGGATATGAGGTCTCACCACTTCTTTGGTACAAAGTCCGACCGAAACTTTCGGCCGGACGGGTTCAAAGTGTCGCTGTTCGCCTGATTGTCGAACGAGAGCGGGAACGAATTGCATTTCATTCTGCCACTTACTGGGATATTTTGGGGCAGTACTCAGATGGGAGAGCCACGAATGGGAGTAATACCAAATCGTTTTCTGCGGGCCTGATTTCTGTTGGAAATAAGAAAATTCCGACTGGGAAAGATTTCAACTCGAACACAGGAAAACTGACGCACCCCGATTCTTTCCTTCTTCTCGGTGAAACTGAAACGCTCCAACTGATCGACCGTCTCAACAAAGTTCCATCGAAAGTGAAGTCGGTCGAACAAAAACCTTATTCGGAGCGTCCATATCCGCCATTTACAACTAGCACGCTCCAACAAGAAGCAAATCGGAAGTTCGGATTGACTGCCAGAACCACGATGAGTATCGCCCAAAGTCTTTATGAAACAGGCCGCATCACATACATGCGAACCGATTCGACAAATCTTTCCGACGAAGCTATTAGTGCTGCCCGAAAGCACGTTTTGGCACAATATGGAAAAGAGTATTTGCCTGGCTCACCGAGAATTTATAAGACGAAAGTGAAAAACGCGCAGGAAGCACACGAGGCAATTCGGCCCGCCGGAAGTACCTTTGACACACCAGAAAGTCTTCGTTCGATCTTGTCGTTTGATCAATATCGAATTTATGATTTGATTTGGAAACGGACAGTCGCATCTCAAATGGCGGACGCACACGGACATCGCAAACAACTTGTTGTTGAAATGGACGACGCTCTTTTTTCAGTGAGTGGCAAGTCGGTTGATTTTCCTGGTTACTGGCGTGCTTATGTCGAAGGTTCTGACGACCCAGATGCGGACTTGGCAGACCGCGAAATTCTGCTTCCAGATGTCAAAGTTGGTGACACCCTCCAATGTCTCCATCTCACTCCGAAGTCGCACACCACGATGCCTTCCTCCCGTTATTCCGAAGCCGCTTTGACAAAAGTGTTGACCGAGAAAGGAATTGGGCGTCCGAGCACTTATGCGTCCATCATCGAAACAATTTTGAACCGCAATTACGTCTTCAAAAAGGGGGGAGTACTTGTGCCAACTTGGGTCGCTTTCGCAGTTTGTCAGTTAATGGAACAACATTTGCCCGATTTAATAAATTATGATTTCACAGCGCAGATGGAAGACCAACTCGATGCAATCAGTCGCGGTGAATTGGGACATATTAAATACCTGAATGATTTCTATTTTGGAGCAGATCAGCCTGGTTTGAAAAAATTACTCGATCACAAACAGGAGGAAATTAGTGCCCGCGATGTCAGCACGATTCCAATTAACATGGCCGGAAATACTGATATTGAGCCGATTGTTGTGCGAATCGGAAAATTCGGACCTTTTTTGCAACAAGGCGAGCGCACAGCAAACATGCCCGAAGATATGCCGCCGGACGAAATGACGATCAGCAAAGCCATTGAACTGATAAATAACACACAAAAATCTGAAGAACCACTCGGTCTGGACCCAATTAGTGGCAAACCGATTTTTGTGAAAAATGGCCGTTTTGGTCCATATATTCAAAGGGGGACTGCCGATGATGAGGAAAAACCACAAAATGCGTCTCTTTTGAAAGGAATGTCTCCAGAAACAATTGATTTGGAAACCGCCCTTCAACTTCTCAGTTTGCCACGAAATCTTGGCAAAAATCCAGAAAATGGGGAAGATATTTTAGCGAGAGATGGCAAGTTTGGCCCATATATTGTATGCGGAAAAGAAACACGTTCATTGCCAGATGGTATTTCACCTCTCGATGTCGATTTCGAAAAAGCAGTGGAGCTTTTGTCTCAGCCAAAATATCGAAGTAGTCGCGGCGGAGCAGGAAAGTCTGCCGAACCTCTCAAATTGCTTGCAGAATCTCCAGTCACAGGAAGTCCGATTAAACTTGTTGCTGGTCGATTTGGCAATTATATCACAGACGGTGAAACGAATGCTACTTTGCCGAAAGACATTTCCATTGACGATTTGACATTCGAGATTGCCATCAATTTGCTCGCAGAACGAGCAGCAAAAGGCCCATCGACACGGAAAAAAACTTCCCGCAAAAAGGTCGCAACAAAAGCTCCTGCCAAAAAAGTGGTCACAAACAAAATAACAAAGAAGACCACAAAAAAAACAACAAAGGTGACTAAAAAAGCGACAAAGAAAGTGACTAAGAAAGCGACAAAGAAAAGTACGAAAAAAGTTGTTTAGTTTATTTCACTTTTGGCAAAATTAAATTCTGCGTGGAAATTCAAGTGAACCTTCGCAAAATTCGTAAATTGTCGCTGTGAATGATGTTGTTTTTCCTTTTTGAATACTTACAACTAATTTTTTGTGGAAAAATTTTGGGATTTTTTGAAAAAAATAGTAGAAAGCAGGAAAAAGAGACGTTGAATTCCTTGACAATTCCCACTTTTTCACCTAATATCTATTTTATTGTAGTTTGATTATATTGTTTGATGTACATCCGTGCTGCTTTTTATACTGTCGCCTTTCACAAAATGTTGCTTTTTTAGCGAGAAAACATACAATTTAGTGCTGGCAGCAAAATAGTACCTTTTTTGTGTCTCTTTTTTTTCCCCTTTATTTTCCATTTTTTTCTTTGTCATGGTGGAACCTGTCACGATCAACACTCGTTTTTTGTCGCACGAATCAAGAGTCTCTGAAACTCAAGTTCAGGCAATTGTTTCCCTTCTGGATGCCGGCCTGCCTGTTCCATTTATTTCGCACTATCGAAAAGATGAAATCGGTAATTTATCGGAAGAAGAAATTCGCCGTATTGATCGGATTCTTCATTTGGAACGAGCATTCTGCGAACGCAAAATGGTCATATTAAAGGCGATTGATTCACTTGGAAAATTGACGCCAGAATTGGATAAAAAAATTCGGGATGCCAAATCGGTCAAACGACTTGAAGATGCCTATTTGCCATTCAAATCGAAAAAATCGTCTCCGGCGCAGTCGGCCAAACAGCGAGGACTCGAACCACTCGCAGACGAAATTCTAAGTGGAACAGTCAAACCAGAAAATTTGGAAAGCCGCGCAGCCGAATTTATTGATGAAGACAAACACGTCAAATCAGTCGCCGATGCACTGCTCGGAGCCGGACAAATTATCGAAAGCATTTTCAGTGAAAATGGAGACCTACTCATTTCTGTCCGTGAAACGCTTTTCAGACATGGCACATTGAAATCAGTGCGTTTGGTTCCGAAAGCCATTCAAGAAACACAGACAACACCATCACAAAACGCCGCAGATGTTTCACAACATTCCACGCATCATTCCTCCGCGAATCATTCCACTAAATCTGATTCCACCGAAGTCGCCGCAGTTTCGGCCTCCGAGGAATCCGCATCAGGCAATTCCGTTTCTTCTGATGATTCAACAGTAGTTGAAACGACAGAATCGACTTCTGCCGTTTCTGAATCTGTGGAATCCATCTCATTAAAAGTCGTTCATGGAATCGTTCCAGCAGTGTTTTCCGCAGCAGATAATTCTTCTGATGATACGACAAAAACGTCTTCAAGTGGCAGTGGCACCCAATCAGACTGTGTTTTACAATCAGTCACACCAGAATCAGAATCCAATGAATCTGATTCAAATGTTTCAGAAGCGGGCAATTCTGAATCCGTTCCACCCAAAACAGATGCCGATGTTGTGACGGAAGAATTTCAGAAATGGAAAGATGCGCAGGCAAAATTAGGAATTCCCGTCATCAAATCGCAAAACAAGATCAAAAAGGAGAAGCGAGCAGAGATTCGTCGCAAAAAGACGGAGGCGAAAGCCAAATTACGGGAACATTTTGAGAGCCATTTTGCCGATTATTTCGATTTTTCGGCTCCTGTTCGTACATTATCGCCTCAAAAGATTTTGACAATTAATCGTGGTGAACAGGCGAAAGTGCTGAAAATTACCGTTTCGTGCGACGAATCTCGACTGTTTGATTCAATTAGATCATTTTGTATTCCGAACGATCATCCTAATTTGGCGTTTTTAGAAGGTTGTTTAAAAGAGTCATTGCAGCGAATTGTTCTTCCGGCACTCACAAAAGAGCTTCGAAGTGATTTGACTCGTACTGCGGAAGAATTCGCCATTTCATGTCTTGAAAAGTCACTGCGAAACATTTTGTTACAAAAGCCACTTGATAGAAAACGAGTGTTGGTTCTCGATACAAGTTTACGAAATGGCTGCAAAATGGTCGCACTCGATGAATTCGGAAATGTCCTTCTTTGTGACACAATTTATATCAGCAAAAAAGAGCGTTCTGAAAACGTATCAGCGACAGAACATGGTGTGGACACGCCCCATAAAACAGCACAGTATTTCGAAAAAACCAATCAAACGGTTTTGGACGCACTCCAGAAATTTCACATCTCCATTATTGCAATCAGAAACGGACGTGGACATCGAGATGCCGAGCGATTTGTGACCAAATTGATTGCCACACAAGAACCAAATTTTGACCTTGTTTACACGCTGGTAAATGATATTGGAGCGATTCCGTATGCAAATAGCCAAGTTGCCAAAGAAGAGTTTCCGTCATTTGATCCTTTCTTGCGCGGTGCTATTTCGATTGGTCGGCGACTGCAAAATTCGTTAGTCGAGATGTCCAAAATCGAACCTGATTCATTTACGTTTCAAGAGTACAAAAAAAAGCATTTGTTACGACAACTTGCGGAAGTGTTTGAGTCGTGCATCAATGAGGTCGGTCTCGATTTGAACCGCGCTGAACCATCTGCTCTCCAATATATTGCTGGTTTGAATCCTCTTTTAGTCAAACGTATTGTCGATTATCGAAACACAAAAGGGATTATTCGTTCCCGCGAAGAATTAAAGAGTATTCCCGGTCTGAGTGAAACAGTTTGGAATTATTCGGTCGGTTTTCTTCGTATTTCAAATGGAACGAATCCTCTTGATTCTACTCGTATTCATCCCGCTGATTATGAATTGGCGACAGCCATTCTCGCCAAAATCGGTTTCACACCGGATGACCTGCTCAGTCTCGAAAAATCAGAACAAATAGCCCAAATTTTTTCCGAAACGAAAATCGAAGTGAGCGAGTTTAACGCCGGGCTATTTCGTGTGCAGGCCATTATCAAACAACTTTCAGCACCATTTTCCGATCCACGAGATGAATGCGTTTCTCCCATCATGCGGAAAAAGCCACTTCGATTGGACGATTTATCAGTCGGAATGAAGCTACTTGGAACGGTTTTGAGTGTCGTCGAATTTGGTGCCTTTGTTGACATTGGTCTCAGTGAGTCTGGACTGGTTCATATCAGCCAAATGTCAGATCAATTTCTCAGAAATGCAAATGAAAAAGTTGCAGTCGGTGACCAAGTTGAACTTCGAGTTGTTGAAGTAGATGCGGTCAAACATCGCATTTCACTGAGCATGTTGCCGCCGGGAGTGACTCGCGCACTTCGCCCAGAAC
>JBOFGF010000279.1:0-15240 GCA_051649005.1 Thermoguttaceae bacterium | reverse complement strand
TTATATCGACCGCGCTCATTATAAAATTTTGCCGACTGGTGGAATTATATGGACTCCGAAAGACGATTGGGTCATCAAATTGTTGTTCCCGAATCCCAAAATTCAAAAACGATTCTGGAAATCGGGCGCGTCGGAGTGGTGGGGATATATTCACGCCGATTATGGCGGAGGTTCTTGGACTTTCGTAGAAAATGAACGCACCGATTATAATGATATTCGTTTCGGCGGTGGAATCGAATTTGAGATGCTGCAAAACATGCGACTCGGCGGATATTTCGAAGTGGGGGGAGCTTTTCAACGTGAATTGTATCAGTCAAAAGACAACAATATGAAATTACCAGATGCGTTTTTCATCAAAACAGGAATCGTTTTTTAGAAAAAACAGATACTTAACATTTTCTCCCCATTGTCCAATGCGTTTTTTATATTTTTTGACAATTTTGTTATTTGTTTTAACATTTACTCACTCGGCAGATGCGCAGTCTGACCCGTCTGGCCGCGTCTATTTGACCGATGGCACAATATCGACACAAATCGGTGATCCCATCCAGAGTGGCCAAATTCAAAATGGCCAAATTCAGAATGGTCAAATTCAGAATGGTAGTTTCCAAAGCAATGATTATTGGGGGAGTGCATATCCGCCCGGTGGAACAAGCTACTCCGGCGGCAATGCAAACATGGGAAACAATCCTGCTGGTAATTCGCCTTTTCAGCCGTCCAATTCCATCAATTCCATGTTTTCACTTCCTGTAACAACATTGAATCCGCAGATGGAAACTGGCAGCAATGACCAATCAACACTAATTTTGTCGGTCGGAAATGGCGGGACATCATCGAAAATTCCAGGCAAACGAGAAGGTGTCTTTCAAAAATTGAGTTTTGACGCACTTTGGATCGCCAAAAATGGGAAAAATGGACTCGGAATGACCGAACTCGATCTTTCTGCAATGTTTGCTTTTCCTCTTCCGACGCGGGATGCTCCTTTTGTTATTACTCCAAAATTTCAAACATGGTTTTTTGATAGCAGCGAGAATTTCCAGTTTCCGGTGAACACGTTGTACACCACAGGAGCAGATTTTCGTTGGTTTGTGCCGATTGTGCAAAATAAACTAATGATCGACATGGCTGTTTCCACGTTGTACAGCGGCGACTTCAAATCAAGTGGATCGAAAGCAATGCGATTTCCTGCGCACATTGCAGGTATTTGGACGTGCAATCCTCGGCTGAAAGTCGTTCTTGGGGCGGCTTATTTTGATCGGATGGACAACTACAACATCATGCCAGTTGGCGGAATCATTTGGACACCACAAGAAGACCTGAATTTCGAGTTGGTTTTTCCGAAGCTAAAAGCGGCGCAGCGCGTTCGTTGGTTTGGTTCTCGAGTCGGAGATGACCAGTCTGACTGGATTTATGCCGCTTTTGAATGGGGAGGTGGTTCTTGGACGATTCAGGAACATCTTTCTGGTGAGAAAAATCTGATGAAAGTCGATTATCGAGACTATCGGACGATGCTGGGATATGAACGCCGCACCTCATTCGGCGTGAATCTTGGTCTGGAAGTTGGATACTCATTTGAACGCAATTTCGATTTCGAGTATTTTGGAAAAGCCAAACCTTCTGATGCGTTTTTTATTCGTTTCACCTCGTCCTATTGACGCATGTCCATTCACGGTTTTAGATTTTTTGCAATGCAAAATTCGCGTAAATGCTGTAAAACAAAGGTTTTTCCGCCCTGAAATGGAATCGTATTTATCCCAGGGCGACACCATTCATCACTCAAATGGAATCACCACACCTTTCCCCCAAAGTTCTTCGAGAGCATAATACTGACGAGTTTCTGGCTCGAAAAGATGGACGATAATATCTCCATAATCAATCACGATCCAGCGTCCTTCGGTGTGTCCGGCAACTGAGAGGCACTCATCTCCCATTTCACCGGCGATTTTTTTCTGAATTTCATCGCCAATCGAATAAAGTTGACGGCGAGACGAACCGGAAATGATTAAAAAATAATCGAAAGATTTCGTTAGTTCTTGCACATCAAGAATTACAATGTCGTGACCTTTGTTCTCTTTTGCAACAACGGCCGCCGCCAAAACGCGATCTAATGCCGGCGGAATATGAGATGTGTTTTTTCGAGCTGATTTGGGCATATAAATTGAGCCCGCTTTCGTGGAAAACGGTGTTTCGCTTTTGAGTAATGTCTATTATGTATATGAAATAATTGTGCGCATCTGTGAGATTTCCGCAAATCGACGACCGATTCCCCCCCATTCTATCCGAAACAACTCACACGTCAACTATCCTGCACTTCGTCAATTTTTTCTGACTACACAGCTTATTCAAGCCAATTTTCTGTCCCGAAAAACCGGTCCACCCATTATTACCTCAAATCCCTTGTCAATGACAGCGCGAAATTCAGGCGAAATGCTTTGATAATCCAACACATCAACACGGAATGGCAAATCGCACTCCTCAAAAGCATCTTTTAAGAGGGACATCTGCATCATCGTCATTTTTTTGCCAGTGTCAATTGCCAAATCGAGATCGGAATAGTTTTTGTTAGTCCATTTATAACGGGAACCAAACGCACGCACCTCGCCGACTGGAACATGTTCGGAAAGTATCTGAATAATCGTTTCAAACTCAAAAGGTGACACAGCAATCATTCGTTGTGTTCCTTTAATTGTTTGAGTAGAGATTTTGCGTGCGGCAAAAAATCAACGGCTTTTTGATAAACATCTTCGGCAATTTCCCCTGAATAAAGATGTGAAGTTTTGTTTCTCGCTTCATGGAAAACGACCCACGCATTAAAATTGTCGATCAATCCATTTTCCGCCGCATATCTGTACAATTGCTTTTTTGTAATTCCGAAAGTCAAACCATCCCCCCGGTTTTCTTCGAGCCATCGCATCATGAGCTTCCAACTTTGTTCGTAAGTAAACTCAAAATTTTGAATAACACCTGCACGAAGCGTTTCCAAAAATTGATCAAGGTTTGTCGTTTCAGCCAGTCGGTGGTCACTCAAACTTTTTTCAAATGATACAATTGCTTTTTCAAAATTGCTAAGTTCTAAGCTCATAGCCATTTTCCTTCTTCAAACCACATTCTATGCAGTACTTATTGATGGGTTGATGCGGCAGCTTTCCAATTTTTCATGTTCTATTTTTTTTACAGTATATTTTTACTGGACGAACAGAACTTTGCTGAATGGATGCAGCTGAATGAAAGCAGGATGTATGATGGACAAATAAGTCGTGACACGTCCTGCAAGTCCTTTTCAATAATTTTTTTCGGCATCTTTTCCGCATTTTACACCAAATTTCAAAAAAAGCAATCATCGCCTCGCCTTTGTAAACTTTCACCTTTTTTTATCGGTGAGTGAATCGGGAAAAAATCTCGGTGAAAAAATTACAAAAAACGCTTTGTATTTTTTATAGCACGCAAAAATGATCGGAAATTATTTCAAAAATTAAAATTGGCATATAAATTAGCTCATATTTTATCTTGTTCCTTTGCTTTGTATTGCCTGTTTTTGCGCATTACTAATTTCCCATTTTAGCCATTTTGTCTTTTTGAAAAAAATTCTTGTGTTTTTTTGAGTTTTTTCGGGTTTGGCACGGAAAATGAATGATAGTTATTTCAGTATAACAATCTCGAATCTGAAAACCGAGACACACAAACAAATTCACAATAACCAAATTTTTTTCTTGCAATTTAACGCACAATAACATATAACGTATTCAAGGACGAGATAATCATCCCGGAAAGAAAGTAAGGAAATACTATGAACACTATTGCAAATTTTTCGTCGCAGATTTTGGACGCTCCATACACAGCTTGGAGCGATGAAGACTTGATAATCGAATATAGAATGACACAGAATCGAGACCTGTTCGAAGAACTTGTCAAACGATATGAACGCGAACTATTCAACTATCTTCGTTATTACACAGGTGATGCAGAAACAGCCGAAGATATATTTCAAACGACTTTTTTACAGGTACATTTGAAGTGCAATCAATTTGATGATGACCGAAAATTTCGCCCCTGGCTTTATCGAATTGCGACAAATCAGGCGATTGATATTCATCGCAAAACCAAAAAACTCCATGTAATCAGCGCGGACGAAACAATTGATTCGGATCAATCACAGACCTCATTATCACATTTGCTCGAAGGCAAAGAACAGGGACCGCACGACAATGTGGTGCGAGAAGAAGATGCTGTGCAAGTTAGAAATGCAGTCGGAAAACTTCCAGAGCTGCTCCGCCAAGTGCTTTATTTGGTTTATTTTCAGGGAATGACATATCGAGAAGCGAGTGAATCGCTCGGTGTCTCTTTTGGAACAATCAAAAGTCGAATCCATTCAGCTGTTAAACAGCTAAACAATCTTCTTTCTGACGACACAATATAAATGTCTAATGAATCATAAATATCGACATATCGAAATATGTAGTCGGATTTGCTTCAATTTGACGTTCAGAGAATGATTGCCAAACTTGCCGGACAGTGGAAAACAAGCAAGCACTTCTAATAATTTATTTTTCAAAAACACAGACTCCGTAATTTACGGGGTTTTTGTGTTATTTAGCAATCGGTGAAAAAATAGATTTGCCCACAAAATTGGCATCATCAAAATGATATTTTGTGTTGCAATCGATACAAACATTTCAACTAGACACGATTATGTAAATTTGTTATATTTCTTTTCCGTAAAAGTTTGCCTTGTTGATAAACTATGTTAAAATCGGTTAGTCCACTCTTTTGAAAGTGGCTTTTGTCGCCTTTCGCAGCGAAATGTGCCGAAAGCTGAAAATAATTTGAAAAGGATTAGTCCGATGTCGCGTATGATTGTTTGTTTTTTATTCATCACTGTCACCTTTTTGAGCGGTCTGCCTCTCCTTGTTGCAGCATCGCCGACTGAAATTGCGCAAAGTGGCAAATCAATTTACAGCAGTCGTTCAGGCGGCGGACGTCCAATGTATATGCCTCCTTTGTATGCACCACCACAGATGAATTCGCAGGGAATTAATGCACAGGGGCGGACGTTTGAAGTTGTTACTGAAGAAGTGGTGATCGAACCGCGCACTGCGCCAGAACGTCCTGCGATTCCGATGACAACCGAATCAGGCGAAATGATTCAAGTATTATCACCGAATGGCAAAAAACCGACCGGATTTCCTGCTCCGCAAATACCTCGTCTACAAAATACGCAGGGAACGAATGGCAAACCACTCCTTTTCGACGAAAATGAAATGATTATTGAGTGGCCCGCCGAAGATGAATTGCCCACTATTCCGACACCAGAATTACCGCAAAATGCAGAAACAAAACCTGAAACAGTCAAGAAATCAGGAAAATCAGCGGAAGAAATTGAGGCACTACTCGAATCTATCAAAGATAAACCCACTTCGGGAATTGATTTTCCTGATCGGGTTATTGCTCCGAAAAAGCAGTTATCCACGGAAAAGTCATCGTCCGCAGACAATCCAATTTGGCATGTCGGCCCAGAAAGCAAATCTTCTTCGACCACAACTCGGTCTGAAACGAGAGATGCTGTTGTTGCCATGTCAGAAATCGATAATTGGTATGCGAGATTGGCGAAAATTCAGCTCGAACGGCACAATTTAGCAGAAACGCTTAATTTGATTGGCAAAATGAAGTCCAATAGTGCGAAAGCACAAACACTTGTTGACTTTGCCGAATATGTTTCACGAGACATCAATTATCGCAAAGAATCGGACGCTCTCTTTGGACTCGCCGTCAGTGGAATCGCCGCGATCAATGACAACAAACCTGTCAGTCTTTCATTGGCAATCGTTTCACCGACTCCAGTTATTCAGCCAAAAATAGAACAGCCGAAAATAGAACAGCCGAAAACGGAACAACCAAAAACAGAGCCTCCGAAAACAGGGCCAAAACCTATTCTTTTTGATGAAACGAAAAATAGCGATGTGAAAAATAGCGAAGTGAAAAACAACGATTTGAAAAATGGCGATGTGAAAAATGAGGAAACGACGAAACCGATCACATCACCACGTCGTCCGCCAATTGCCATTTCACCATCCATTTCAAATGAAGCACCAAGCGAGAAGACTCCCGAAAAGACTAATACTGAAAATGAAAAGGCGACTTCAGAAAAATTAGACACATCAAAATCGGTCGAACAAACGCCGCCAAAAGCATCGTCTCCTCCCAAAGCACGCGGTCTGGATGATTTAATGACAGAAGAAGATGAAAACGAAATGACTGAAACGCCGAGTCCATCGAAAGAAACGCCCGCCGTTTCCACTCCGTCCAAACGCCCTCGAATTATTGTTCCAATCGAGGCTGATGAAGAAGTGGATTCATCACCAAAAACTGAACAGGAACCCAAAACGGAATCGTCACCAAAAACTGAAACGAAAACGAAAGCATCTCCGCCTCCGGCAATGTCGATTCCAGATGATGCACCAAAAACAATTCGCAAACCGATTTTGAAATAAAAAAATGTATCGCCTGCTTTCCTAGAAAGTAGATGATGCAAATTTGAAACGATAATTTTTATTGAAAGGCAAGGAAGCCAAATCATGTACAAACTTCTGCTCTGTTGGCGATATCTTCTAACTCGATATATTGCATTGGCATCGATTATTAGTGTGATGCTGGGAGTTGCGACAATGATTGTCGTGAATGCAGTGATGCTGGGATTTACGACCGAAATGCAAAATCGTATTCATGGTATTTTGGCCGATGTCATTTTCGAGTCGAATGATATTAAAGGATTTCCTGATCCAGTTTGGCACTCAGAACGGATTCGTGCCATCGCCGCTGATCTGATCGAGGAAATGACACCGACGATTCATGTTCCTGGAATGTTGACATATCGAATCGGCATTTCGGGCGAGACTCGCAGTTGTCCGATTCAGCTCATAGGAATTGATGCGATGACCCAGGGACGAGTCAGCGAGATCATGTCATACTTGCAGCATCCGGCAAATCGAAAAGAATTGAATTTTTTGTTACACGAAGATGGATATGATGTGGAAGGTGCCAGCAAGTCAGGACGCGGCGTAAATCGTTTTGAGATGAAATATGCTGGCTGGGAATATCGCCGCAATTATTTTGCGGAACAAGAAAGAATGCGGAAAAAAAATGAAGATGAACAAATTCGGTTACAAAATCAGTTGAATACAAATCAGACATCCATTTCTCCACAAAATCGAGCAGATGGAGTCGCCACGAATTCCATCGACGTTCCGATTGATCCTTTTGCATTGGCACCAAGTACACCGGCGACCATTTTTGATCCCGCAAAAGAACAACACACCGGCGCGATTATCGGATATGGAATTTCGTCATATCGACGATTCGAAAAAATTGATCCCGAAACAGGCGAAAAACTTGTCATTGACAAACTCGCACTGATTCCAGGCGATGATGTCATGCTCACTTTTCCGACCGCAAGTTTGCCAATCAAATTGCAAAGCGATAGTTTTACTGTCGTCGATTTGTACGAGAGCAAAATGATGGAATATGACTCGCAGCTCGTTTTTGTGCCGATAGAAAAATTGCAACAATTACGAGGAATGTACGATCAGGGCGGCCGTCCGATGGTCTCACAAATTCTCATCAAAGCCAAACCGCATGTCAATCTTGATGTTCTTCGAGATCGACTTCGTGCCGAGTTTCCTGCCGAAATGTTTTCTGTAACAACATGGCGAGACAAGCAAGAAACGCTTCTTGCCGCAGTTTTCAACGAACTTGCGATGCTAAATGTATTACTTTTTTTGATATTCGCCGTCGCTGGTTTTGGCATTTTGGCCATATTTTACATGATCGTCGTCGAAAAACAAAAAGATATTGGAATAATGAAGTCGCTCGGTGCAAGTGGATTTGGAATCATGCAAATCTTTTTGTACTATAGTCTTCTTCTCGGATTGGTCGGTGCTGGTTTGGGACTCGCTCTCGGAATTTTATTTGTACATTATATTAAAGAAATTGCGAAAGTGCTTTCATATATTTTGCAGAGCGACATTTTCAGTCCCGAAATTTATTCATTTTATGAAATTCCGACAATTGTGCAGCCGATGACCGTTTTTGGGATAATTTCAGGAGCCGTCGTCATTGCCGTTCTTGCCGGAATTTTGCCCGCCATTCGTGCTTCCCGACTTCATCCAGTCGAGTCACTCAGGAGTTAGAAGCCATGTTGAAATCGACGGCAAATAAGAGCAAACCAACATCTGAACAAGGAATCGAATTGTCGACATTATTCGACGAATCGGTTTCTGGTCAGAATTTGTCTGGACGTGATTCGAACACCAATGGACGCGGAAATACATCTGCAAAATCTATTCATTCAAAAGGAGCGACACAAAAAACAGTGCCTTTGACGGGAGTGCCTCTGAATGTATCCGCAATTAGCACTGAATTTTCGCTTATTTCTGACTCCGTGCGAATAAATCATGTTTTGCACGATATTATTGTTTCAGAACAACCATCTGCCAGTCCCAAAAATTCACCTCACGTTTTTGGCCATCCAATCGATTCTAAATTGCAGAAAAACGAAGAAAATGTCATATTTTTACCATTTTCGAGAAAGCATGCACCTCTTGATAATTTTGAAACAGTAAAACGTGCGGCAACAATTACACCGCTTGATCTCCCAGATATTCCGCCTCTTCCAATTTCGCCTTCTTTGTCGCAGATTGGTTTTCGAAAGCGGGAATCAGTTACAAAAACAGCATCGACAGAAATTCCTGTTGCAAAAATAAATAGTGTTCAAAAATCCGACTCAATTAACGATATGTTGCAACATTCCACAATAAAATCCGATTATTCAGACATGCATCAAATCGCCAAAAATGCAAGTGAGATCGGCAATGATTTTACGAATAAACCTATTTTTGAACAAAAACGTGAAATTGAAAGTGGCACAATAAAATCCGATAGTTCAGACACGCATCAAATCGCCAAAAATGCAAGTGAGAACGGCAATGAATTTACAAATAAATCTATTTTTGAACAAAAACGTGAAATTGAAAGTGGCACAATAAAATCCGATAGTTCAGACACACGTCTAATCGCCAAAAATGCAAGTGAGATCGGCAATGAATTTACGAATAAACCTATTTTTGAACAAAAACGTGAAATTGAAAGTGGCACAATAGAATCCGATAGTTCAGGCGCGCATCTAATCGCCAAAAATGCAAGTGAGAGCGGCAATGATTTTACGAATAAACCTATTTTTGAACAAAAACACGAAATGGAAAGTGGCACTATAAAATTTGTCATGCCAAAAATAATGAAAACAGAACAGAACATACTGACTTCACATTCTCCACTTGAATCAATTCTTATCACCGAGGGAATCACAAAATGTTACTATAAAAGTCGTTTGTGCATTCCTGTGCTAAAAGGAGTCGATTTTTCCGTCCGAACTGGCGAGTTTGTTTCAATAGTCGGCCAGAGCGGCTCTGGAAAGAGCACTCTTTTGCATATTTTGGGAACACTCGATCAGCCGGAATCAGGAACGATCCATTTTCACGGACACCGAATCGATAATCTTTCAATTAGTCGTCGAGATAAGTTGAGAAATCGTTCAATCGGATTGATTTTTCAATTTTATCATCTTTTGCCAGAACTGACGACACTCGAAAATGTGTTGTTTCCGCTCATGATTCGGCACAATCTTTTCAGTTACATATTTGGTCGCAGCACGTTCATTGCAAGAGCAAAATCGATTTTAGATCAAGTGGGACTTTCGCACCGACTGAAACATAAACCGAATGAGCTTTCTGGCGGTGAAATGCAGCGAGTTGCAATTGCCCGCGCACTTATCTCAGAGCCACAAATTCTTTTTGCCGATGAACCGACCGGAAATCTCGATGCAGAATCAGCAAAGGAAATAATACAAATTCTTCGCAGTTTGAATCAATCAAACAAATTGACAATTGTGATGGTGACACATGATTCTCTGATCGCAGATGTCGCAGACCGCACTGTGAAAATGGTCGATGGCCGTATTCAAGAGCACGCAAATTTTGACTGAGTTTTTACCAAAAATTTTATCTCGATTTTCGTGCCTTTTGTGATTCGACCGATGAACTTCTGAAAATATGAAAATACAGTATTCGTTCACGGAAATTGTGTGTGCTTTCATAAATACCGATAAAATGTGATTATCCTGAAAGAGCAATTCCGAATCACCTCGGCGTTCAATATCGGTGACCATTATTCAACTCCTCACAGAGTGGTGTGTTTTTAGGAATTTGTTTCTACCATTCTTGAACATCTCTGAAGTTCAGGAGCATGGAACGCCTCGGCGTTCTGGAACGAATTCCGATGGATTCGGAAATGCTATTTCAGGGCGGCTCGCCCAACAAAACCGCCGACTAACGCCGGCGGCTCGCCAAATGCGCTCGCCAATCGGTCAACAAAACGAACAAAATTGTCGAGACGATCAGTAAATTATTTGGTGAATTTTCTGATAAAAGTTATGAAATGGTCGGTTTTGTCCGATTTTGACGTTTGAAGCGGATATGTCGAATTTGCTTTGTAAGAAATGAACATGCCGAATTTTCAGATGTTTTGACGATTCTCCCCATTCTTTTATTAACCATCATATCAAATGCGTCCGATTCGATTTATTTTTGCGGTTCACAATCACCAGCCAATCGGTAATTTTTCGCACATTTTCGAGCAGACTTATCAGGAAAGTTATCTCCCCTTTCTCGATGTTTTTGAAGGTTATTCGAAAATCAAACTCGCTCTGCATACAAGTGGCTCTCTCTTTGAATGGCTCGCAAATGTTCATCCTGAATACTTGATTCGTGTTGCTGAATTGGTTCGAGAACGTCGCATTGAAGTCATCGGAGGTCCATTTTTCGAGCCGATTTTAGCAATGCTCCCAGCACGAGACCGCATTGGACAAATCGAAATGTACTCAGAATGGCTCCAAAAACGTCTTGGAGCTGATGTTGCAGGTATTTGGATTCCAGAACGTGTTTGGGAGCAAAGTTATGTCCGCGATTTGGTTGCCGCAGGAATGAAATACACCATTCTCGATGATTCCCATCTTAAATTTGCTGGAGTCAAAGAATCGGCACTGAATCGACACTATTTGACCGAAGATGATGGCAAAACGATGACCGTTTTTCCAGGGAGCGAACGCCTTCGATATTTGATTCCATTCGGAAACGTCGAAAATGTGATTTCTCATTTTGCTGAAATGTCCGAAAAAGATGCACAGTCAGTTTTGGTTCATGGCGATGACGGCGAAAAATTCGGTTCTTGGCCCGAGACTTCTCGGCATGTTTATGAAGAAAAATGGCTGCATCGTTTTTTCGATGCCCTTTCTGAAAATAGCGACTGGATCGTCACAACAACACCGTCGGAAGTTATCGCATCAGTTCCGCCACTGGGAAAAATATACATTCCAGACGGAAGTTATCGAGAAATGACCGAGTGGGTCCTCGAACCAGAACAGCAAATGCAGCTTGATCAGATCAGAATTGACATGGCAAATGATGAAAAGTGGCCAATTTTGAAACAGTTTTTACGCGGAGGTTTTTGGCGCAATTTCAAAGTCAGATATCCAGAATCGGACGAAATGTATTGCCGAATGATGAGTGTCAGTGCCAGACTTCGAAAATCAATTGAAGAAGGATGGTCTGGCAGCGACATTGATTTGGCCCGTGAATCTCTTTATAGAAGTCAGTGCAATTGCGGTTATTGGCACGGCGCATTCGGCGGTGTTTACTTGCCCCATTTGCGAAATGCCATCTACAAAGAATTGATTCAAGCCGACAATTTAATTGATGCGGCGACTGATCGAACTGGAAAGTGGGCCGAATCACAAATGGCAGATTTCAATTTCGATGGTCAAAATGAGGTGCGACTGACAAATGACCAACTCAATTTGCTCGTTGTTCCACATCGCGGCGGAATGATGTACGAAATGGACATCAAATCAATTGCCCACAATCTATTGGCAACAGTGACTCGTTGCCCCGAACCATATCACCAAAAAATCGAGCAGAGGCAACAATATGAAGAAAAGCATCCTGGTCAGCGCGTCATTTTCAAGCAAGAAGGTCTCGAACGCCGCCTCCAATATGACTCATATCCGCGAAAAAGTCTCGTCGATCTCTTTTATGATTATGATGTCAATTTTGAATCAGTGAGTCGTGGACATGCCAAACAACACGGCGATTTTGTTCATTCAGAATATGATGCTGTGATTCGCAAAAAAGCAGGACGAATGCAGATTCTTCTTTCCCGGGAAGGAACCGCATATATGGCCCCGATTCGCATCGACAAAGCGGTCACACTCAGCGAAGGAAGTTCGGTGATCGAAATTGCATATCGACTCAGCCAATTACCAAAAGATTATCGACTCCATTTTGCGGTCGAAATGAATTTTGCGGGAATGCCCGGCGGAGCAGAAAATCGTTATTTTCATGGGATCGGCGGAGCAAAAGGAAAAAGATTCGGAAATCTCAGTACGAATCTCGATTTGACAGAAGGATACGAACTCGGTCTTTATGACGACTGGCTCGGACTCGATGTCGCACTCAAATCGAATCGATTGACCGATTTTTATGCATTTCCGATAGAAACCGTGAGTCAATCGGTCGAAGGTTTCGAGCTTGTTCATCAATCAGTCGCCGTTCAGCCCCACTGGCACATTATTCCAGACGAAACAGGTGTTTGGTCGGTCGAAATGGAGATTCATCTCGACACATCTGCGGCCCAAAAACGCGATTTGGATGCACGTCATTTTCTAAAAGATGCCGCACGAATGCTCGTCGGTGAACTGAAAGAAGTCGAATAAAATGTTTTCGTTCGGTTTTATAGAAAGCAACAATCCGCTGACTGCGCCGGAATACCAGTTGCATCGGCGGTTTTTTGCGATGAAAGTGATAAGAAACAGTAACAAAATAAAACCATCAAAAAAACTCCCCTTCTTTTTAAGGAGAACCGGAGGGTTTGGGCCGCGAACACTCCACTATTTTGCCGCATTTATTATTAAATCACCTCTATTTATTCATGTTTTTGCGATTTTTGAACGCAAAAACCCCGCAAATTACAGAGTCCGTGTTTTTGAAAATGGATTATGAGAGTGCCCATTATATTGTTTTTTGAATAGAACGCACCAACAAATTCGCACGTTTTTCTATTTTTCCGATGGAATGATTAACATTTCATTCGGCTCAAAATTTAGCTCCTCCAACAAATCGAGAGAGCGTTTCAATTCATTCGGTTTGTCATCAAAATTGTTCCTTCCAATGGACCATTTTGCCCCTTTTTTTCGAGCGAGATCAATAAAAGCTCGTTTTGGAAAAGGAGAGCCAGTTTGAATTTCAAAGGCCACATCATTTGCAATTGCGGCATCAATTAATTTTTCCATCCGTTTTTCCGTCCAAAATTCGTCGTAATATTTTGCCATTCGAGGTGGTAAATATGTCGGATTGGCCAAAATATCAATCGGTTCATCAACGACAATCAAACAATGCTCCATATATTGTTCGAGCCATTTTTGAGGGTCGTCAATTTGATATTCATCTTCGAGCCACAATTTTTGGGGTTTTCCATTTTTGTCGCGCATAATCATCGTGTCTGCGAGAACATAATCGAGGTCTTCGCAGAGTTTCATATCAATCACACGAAACCAATCGCGGTCATTTACTTGAATTCCAACCAGCACCGGAAATCGTTTTGCATCGGCAATGAATTTTCCCAGCTTTTCATTATCTGAAATGGGCCAGTCTTGTCCGACGTTTTCGAGTACGCCACTTCTAATTCCAGACAGTTTTTCCCACTCAAACGCTTTTTCAGCCGTCATTCCGCCTCGTAAATGGATGTGATAATCGATAAGAGGCACATTTTTCGCCTTCAATCGAGCAACTTGTTCGAGCATGACGGCAGATGGTTTTACTGTTTCCTCGGCAGAGAGCGAGCAAAAGGCCGCGCCACTGCAAAACATGGATAAAATGAGTAACAACATTTCGGCTGGACGACGGACGAAAAAAAATACTGAAAACATTTATTTAACTATTTTGTTCTAAATTATTTTATTCTTATTATTTTGGGCACATCTAATAATTCATTTTCTAAAAACACAGACTCCGTAATTTGCGGGGTTTTGGTGTTCAAAATTTGGTAATCGGTGAATAAATAGATGTGCCATTTTGTAAATGAACGAGCAAAACATTCAACGAGACTCCATTTTATTCCACGAGTTGAGATAAATCAAGTCCCCAATTTTGACAAGTCCACCGTTTGCCACAGTCCACTAACAAGTTTTGTGAACTTCGGAATTTTTTACCACAGAGGGCACGGAGAACACGGAGAATACAAGACACTCTGTGAACTCTGTGTCTCTGTGGTGAAAACTTGTTAGCAGACTGCCGTTTGCCAATAGCAATTGCTGTAATTTATGGAAAATTGAAAATTTGGAAATTTATGAAGCAATTTTTTATAATGCTATTTTTCTAATTCCATTGTATTGCAAAACCGTTTTGATATGAGTAGAATCAGAGGAGAGTGATTGAAATTATTTTGATGTCAAACTTCTTGTTTCTGAATATGATTCGTGTTTTTCTTGCAGATGAACAGCCGACGATTTTGGCAGGGATTCGCGCCTTTTTAGTGGGAACGGAGTTCAAAATTGTTGGCGAATCGAGTGATCGAAATCAACTCCAGAATGGATTGGAGCACTCTTTTCCGCACTTGATTTTAGTGGACCGAGAGCAGGCATCGTTTCACGATTTTTGTGCTGGTCATTCCATAATAAAAGTGGGGCGACAAGAATGTGAGATTGTCGATTTTTCGCAGGACCGAAAACGATATTCTGCCGAAAATTTACTTGTTTTTCTCAGAAAAATTGTTCCGCATCAGCCACAAAATTTTAAATTAAAACCATTTACTCCGCGAGAAATCGATGTGATTCGTTTTCTTGCCCAGGGATTTGACAACAAAACAATCGGCAATCAATTGGGCATTTCTCTTCAAACTGTTAAAGAGCACGTCCAGAGCATCCTTAGAAAGACATCAATGAAGCGACGCACTCAGGTCGCACTCTGGGCGGTGCGAGAAAAAATCGTCAGTTAATAAGGCTTTCGCCAGAAAATAAAATACCCAAATACAAAAACATTTCGTGCGATTTTCGTGTCGATGTTCGTGAATTTCGTGGTTAAAATAAGATTTTTCTCTCACAGAGGCGCAGAGGACACGGAGGATTTGTCGTCATTTCTC
>JBOFGF010000278.1:0-3127 GCA_051649005.1 Thermoguttaceae bacterium | reverse complement strand
ATTTGACTTTGAGACGCACGGAGTCGCTTTGCTCTCATTTCCTGTTCACGGCGATGCCGTTTCCATGCGTGCATCATTAACGATGCTGTAATAATCACAATTCCGGCGATCAATACAAGGTGATAATGTTCCACGTCATAAGAAGGGAAAAAGAATGATCAAAAATAAAACTTTTATACTTTCACGAAGTAGTGGTCTCACATCGAGCCATTTTCAATTAACGCCGAAAAAAATGGGATGCTCAAATCGAACCATGTATGCAAAGAATAGCAATTTTTCTTGATTAGTTCAATGGGAAAAAGAATGGTAAAAGGTGATAAGATAGATAAAAGAGGAAAAATTGAGCCAACTCTTTCAATTGGTTTAATCGGAAAGAACGAAAAAGTCGATACGAATGAACAAAGGTCTCGTTTTCGCATGACCAACTGCGCAGATGGTGTTTCTTTTAGGTTTCATTTGTTCGTTCACTTTTTTCCGCTTTTCGTCTATGTCGACGATATATAATCCTGTCAATCTGAAAGTTAATGTCAGTTCACTCATTGGACGATTCACTTTGAGTCAGACGAATGATTCACTTTCAAAGTCGCTTCGGAATCTTTCGACCGGCATTCGCATCGAATCAGGCCGAGACGATCCGGTCGGATTTGTCGCCGCCACTGCAATGCGAACCGACATCACTTCATTGTCGCAGGCTGTTTCAAATTGCCAGCGAGCAAGTGCAGTGATTGCCACCGCAGATGGGGCACTTAGTTCGGTCAATAATCTTTTGAATGATCTAAAAGGTTTTGTCACTCAGGCGGCGAGCACTGGTGGTGAAAACGATGCGACAATTGCAGCAATGCAGATTGAAGTCGATGCGATTTTAGGTGTGATTGATATGATTTCTAATTCTACATCGTTTCAGCAACAAAAATTATTGGATGGTTCTCTCGATTTTACGACTTATGGAGTCGATTCCAGCAAAATTTCGTATCTCGACATCAATCAGGTGAATTTTTTGGGGCGCACAGAAAAAGATATTGCGGTTCAGGTCATCGAAGCTGGGCGACAAGCGGAATTGTATTATCCACTTGGTGCTCTGAAAACGAATGTTGCTTTTGATCTTGGCGGGAGCGGCGGATATCAATCTTTTCGTTTCGATAAAGATGCGAGTGTCCAAAACATTGCTGATGAGGTGAATCGATTCAGTGATGCGACAGGAGTTGCAGCAAAAGTTTATTCACAATCGACCCCTGGTTCTTTGGCACTGACATCTTATGGAACCAACAATAATGTTATTGTTACAGCAAGTGCGCCGGGGGCAGAAGCGGGAAATTTTGTCATTAAATACAGTGTGCCAAGAGAGGGAAACGAAGGGCTTTCGCTTAGTGTTTCACCAGGAAATGGAAACGAACCGACGGCAATTGAAGTCATTTTGCAAACCGAAACATGGCAAAAAGCGGCATTTCATTACAATGGAGACCAAGATGGCATTTCCAATAACGAATTTACAATTACGGCGAAAAATCCCGGAGAAGACTTTAATAATATCGCATTTTCGTTCAATAATGTTTTTGGAACGGCACAACAAACAGGCATCGACATCGATTTGAAAAGCGATCCGAAAACATTCAAAATCAATGTTTCGTATAATTCAGCGAATCCAAACGATCCTAATAATACGAAAGTGACCGATTTGGAGGCATGGATTGCCGCCTCTCCCGATGCACGCAATTATTTTGAGTTGACAAATACGCCGCCGTCAAATGGAACAGGGCCGCTCGTTCCAACATCTGATTTCACACAAACGCAAAAAGGAGTAAATGGCGGAGCCGTGCTTTCGACTGCTGAACAAGTGGCGACTTTGCTAAATACATCTCCACTGCTGAAAAACTTGGATGGCACAGGACGTCTCACTGCGACAATTCCCAGTGGTGAAACAGGTCTGGGAATTGTGACTCCATTTACCGAATACGCATTTTATGGAAATGCGAACGAAAATAATTACATGCAGTTTTTGGGGCCGGAAAATTCGCCAAAGATTAGATTTGTCAGCACACCAGGGACACCTTTGTCGGTCGATGACAGGACGAATCCTCCGGTATTAGGAAAAGCAAGTGCATTGATTCAGGGATTCGATTCAGGCACGTCATTTTCTCTTACTGCCCGATCTCCTGGACCTGAGTGGGACGGAGTTGGTGTTCTTTTTCGAGATGCAAAAGACGAATCGGCGATATTCGATCCCGAAAGAAAAGCGGTCATAATTTCCGTCGATTTTTCTGGGCGTGCATCTGATCCGAATCGTGATTATTTTTCGATGAACGATCTGGTAAATTTGGTTTCAAACGATCCTATTCTCGGTTCGATATTCACGGTGACTCCGATGTCGAATTATGATACGAAAAATCCACCAAAATTCGAAAGTTCAAATTACATTGGTATCAATTCACGGATTGGTGAAACGACCGGAGGCCTCGTTTCGGCGGGGGAACTTCTCGTACATTTGGAAACAGACACAAAAGGAATTATCAAAACGACGGCGAATGATCTCGTCAAATTTTTCAATTTTCCATCGACGGAGGAATCAAAATCGGTTTTGGATAAATATGGAATTAGTGTTTCGAATATTGATCCCGAACATCCGAATCTGCAAATATGCACACAGGGACTTTCCGAAAAAGGGACTGGCTTATTGAAGCCGACGTTCGATTCCAATGCGTGTGATCCGATTATTGGTTCATATCCCGACATTCGATTTTCGAGTGCCGGAGCAGGTGTTTCTTATGGATTTCCGACTGCGACAATAATATCACAAAATGGCATTGATTCAGGATTCACCATTTCTGCACTTCAGTCAGGACCGGGAATGAATAATACAGTCGTGCAAGTTGTGTCAGATTACACCGGCCCGAATGTGACATACAATTCATCAACAAAGCAGCTGTCAATCGGAGTTCCAATCAACAAGCAAGTGTCCGCGAATGACATAATTTCACTGATTAACAGCGACTTGGAATTACGAGAAATTTTTACCGCCGCACGCACACCTTCTTCAACAGGAAATGGCGCAGTTGCAATAGGAGATCGCGCGGTGATGACCGGTGGAATCAAAGCGGCGGAAGATAATCCGAAAGGATATGTCATTTCG
>JBOFGF010000277.1:0-5970 GCA_051649005.1 Thermoguttaceae bacterium | reverse complement strand
TGTTAGTCGGCGGTTGTTAGTCGGCGGTTGTTAGTCGGCGGTTGTTAGTCGGCGGTTGTTAGTCGGCGGTTGTTAGTCGGCGGTTGTTAGTCGGCGGTTGTTAGTCGGCGGTGAACTGATACTTTTATTTTTATCGACAATTATGCGAATTGCCACTGCTTCGTTAAATCAGACACCGCTCGACTGGAATCGAAATTCCGACAATATTCGTGCAGCTATTGAGTGGGTGCGTTCTCAAAATACGATGGTTTTGTGTCTTCCTGAACTCTGCATTTCAGGTGTCGGATGTGGCCTCCACTTCAAACGTCGTGAAATACGAGACAAAGCCCTCGATCTCTTTTTTGAGCTTCTCCCAGAGTTCAAAGGAATGATCGGAACTCTCGGTCTGCCTCTCGAATATGAAGGGATGCTCTTTAATACGGTTTGTCTCATTGTCGATGGCAAACCATTTGGTTTTCAGTGCAAAACGAATTATTTGGAATCTGATTTGCAAGAATTGGCGTGGTTTCGTCCTTGGACGCGGCATCGACAAAGTACCATCGAATTAAATGGAGAAACATATAAATTCGGTGATATGTCATTTGAGTTTAATTTAAGTAAATCCAAAGAAGAGCCAAAAACATTTCATGTTGCCATCGAAATCGGAGAGCCAGACTGGAATCGTATTGTCGTTCCTGTCGCAGAAGAACGTCAAAAACTCGATCTTCTCTTGCACGCATGTGCCAGTCCATTTTCGTTCGGAAAAGGAGCCAGACGACTCGATTATGCACGGAAAATGACCCAAGAATTTAATTATATTCACGCATTCGCCAATTATGTTGGAAATGAATCTGGACCGAAAATCTACGACGGAGGAAGTTTCATTGCAGAAAAGGGAAAAATCGTCGCCGCCACTCCACGATTTTCTTATCACGATGCCCAAGTAACCATCGCCACTCTTGATTCAGCGGATTCCACTGAAACCGTTTCAGAACCATCTCAAATTTCTAAAACGCCTCAGCTGACAAATTCAGATTCAGTGCCAAAATTGGCTCAAAATGGAGTAAACTCATCTACTATTGACAATACATCTGAATGTGAATTGGCCAAAATCAATTGGAACCGCGAAGAAGAATTTTCACGCATCGTGCCACTTGGAATGTTAGATTATCTGCGAAAAAGTGAGGCCAATTGTTTTGCCCTCTCTCTTAGTGGAGGCGCGGATTCCACCACACTTGCCACTCTCATTCATTTGGGTGTGTATTTTGCCCTTGCTGAACTCGGCACAGAAGGTGTCATGCAGTATTTCGCTTTTTTGAACAAAAACGGTGCAAAAATTGACACACAAACGCCAACTGTTTCGGCACTTGTACAAAAATTGCTCGTTTGTTTCTATCAAAAAACGAAAAACAGCGGCGATGTAACACAAAATGCGGCCCAAAAAGTCGCATCTGAGCTTGGTGCAGAATTTCACGAATTTGACATCGACAAAATTGTGTGCGATTACATGGAAATCGTCTCAAAAGGTCTCGGAGAACGACTCGACTGGAAAACGCATGATGTGGCAATGCAAAACATTCAGGCGCGTGCCCGAGTTCCTTCTGCGTGGCTCGTGGCAAATATGCGAGGTGCGCTTCTTTTGGCCACTGGAAATCGAAGTGAATCGACAGTCGGATACACGACGATGGATGGTGATTGTGCTGGATGCCTTGCTCCGATTGGAGGCATCGACAAAGCGTTTTTGCGGCACTGGCTTTCGTGGATGGAAACGACCGGGCCGCAAGTAACAAAAACAGAGCGTCTGAAAATGCCATTTCTTTCCGCTGTCACAAAACAGTCGCCGACTGCGGAATTGCGTCCTGCCACCGATCTGCAAACAGATGAGACTGATTTAATGCCATATTCTATTTTGAATCGCATTGAACAACTGGGAATCGTACAAGGAAAAAAATCAGATGACATTCATGCCATTCTTGTTACAGAATTTCCACAGTTCGATGCCTCAGAAATTTCGCATTGGATTCATTTACTGTTTCAAAAATGGCGACAAAATCAGTGGAAGCGTTCAAGACTCGCACTTTCATTCGATTTGGATGACGAGACACTTTCAGGAGACGACTGGCGACGATTCCCACCTTTGTAAACTGGGCACCTCTATTTATTCACCGATTGCCAAAAAGGGAACACAAAAACCCCATAAATTACTGAAACTGTGTTTTTGAAAAATGAATTACTGACGTGGCCAACAATAAAAGGCACAAAATCGGATGTTTAGAAACCGTAAAAAATAAAACCTTCAAACAACTCCCCTCTTTTTGAAGCAGCGTTTATTAAATAACCGCTTTCTACGAAGGGATAAACCTCTCACCAAATGTTCTCTGTATTTTTATGAATATCCTTATAACTGGCGGCTGTGGATATATTGGCTCACATGCAGTCAAACGCCTCAGAGCGGCGGGGCATTTCGTCGTCGTACTCGACAATTTGAGTTATGGACATCGAAAAGCAATTCCAGAATCGGTCCCATTTTATCAAATTGATCTTTTGGAGACGGACAAAATTGCGGCACTGCTCCAAGAACATCATATTGAAGCGGTGATGCACTTCGCGGCACTCATCAGTGTCGGAGAATCGGTGCAAAAACCGCTCATTTATTATCGTAACAACACTGCTGGCGCGATGAGTCTTCTGACGGCAATGGAACAAAGTGGCGTGAAACGCTTCGTTTTCAGTTCGACAGCGGCGACGTATGGAGAGCCGACAGAAATGCCGATTTATGAAAATACGCCGCAAGAACCGATCAATCCTTATGGACGCTCAAAATTGTTCGTCGAAAAAATACTGGCCGACATCGCAAATTCTGATCCATCATTCGATTGTATTGTGTTTCGTTATTTCAATGTTGCCGGTGCTGCATCTGATGGTTCACTTGGAGAGGACCACACTCCCGAAACGCACTTGATTCCACTCGTTCTCTTTGCGGCAATGGGAAAACGCGACAAAATAACCGTTTTTGGAACTGATTATCCGACACCAGATGGAACATGCGTCCGAGATTATGTACATGTCGAAGACTTGGTTGAAGCACATCTTTTGGGAGTTGAATCCATGCAAGTCGGAGGCCATTCATCAGGACGAATACGATACTACAATCTTGGAATCGGTCATGGTTATTCGGTTCAAGAAATTTTGGATGCCGCCGCTTCTGTCGTCAAAAAGTCGATTCCGACCGAATATGGAGTCCGCCGTCCCGGCGATCCACCGAATTTATTTGCGGATGCTGAAAAAGTACGAAAAGAATTGGGATGGAATCCAAAACACACCAATGTTGGGGATGTCATTGATTCGGCGTGGTCGTGGCATTCGACACATCCAAAAGGATATTAGACACTGCAAGCAATGTTCGTCGTAGTTTTTATCGTCGGCGATTTTTTGCAACAGAATATCTGCGTCGGAAGTAAGGGGAAAATCTGTATACATTAACAAAAACAATACCGAAATAAGATGAAATCTTACTTACCAGATGAACTTCCTATTACAACACTCGATTTCAAGCGGCTATTGAAACTCGTTGGTGAAGCAAATGGTGAGCTTGCCCGATTCGACGGCTTACTGCAAAGCGTCGTTCAACCAGAATTGATGCTTGCACCGCTGGTCAACGAAGAAGCCGAACGCTCTTCTCGTATCGAAGGAACCCAAGCAACAATCGAAGACCTGCTCCGTCACGATGCCGGTCTTGCCATTCCAAATGAAAGAATCGAAGATGTCAGAGAAATCGCCAATTATCGCTCCGCAATGAAATTCGCGGCGGAACAGATTCTCGTTCGACCAATTTCGCTCAGTTTCATTCGAGAAATGCACCAAATTTTGACAAGTGATGTCCGTGGCGGCGATAAAACGCCCGGCGCGTTTCGGACAAGGCAGAATTTCATCGGTCGCCCCGGCGCAACTATCGAAAACGCGACTTTCGTGCCCCCCGACCCGATTCGGATTCAAACCGATTTAGAGGCGTGGGAACGGTACATTTCCGGCGAAGATATTGAAATTTTGGTTCAGTGCGCCGTGATGCACGCCCAGTTTGAGCTTTTGCACCCATTTAACGACGGAAATGGACGGACCGGACGGCTCCTCATCCCGATTTTTCTTTGCCAAAAGAAAAAATTGTCCCAATCTGCTTTTTACATTAGTTCGTACTTGGAAAGGTTTCGAGACCAGTATTACGACTGTTTACGTCGTATTTCACAAGAAAAAGATTGGAACAGCTGGATTGAATTTTTCCTAAAAGCGGTCTCTGCGCAGGCAAAACACAACTGCCGAATCGTCAAAAAGATTTTGGATTTGTATGCGGAAATGAAAGTACAACTTGATGAATTCAAACACGGAATATCTGCGCTGGATGCCCTTTTTCAGACCCCCATTTTCTCAACTACCGATTATATTAAAAATACTGGATTAGATGCTCGTATCGCCAGAAATCTTCTTGCTAAAATACGCAAAATGGATTTACTGGAAGAATTGCCTAGTCGTGGACCAGTGCCTAGTAATTTTATTTTCAAACGGTTACTGAACATCACCGAAGACAGGGAAATTTATCCAGAGTGACATTGATTGTGTATGTTTATGGATTTTCTATAAACAAAGCCGAAAGCGTATTGAAATTCCACTTTTTTTAATAAGCTCGGCGATTAGTTTATGGATTTTCTATAAACAAACCCGAAAGCGTATTGAAATTTCGCTTTTTTTAATAAGCTGGGCGATTAGTTTATGGATTTTCTATAAACATACCAGCCAGCTTACAAAAAAATCGATTATTTTGGTAAGCAAACCCATTTGTTTACATAATTTTGGTAAGCAAACCAGCCAGCTTACAAAAAAAACGGTTATTTTGGTAAGCAAACCCGAAAGCGTATTGAAATTTCGCTTTTTTTATTAACTTGCGGATTAGCTTATAACTCGGCCGAACAAACCCGCCGACTTTTATTTTACCTATTTTGTCAATATGCTTTCCCAAATTAACAAAATTTTGATGCGTTGGCCCACCTTCAAAGTCCTGGGAATTAAATCCCACACGCCTTTTTGACACGGGAGAGGACTTCCGCCGCTTTTTTGCTTGCCCGCATTGCTCCTTCGGCCAGAATTTGTCGCACATATTCGGGTTTTGCTGCTATTTCTTCTCGGCGAGCACGAGCTTCGGCAAAATAAGATTCGGCTAAAACGGCCAATTCTTTTTTGACGTTTCCATAACCAAAATTTCCCCTTCGATATGTCGCCGCCAATTCTTCGATTTGTGCTTTGCTGGCAAAAAGTGAGTACAATTCGAACAAATGGTCGCCGTCTGGTTCTTTCGGTTCTTCCATCGGTCGGCAGTCGGTCGTAATTCCCATAATTTTTTTCTTTTGCGTTTTCAATTCTTCAAAAACATCGATGGCGTTTCCATAACTTTTTGACATTTTTCCGCCGTCCAGTCCGGGCACTTTTGCCGCAGTTGGCAAAATATATCCTTTTGGCATTACAAAGACATTTCCGAAAGTGTGATTGAACGCACCAGCAATGTCCCTGCAAACTTCGATGTGCTGTCCTTGATCTTCTCCGACTGGCACGAGATCGGAGTCATATAACAAAATATCGGCCGCCATTAAAACGGGATATGTAAAAAGTCCGACATCCGCACTTAGTCCGCGTCCCTTTTTGTCTTTATAAGCATGGCATCGTTCGAGGAGTCCCATCGGAGTCGTCGTCATCAAAATCCAGCAAAGTTCAGAAACTTCCTTAACATCGGACTGGACGAAAATCGTCGCCTTTTCTGGATCGAGACCGAGTGCCAAAAGATCGAGTGCCGCATCGAATGTATTTTGGGCCAATTCCTCTCGGTCCCGAATTGTCGTCAGTGCGTGCAAATTGGCGATGAAATAAAAGGCTGTTTCCTGTCCATTTTGCAGTTCGATATATTGCCGAATTGCTCCAAAGTAATTGCCCCAGTGAAAACGACCT
>JBOFGF010000276.1:0-24449 GCA_051649005.1 Thermoguttaceae bacterium | reverse complement strand
TCCCAGCCAATACGGCTTTCCTCTTTGAATTCACGCAGTTCTGCGGAAAACTTTCGGTTCTCCTCGGCTATTTTTCGGTGCTCCTCGGCGAGGAGCGCAAGTGATTCGTCAAATGTTCTCATTGATAACCTCTTATTTTCGATGTTTCTGTAGTTGGGCGTTCATTCTAATGGAATCATATTCTGATGTCAACATTGATAAACCGGCTTTTTTCTAAGTTTTCACCTCTGATTGTTCTTCACTACTGTCTCGTCGCAATTGGACAAGTCCTCCTAAATAGTGATAAATTTCGTTTTGAGATTGAATTTTTTTGGTTCCTTTGGGGACGATTTTTTTTTCATTTGGCCGGTCATACGACAATTCACGGGCTTTTACATTATCGGCGAGCTCAATTTGTAGAATGTCCCACAACTGCTTTTTTAAGTCGGGATCACGAATCGGTGTCACAACTTCAAAGCGATGATCGAGATTTCGTTCCATCCAGTCGGCCGAACCGATGTAATAGATGGGGTCTCCTCCGTGTGCAAAGATAAAAATGCGAGAATGTTCCAAGAAACGGTCCACAATTCGCACAGCAGTAATGTTGTCGCTGATTCCTGGAACGCCTGGAATCAGCGTGCATATTCCACGAACGATGAGCTGGATTTTGACACCTGCGTCGCTTGCTTCATAAAGTCGTGTTACAATGCGACGATCTACAAGATTATTGACTTTCACAATAATCCACGCTTCTTTTCCTTTTTTTGCATTTTTTATTTCGGCGGCAATCATTTTGAGGAAGAATTTTCGTGAACCAAACGGCGAAACAACAAGGTGTTCGAATTTCGGATATTGATATTTCCAGTCATCGAGTAAATGAAACACTTTATTGACTTCCGCAGTTAGTTCGGGATCGGCAGTTAAAAGATGTTCATCACTATAAACTTTCGTCGTGTTTTCGTTTGGATTTCCGGTTCCGATGGCGGTATAATAGACATTGACATTATTTTCTTTGCGACGAATCAGCAAAATTTTGCAGTGTACTTTCATGCCAGGAATATTCGGAATGACTTTAATCCCTTCGTCCTGCATTCGTGCTGCGAGAGAAATGTTCGCTTCTTCATCAAATCTCGCTTGAAATTCGATAAACACAGTGACTTCTTTTCCATTTCTTGCGGCATTTATCAGTGCATTGACGACGGCGGAATGTTTTGCTGCGCGATAAATTGTCATTTTGATTGCACGAACAGCTGGGTCAATTGATGCTTCGCGGATCAAATCGATAATGTACTGAAATGGCTGATACGGATAATGAAGCATAACATCTTTTTCTCGAATCACATCAAGAATTCCACGGGATGTTTGCAATTCAGGAACTTCGAGCGGCGGCATTGCTTCATAATGCATTTTTTTCGTGCCTAAATTGCGTGGAAACTGCATCAAATCGCGCATGTTGTGATAACGACCACCTTTTTCTAACGAATCACGCTCTTTGATGCGAAATTTGCGTAAAATACTATCAAGCACCTTTTTGGGAATTTTTTGGTCGTACAAGAAACGAACGGTGTCACCAAATTTGCGGTGTTTGATTCCGTCGCTCATAACTTCGAGAAAACTTTTGGAAACGTCATTGTCCAGGTCGATTTCGGCATCTCGTGTGAATTTAATGGTATATGCTTTATAATTTATGAAACCGAGCATCGAAAACATGTCGGCCAAACAATATCGAATGATGTCATCAAGATAGATGACATATTGCTTTTTATCTGCTCCGACAGGCAAAGCAAGAAAACGTGGAATCTGTTTTGACGGAATTTCAATAAGTGCCAAATTTTCAGCCGCAGGATTGTCTCGATGAGTTAAATCGACGACAAAATAGATTGAATGATCGTGCAAATTCGAGAAATTTTTGAAGTGATCGAGCATGATAGGAAAGAGATATTGGCGAACAGTCTCCTTGAAATACTGTCTTACAAAAACTCCGTGTTCCTCTGTCAGAGCCATTTCGTCAATCAGAAAAATGTTCTCTTTTTCAAGTTCGGCACAAACGGAGTCATAAATTTCCGTTGAAAGACGACGCTGTAAACTTACTCGTTTGTGTATTTCCTTCAAAACACGTTTCGGATCGAAATCCAAATCGACATCCTGAACATCGACGACAAGATTTACGATCCGCTTCAATAGTGCAACTCGAACACGGTAAAACTCGTCCATGTTGTTCGAGAAAATACCGAGGAACGTCAATCGCTCCAAAAGAGGGACGGACGGGTCATTTGCTTCGAGCAAAACTCGTTCATTAAAATTGAGCCAGCTTAATTCACGATTCAAGAACAGTGTCGGTTTGATGACGTTTTTGGGCATTGTTGAAATCAAAAAAATCAGAAAATGATAAAAAGCTGTTGTTTCGTAAAACAAAGCAAATTTCTAAAAAATGAAACTAAGTAACTGTGCCAAAATAACACTGATAACTTTGTGTCTGCTGTGCCGTGAAAACAAACTCTTTTTGCGATAACATGTCCAATTTATTTTGGCACGGCTCCTAACAAAAATATCGTTTTATGCCGGTGCGCTGTATATTTGTATTTGGCAGTACAATTTTGGTAATTTTTGTGGCGGTGGTGTGTCATTGAAAGTTATTGGAGTCGGTGTCAATCCGAGCAAAACAAATGCGAGAGTAGTCCATCCGAGAATGCGACGAAATGGCGTGAGTGGCATGTCATCATTGGCAGTTGGTGGATGTGATACTCCAATAAAAGCGAGAATTATGAGAATGAGCGACCAGTGCCAGAATTGATTATAAATGACAATGACAATAATTGCATAAAAAAGGATCATCGAAAAGAAAGCAGCCCGGCGTCCGAGAAGTGCATAAAAAATGTGCCCGCCGTCTAATTGGCTAAATGGGAGAAGATTGAGCGATGTTAGAAGGAGACCGACCCAGCCAGCCATTGCAACTGGATGAACATATAAAACAACATCGGGCGGAATTTGACCGAAAATCCATTCATTCATGTAGTCGAACAATAGTGGAGTTCCGAACATCGCATCTGCGCCGCCGGAATAAGAGCCGAAATAAGACCACTGAATTCCGAAATAAAGGCAAATAAGAGTTGGAACTAAACCGGCAAGTGGGCCAGTAATTCCAATATCGAACAGAGCGCGGGAATTTGGAATACGTCCATCCATCGCAATAACGGCTCCGAGCGTTCCAAAAGGACCAATTGGCATCGGAATGAAGTAAGGAAGACTGCTGCGAACTCGATATCTCCGCATTTGCAAATAGTGCCCCAGTTCGTGACATGTCAGAATGAGCATCAGAGGGATCGCATATTCAAGTCCGAGCCACAGCATCGTTCCCAACTGGGAAATGCTTTCGAGTGCCACTTCTCTTTGAAATGGAAAGAGAACGAGTGCATAAATGATTTCATAAGGAAGTGGCGAATCGAGTCGAAAACCGACGACTGTCAACCATGTCAGGAAATAGAGAAAGACCGGCCACTTCCAATTGATTGATGAATGCTGTGATTGCATGGGCGGGGCTTTCTCAAAGTTCGCGTTGTAGTCGCCGAGCTATTTTTTGTCGCACGTTATTTTTTCGCTTGTTCGCACAAAGCGGCGAGGTAAAAATAAGATCAACACTGTCGTTTGGGAGAGATGGCTGTACTTTGCGACAATCGCCGAGAAATAATTTCAGCGTTCTTTCGTCTAATGCTCGCATGACATGATGTGCGAATAAAGTTTTTGGATACTTTTATTACTGCATCAAAAATTTTCTGGCGACACGAATTCTGATGCGTCTGTTTGCCGCCTCTTCTTCGCGGCGAGCGGCAGATTCGGCGGTGTTTGCTGGTCTGGACAGTATTTCCGACAATTGTTGCTCCGCCTGCGGAAGATTCAGTGTGTTCGATGGCAGTGCAAACATGGAAAGAACGGCAACAACGTCATCAAGTACCTCGACAAATCCCCCTTCAATATAATAATTTATAGCAGAACCATTTGGCTGCGTGATTCGTAATTCGCCGGCTCCCACTCTCGCCACAACTGGAGTGTGACCTGCCATTACTCCATAATCGCCGTCAATCAGCGGCAGAACGACGGAGGTCGCTTCGACATCGAGAATCGTCTTTTCAGGAGTGACAACAAGACATTTCATGAGAATTATCTGGAAAAAGGGGAAAAACACAAAATTGAAGAACCATTCAACTGTATTATAAAAATAATAAATCACAATACATTATTTTACACCAAAAACAGGCCAGTCAAAGTGGGGCGAAAATAAATATCGCCACAAAATCGGTCCCAATATTTTATTGTATCCGTTCACGGATTTTGTGCGTTTTTTCCACAATTTTCCAAAAATACAGCAAGATTCGATTGTCCTGAAATGGCCAGATATTTAGCAAAAAAATTCAACAATTGCCACGAAAGGACATTTCCCGAACACGCTCCAGTCTGCGGCTCGCCAAATAAAACCGCCAAATAAAACCGCCAAATAAAACCGCCAAACAAATCCGCCAAACAAATCCGCCAAACAAATCCGCCAAACAAATCCGCCAAACAAATCCGCCGACTTACGCCGGCGGCTCGCCAAATGCACTCGCCAAATAAAACTCGTCAAACAAAACCGCCGACTTACGCCGGCGGCTCGCCAAACGCAGACGCGAATTTTTCAGTCCCCCTCTTTCGAATCATTTGCAGAATGAAGTCGTCAAACGAAACGTCAGAAGAAGTCGCGGTGCATCGGATTCCACTTTTTATACACTCTTTTGCAATTTTATCGAGAAATGATGTAAATTGTTTGGCATATTGCGACAAATACTGATAATCAATATACTCGTTTACTGTTTCGCCACTTTCCATGTCGCATAATTCAATTTCTCCAAGCAAATCCGGCGACCGCTCTTCTGGCGCATAAACCTGAATCACATGAACTTCATTTCCTTCAAATTGCAAGAGTTTCATTGCGAGCGAAAAAACAAGTGGGTCGGTGAAAAAGTCGCTCAGAATAACAACCAAACCCGGTCGATTCATTTGATGTAAAAAGTATTGCACCATTTTCAGCAAGTCGGTTTGTGCAGAAATCGGTTCCAATCGATCAAGAAAACGAAACAACTCAAAAGCATGTTTTTTTCCTTGAATTGTTGGCGAAATCGACTCGATGCGATCCGTGAAAGTCCTGACCGAAACCCGATCCATTGAATCGAGTGCAATGTATGCAAGTGCCGCCGTGATTTTTTTTACCAATTCGAATTTTGCGCCCACCGACATACTGGCAGAACAGTCGAGAACGAAATAAATACGCAAATCGTCCTCATCAACAAATTGTTTTAGCAATTTGGTTTCGTGTCTTGCCAGCAGATTCCAGTCGAGATAACGTAAATCGTCTCCAAGAACGTATTGCCTGTAATCAGCAAATTCGACTCCCCCATGTTTAGTTCGAGAAAAACGTCTTTTAAGAAGGCGTCCGCGCAAAAGACACCGAGACACTAATGCCAAGTATTCAAACTTTCGGATGAGCGATGAATCAAACATTTGAAAGCGAAAGCGGGCAAAATTTTAATTCACATTTGTAGAAAGCACAATGTCACAGGCATGGTTTCAAGTGTTTATGAATGACGGGCAAGACATCTTCCAGAAACGTGTGAACGACATCGGAGTCGCCGTTTACCAGTGCCTGTGCCTGCAATTTATAAACATATCTTTTTGTACGAAAAGTGGTGCGAGGATTATCGAGAGCGGCCCATTGTTCTCCGGCACTTACTCCATAGTAAAATGAAATTTGCTGTCCTCGAATAGCACGGTTGATAAAATCGACCTTCCAAAATGAATCATCGACAGTTCCTTTTTTATCAAAGAGAGTAACCGAAAATGCTTCACTTGTTCTATTATTTTCTTTCTCGAAATTTTTTCCACCAAAACAGATTTCCGGCGTGTGAACAACAACACGTCCAGATGGTCCCAACATTATTACCAGATGCACCTGTTCTCCAGTTCGCCGATTACTATATTGCCGGGCAATGTAACTATCTTGAATTTGTAGGATTTGAACATCCTCTTTACTCAGAGGCATTTCAGCATCGACAATCCAGTCCCCTATTTCAGTTGGTAGTTCGAGGAGCGTTTTCCGAGCTTCGTCGAATCCACTAAAAGCTCCCCATCGTCCGGTCAATATGCCGGAGTATGCAGTCATTCCGATTCCGATGGCGGCGACGACAATGATTCCCATTATCAGCGGAACAATTTTAGATTGAGACATGGTGTTTTTGTAGCAATAATAAGGAATAAAACAATACGAAATATGCAGAGTGTTTGTTTGACTTCCCCTCATAAAAAAGGAGGGGAATTGTTGTGGCATCAGTTTCTGTCGATCCATGCCCCCAAATGGTGAGCGATACAAAATCCCTCACCAATAAAAATGAAGCAGAGCGTCATTCAGTGGTGTTGCTGCCATATCGACGGCGCAGTTGATCGAACATTTCTTTGTTTTCGGACATCATTTTATCGGGATTTTCTTCCAAAAGTGGACGAGCTTTTTCGAACCAGTTTCGTGCAGATGTTTCATCTCCGACCATGTCATACGCATTTGCATAATGAAGTACATATATTGGGTGCTGACACGATAGTTCGACGGCTCTTCTGAGCACCGGCAGTGATTCATCAGGTCGTCCGGCATTCATCAGAATCATCCCTTTGCTGTCGAGTAAAGTGACATTATCGATTCGACTTTCGAGGGCTTTGTTAATGAGCGAGATTGCCTCATCATTCTCACCTAATTCGGACGAGAGGAGCATCGCCAAATTATTTTGGAAACGAAGATTCTCGGGATCGACATTCATTCCGATTCGATACAACTCAATTGCCTTTCGTGGATTATTTCGCATCAACCAGTAATCAGCGAGTGGGAGAATGGCATTTGGGTCCTTTGTCGGTTCCTCTATTTTTCCAACATCCTTTTCAGCAACATCAAAGACAGCACGGAAAGGCCCCGAAACAGGCCCCGTCCAACGAATCGTTTTCACATCGGTCAAACGAGGCCATATTACAAAATAGCCATTTGGGATTGGCTTAATTGTCGGTGCATCAGTCGGCGTTTGGTCGGCAATAAAATGAATTTCAACTTCGTTTTCACGGAGCAATGCCGCAGCTGTTTCATCGACGTTCTGAATACGATGTTCTTCTTCTGGCGGATCAAATTGGAGGGATTCAGCAGGAGGAACTTCCCCTTTTGGAAAGACTAATTCAAGAGTTCGAATGTATCTTGTTCCCAGGTCAATTTGTTGTGCATTCACCAGGTCGGTTTCAAAAGCAGGGCGGTTTCCTTTTTCGATCTTTGTCATCACTTCGTCCATTCGCTTCAAGACCGACTCGGATGGTTTGGTTTGTGCAAACAATATCAACATCGAAGGGACCAAAGTTCCCACTGACGAAGGCATTTGTTCCATTTCATCGAGAATCAAGTTGAATCCATCATCAATTTGCTGATTTTTGACGAGGCAGACAGCGAGTGGATACACATAAGTTCCGCCTCGTTTTGCGACAGCTTCGAGATGGCGCCGAGCAGACTCGAGGAAATTTGCATCTAAGAACAATTTTCCGAATTCGAGGTTCAAATCAAACACGAGTCGCGGTCGTTCTCGTCTGGCCGCCGCCAGTGCGATGCATTGTAATGCGGTCGTGTCAGCATCTTCGAGAGCTTCATCTTGAATGAATTGATGAACTTGTGAATACATTCTTTGATATGGCTGTGGGAAAATACCTGGCCCAGTTTCCAAAGCAATGCCGCGAACACGCGCTTCTCTCTGAAGTTGCAATGACTCTTCCGATTTATTTATTTCTTCATAAAGAGAAAGAAGACGATTCCAAACAGGCGGACGTGTGTTTCCGCATCGAATGGCCTGTTTGTATGCGTCGATCAACGTATTTTTTATGTCGATGTCATCTTGTTTTCCCTGCAAATATCGCTCTTCGATCATTGCTTTTAACAAGTATGTCATATCCCATTCTCCCGCTCTTTGTGCCAAATCGTTTTGTATCTGACGAACGAGGTCAAAATCAATCTCTTTTTCAGCCAGCAAGATGCGAGCTTTCACATATCGCCACATTGTTCCTCTGGATTCGCCTTCGATAGTTAGAAGACGTTCTTGTAATGTTTTGGCAAATTCCAAGTCGTCTCGGTCAATTGCCAAGTTAGCAAGAATGAAAAATGCCTGTGGTTTCAGTGATTCTGGACTTTGATCGAACGTCGTTTTTAGTCCTTGATAAATTCTGTCGATTGGGCGTTCGTCGTTATTACCAATTGATTCCATCAATGCCGCAAATCGCTGTTTTTGTACACTTGTTAAGAGTTCACTTTCATGTGCTTCGGCAATAATTTGAATTGCCCCTTCTCGATCACTGCGACGAATTGCATCGTTAATGCGCTCATTAAAATAAGCATTTTCTCCATTTGGCAATTCTCGCATTTTTTCTAACACACGATCAAAATCAGACATGGCAGAGAGGGAACTATATACACCAGCGATTTCGGCCAAAAACATCAGATCGTCTGAATAGCGTTTGGGGGATTCGGATGCAGACTTCGCGTCAGAATCCGTTTTGGTGTCTGCTGCCGATCCGTTTGAATCAGTTTCTACTTTCGATGCCGAAAATTCCTTGTTTTCTAATTCGCGCAGGCGACGTATTGCCCGCTGATGAGCTTGTAAACTCTCTTCCGTATTGGTGGAAAGGCTTTCTCGAACCAAGTCCAAATGAATCAGACGCAGTTCAATTCCCCAGGGATTTTGGAGTTGGTCTTTGTTTTCACTTAGATATACGAGTTGTTCTCGCAGTTCATTTAGCTGTGGGAGCGTCGAATCACTGCGCCGCATTTGTCTCTGGAATAAAGTTTGTGTGTACAAATCTCGAATGGCGATATTTTCAGGATTTCGGTTGACCGCATCTGCAAGAAGACGAACAGCATCATCGGATCGACCAGCACGTTGATACGCATCAGCGGCGCGCATTTGAGCCGCATCTTGCACCGACGGAAATGGTCTGGCTGCTTCAAAGTAGAAAATGGCCTGATCCCACTTCCCTTGATCAATCATTAGACGACCTGCGAGCATGAGAGATTCTGGAAGCAAACTTGCATAAACACTCGATCCTTCGACAACATAATCATGTGAGGATGCTTTTCCGAACGAACCGAGCAAGTCGCTGAGAATACGAGTCGATTCACCAATTCGTTTTTGTGATTGCAAAAACATCTCGCGTGCTTCATCTTTATTACCTAATTTTTGAGCATCTTCTGCTTTGTTCAAGAGAAAAGCACCCTCATACGCATACAATCTGGCAGTGAGAAGTGAAACCATACTTCTCACTTGTTTGACAGAACCGGCGCGTAAAAGCCGAGATTCTTGGATTGATTGATTCAAATTTTGAATCATTGCTTCGGCTTCCTTGAATCGCTGTTTTTCAATTAGAGCGATGGCAAGTCGTCCGATTAGTTCTTCATTTGCCATCGGCAGTATTCGCTCAATTCCTTGATTCCAAATTCTGATCGCCTCATCAATGTTTCCCTGTTTGATGTAATAATCACCGAGTGATTGATAAGCAAGTCCATTGGTCGGACTCGATTCAATCGCTTTTTTATAGTAGTTTTCGGCATCTTGTAGTTTTCGTGTTGCCGCTTCTTTGTTGTCATCTTTTAGCAATTGGTTCGCTTGTCGGAGCGAATAGTCACCTGCAAAAATCAGAGCTTCTCGATGAGTCGGGTCAATTTTCAATATGGAGATCAGGTCTGCATCAATTTCACCGGAACCAATAGTGGGTGGATTATAAAGAGAGTTAAAGACATACCGAGCCAAGTAAGCGCGTATTTCTCGCGGATTTCGAGCCACCATGTCATTCATAATTTCTTTGGCTTTTTGTCTCCTCTTTTCGTTTGACATTTCTCGCAATTCAGGACTGGCGTTATTGCGATATTTTTCTTGATTTTCGACGTTCATTATCATTTCCGCATAGTTATATGCGATCTGAACATCGGGTTCATTTGCTTGTAATGACATACGATGCACTTTTTCAAAAAGCGTATCAATATGGATTGGAAGTGGCACTTGCGTTTGCGGCGGATTGTATCCAATAGATGGGAGTTGAATCAAAGAAACGAGAGCGATATAACGAAGTGCTTTGTAATTTTCTTGTCCATTGACTTGATATTGAATGCGCAGTACTTCTCGGGCACGATTCATCACTGCAACAATATCGTCATTTAGTTCCCACTCCAGTTGCATGAGGCGTTCCCGATACTCGAGTGATTCACGATCCGATGGTGTGTTTTGAATAACAGTGAGGAGATTTTCCTTGATACGTCGCATGAGGGCGCGTTTTGCGGCGGGAGAGCCACCTTCTCCATCGAGCATTTCCTGCATAATGGAATCGAGAGTGCTTAGAATGGCGAGGTCTTTTGGCTGCGAGGGGGGCAATGAACGATTATAATCGAGGAGAAGATTGACGGCATCTTCTTGCATTCGATATGCGTCGGACAATTTTTGGTCATCGCGTAATCGGTGGGCCTCTTTATTGATTTGTTCGGCGACATGTAGTACATGTGTGCTCATATTGAGGACACGATAGTAATAAATGCCTCCCAGCAACGCTCCGGTGACTAAGAAACAGGCCAGACCGCCAATCAACCATTTCCAAGAAGTAAGATATTCGGACACTTTCGGTGTTGTTGACATAGTATTATTGGAGATCGCAAGTGAAAATCGCAGAACGAAAATTTGAACACATCCGCTTTTCCGAAAGCGGTCTAAAACGCATTTTTCATGTTAATCGGCCGACTAATCGGATGGTTAATCGGCATATTTGAGTAGGTGAGCGAGACGAATCTGCTCTAATTTGTCGGCGAATCCGCCATCTTTTCCAGCCATTTGGTAATACGGAATATCTTTGACGACAATGCCATCGACCGATGCACCTGTATTTACCAATTTTCTATAAACATCTTCCATGGCGGCCAAAATTGTTTCACCTTGTCGCACACAGAGGAGAGTCGAATCGGTACTTGCTGCCATGATTAGTGATTCTGCTGCATTTGCTACTGGCGGCAACACAATTAGGATGAGTGAATAATGTTGTTCGAGCATGTCGAGTAGTTCGCGGAACCTGCCATCTCCGAGTAGTTCATAAGGAGTCACGTCCAAATTTCCTGCGGACAAAAGATGTAAGTTTGGCTCTTTTTCATTTAGAACGACGACTTCTCCGAGTCCCTTTCGGAAAGCGAGTACATCGGCGAGACCTTCCCCTGATTCTTCGTTTCCGAAAAGGAGATGGAGGCGGCCGACTCGCATGTCGCCGTCGATTAGCAAAACGGGGCCGCTCTTCATTTGAGCCATTGCAACAGCGACTTGAACGGCAAGAAATGTTTTGCCATCATCGCCGGCAACACTGGCGATGGACAAAGTGTGACATTTTCGAAATGGGTCGCTCAACAAGAGATGAGTACACCAGTTATGAACACTTTCTCGATAACGAGCGAGTTTTTTGTGAAAATTTGCACCTTGTACCCATGAAACTGGCGGCTCCATAATTTCCCCGATAATGACTTCTGGCATCGCATTTCTAACTTGTGAGACGTGATACAATCGAGGTTTCACTCGCTCCATCGCAATTCCGAGAAAGAGTGGCAAACAGAGAAACACCAATCCACCGAGAGTTGCCAGTGGCAATCGTTTTGCGGTTTTCGGCTCAGTTGGAGCGACGGCCTTTTTTCGGAGCTGAATCTGCTGCGGCGCGTGCATTTCGGTCTGCAAACTCACAATGCGATTTGAGAGGAGATCGAGAACAGAGTTGATGCGACTCAATTGAGATTGCTGGAAAGAGACATCTGCGATTTTTGTTGTGGCGGTCGTCACATCTTTAATTTGTTCGTTGTATCGCTGTCGCAAAGTTGCCAGCAGAATTTCTTGCGAGCGGACTGCCATTTCTTTTTCCCAGAGTTTTTCTTCGAGGCCGGAGGTGAGAGCCCGTTCGATGTTGGCCTTTTTTTCGTCGCGAACTGATTCACCGCGATCTTTGAGCTGTTTATTGATTTGGTCTATTTGCGCTTGATAATTCGTGATTTTTGGGTCGTCTTGGCGAGGCAGTGTTTGTTTGAGAAGTGCAACTTGGTCGCTCAAAAATCGCAAACGAGATTGTAGTGCATTTAACTCGGGGTCACTAATGACAGCATTTTGCACAATAGTGTCTGGAATACGATTTGGTGCTTCTGAGACCGACTCACGAATCATTGTCAGTTCGGCTTTCATTGCATCCAATCTCGATTCATTCAAGTAAACTTCTCTTAAAATTGATTCTCCTGGTGCAAATCCTGCTGAAATGGCATCTTTTCCGCCGGATGAACCGCCCCCTCCTTTGTTTGCGGCTTGTTCCAAATTGTCTCGAATTTCTTTTTGGAGTATACGAGCGGCTGCCTGCTGTCGATTTAGTTCGAGAGTGAGTTGTCGAATCAAAGTAGAATTCCAATTTTCCGACTGGGATTCATATAAATCAAAAAAAGCAGTGACGATGGCATTGACAATTTTTTCCGATTCATTTGGGTCCTCGGTTTCAATGGCCACAGTGATCATCTCGGATTTCCCCTGGGTTTGTAGCTGTAATTTTTTTACGAGCCAAGTCATGGGGTCTTTTTCACGCGCCACAGATGGGAGCCGAGATACTTCTTGATTTTCGAGTGCTTTTTCCAGAATCAGTGGACTCCTAATAAGAGCAAATTGTGTATTGACAAACGCATCATATTGTAGTTGTTCTTTTTCTCCATAAACGACATACGGACGATTTGCCAGTATTTGCATCCACGCTTTTGCTTCATACATTTTTGGAAAAAGGAACCAAAATGTTGCAAATGCGATACTGCCGAGAACTAAACCGGTGGGAAGTGCCCATTTCCAAGATCGTTTGACACCTGCAATTATGAGTAAGAGCAAAATTTGCGGCGTTACTTTGGACGATTCAATTTGCTGTTTTGCCATTCGTTTCATCTGAATACTTTCAACTGAACTGACAGGAGCAAATTGATCAATGCCGACAGCAATCGGAGCATCCACCGGTCCGGCGGGCGAAGAAGAGTCTGCAACTCGATTGTGGATAATATCTTGGGACATAATTTCAATACTTGTTTATCCGACTTTTAGTAAATCGAATAAAACTTGGGCAACAATTTTTATGCTTTTTGGGTTTTATAAACAGTAAATCAATACACTATTCTGAAATTTTGGACTATTGATTAGAAATCGGTTGATTAGAAATCGGTCATTCGTTAGATTTTTGTCTCGTTTTTTGTCATAATTCCACTTTTCTAAAAACTTTTCCGAGATACCAGAGGAAGGAGAAAAAGAGCGAGATGGCGACCACAATCATGACATAACCGGAGAATTCATCGGCGACAACACCAACACTTCGGCCATCGGGAGTCATTTTACTAACGAGTCCATTAAAATTTTCGAGCAAAATACCAGTGAGTGCGATTCGAGCGGCATTGACAAAAAGCGCGAGTGGAGCAGCAATTATGATGACGAGCATATTTTGCCACCATGGCCGCCGCATGAGTAAAATTGCGGCAAAAGCAATTGCCAAAATACTTATGAGGAATCGAATTCCACTACAAGCGGCTTCGACCCCCAATTCTTGGGAGCTTAAACGAATCGTATTTTTGATGGGAATGGCTGGTTCTCCGATCAATTGGAGTAAAATCGCTGCAAATTGAGCCGCGAACTGTTGTAAATAATTTTTCAGAAGGATTTCAAATCTCCAAGGAAGCTGGAACATGAAAATCAGAAAAGAGAGCGATGGCAAAGCCCACCAAAAAACGCGATTTCCATAAAAAAACCAGACCAATCCAAGAATCCAAAACAACAACGAAATTTGGTCGAGTGCATCCATGTACTCCAGTGCGGCAAAATAGCGAATCGTCGCACAAAGGAGAATAGGAAAAATGCCCATCCAAGTCAATTTGTATCTCGTACTAGGATAGTTATCGAGTCGAGACCAGAGGAAAAACGCGACAAGTGGAACGACGAAGAAACCATGCCCATAATCGACCTGAGTGGACCAAGCATAAACCATTTCACTCAGAGGCATCCAAAAAGAATAAATTGTTAATGGGACGAAAACGACCAAAAGCAAAAGCAAACGAAATCGTTCAAATCCTGCGTCTATTGCATGAATTGTCTGGTGAGTGTCGGGTGCGGCGGAGTTTTGTGGAACAGAATTTGATGTTGGGTGCGATTTTGGTGGAGATGGCGGCGGGACGGAATCAAATGAGCGATTAGAGTGGGGCGTTTGATCCATTTCTTGGTGAAATTCAAAATTTTGAGGTGTTTGGGACACACCAGAAGGATTACTTGTGCGTTTCAAATCTGGTCGGGGAGTGAAACTGGGCGAAAACTCTCCGCGACTCCGCGATTTTTTGGTTATTTTCGGAATACTTTTCTCGAATTTGTGCTCAGCAGATTCATTCAGAGAATTACCTTGTTCATCGTATTGTGAATCATTCATAGATCGATATTTTCTTTCTTTTCAGGATATATTGTATGATTAGTACATTCCAAAAACAACCAAAATAGAAATGCGACTTTATTTCAAAAGTGTAAAAATATGCCTGATTGTCTTATTTTAGCAACTAATCAGAGTATGCCAAGTAGTCGAACAGCAAAATTTTGGGATTAAAATCATAGAATTGACTTTGTTAATTTGAGCGTGTTTGATAATTGCGGCAAATTATAGCAAATAAAGCGAACATCCCTTTCATTTGGTATGCGTTCACGGAGATTTACATTTTGCCCCGAGATGTGCCACGAATTGGTAGTAAAAATGGCAACGAGCGTTTTTATTGATTGATGGGAGGCAAACCAAAACTCAGTGAACGAATACGATAAAACACTTATTCGTCAAAAGTGTTCATCAGAATGAATCTGACTACATAATAATGTCTATTTTATTAACAAGCCGAAAAAAAATTTGGTTTTTTCGATTTTTTATTCAAAAATGAATTGATTATTCTGATTTTTCCACCACGTTTTCAATTGATATGTTTTTTTCTGAGATGGTGAGAGGGGCGGAGAGGCAAAATCATTTTTTTCGGAAATTTCGACATTATCGAGATCGTCGCCAACAATGTTGGTCAAAGCCACCAGCGCAGCTTGTCTGACACTTCCACTGGGATCATCGAGAAATCGGATCAGAATCGGCACAAAATCGGGATCGGAAATTGATCCAATTGATCGTGCAACATAAAATCGAATTTTATTGTCATGCGAAAATGAGATTCGTCGGATTGTTTCGTGTCCAGCCGAATGACCGAGTGCGTGCAATGTCATTGCAGTGTCAATTTGCAAAAGAGCATCTTCTACAAGCAGCATTTCCAAAAGCGTGTTTTGCAGATTTGCGAGTGCATCTGATTCTTCGTGTTGCTCCGATTCGGTTAGTAAAATTTGAGTGATGGCTTCGAGAGCAGCGCGAACGACTTGTGGACTCAAATCGTGCAGGCAATTTGTCAGAGCGGGAATGTTTCGAATGTCACCAAAATCTCGGAGAGCGTGACAAGCGAGGCGGCGAATGTCGGGATTTTGGGAGGCGAGATAATCGTCGGCCAAACGCCGCACGCCTCCAATGCTTTGATTTTTGAGACATTCGAGCAAACTTGTTTGAACCAGTGCATCATCTTGAAATCGACTTTCAAGATAAATAGCACGCAATTTTTCTTTCGGGAAAGTTGTGACGCGACTTTCTTGCTGCAATTTTGCGGCACTGCGACGACGTTCTTCGAGTTGCGGCGATTTCAGTGCGATCAGCCACTGATTCCATATTTTTTCTTGTTCGGCAGTTGGGATGTTCGCAGATTCGGTCGATTCTGTCAATCGAGGCGAATGAATCTGATTGTTTGGAGAAACAACACGACCGGTTTGGATTGATTCGCGGATTTCGTTCATCCGCACTTCCATGTTTTTTTTCAGTTGATTCCACAAAGCGGTTTGATTTTTCGGAATATCAATGACATTGTATTCCACGACTTCCGGCAGTTCTTCTGCAAGTAAATTGGCCGCGAGTGTACGATTTGCCAGAAATGGGCTTTTGAGTCCTTCGAGTAATAATGGTGCCTTTGCATCAAAAGTCCAGCATGAAATAGCTTGAATGGTTTCCATTTGAACGGCAGATGAATCATTCAAAAATTCCTTTGCAATTTCCATTGTTTGCGATGTTTGCCGACTTCCGAGTGCCTTTGCAATTTCAGTACGAACAGAGGCATCTTTGTCTTTTGCCATTTTGAAAATGTCATCAAACGCACCTAATTGCCGGAGTGCGGAGACAGCACACGCACGATTTGCCGCCACTGAATCGCGGAGCCATTCACGAATGAGAGGCACTGCTTCCTGAGAATCTGCGGCGGCACGTGAATTCATTGCCACTATTCGCAGCTCGCCCCCCTGATTCATGGCAATTTTGGCACACGACAAAATGTCTGGGTCTCGCCAATTTCCAAGAGTGCGAAGAAGCTCAACTCGAATTTTCACGTTATTTTCTGACAGTGCCGCTTCTCGCAATTCGATTGGAAGTCGTTCTGCCATTGTTCCGTCGTCCAATTGCGGTGGTTTGCAACTGCGCCAAATTTTGGCAGTCTCCATTCGCACTTCAAAACTTCGAGCGGCCTGTGATGGGATGCTCGAAAATGGTTCGATAAAACAGGGATGCTCCCACGGATTCAGTTTTAATGCGGCCGCGTGTAATACTTCTGCCCAGAGACTCGGAACTCCAGGAAAAAACGGAGTTGGCGGAGCATTTGGCGTGACTGTTGGTTCTCGTTCTCGCACCAATTCGATCAGCGGAATCAGGACATCGACAGAAACATTTTCCATTTTTCCAAGTGTTTCGACGGCGGCGCATCGAATCGCCACTCGCAATTCTTTATTTGCCGCACAATCGAGAAGATATGATTCAGCGAGTGGATCGCCATTTCGCCCCATCAAAATTGCCGCATTGGCACGAAGAACGAGATGCTGTTTGCCTGCATATTCATCGTCTTGTAAAAATTGGAGAAGAACATTGTTCTCTGCTGGGATTTCTGAAAGACTTTCCAATTGACGGTGAAACCATCTCCAAGTGGAAATAAGACCTGGTGAGTATTCGAGGACATTTTCCTTTTTTTTTCGAGCTTCCTTTGCCGATTGATTCAGTCGGTCAATACTTGCCTGTCTTTTTCGTTCATCTGGGTCTCCATTCTTATATGGATTTTGCATTCCACTTTCTATCCATTTAGCGAGTTCGACATTTTTGACCCACTCATCAACCGATAAAACTGGGACTAAATCGGAAAAGCTTTGGCTATTTTTCGTTTTGCTTATTTTTGTTTCATCTACTTTGCTTTCATTTATTTTGCTTTCGTTTAGTTTGCTTTCATCTACTTTGCTTTCATTTATTTTGGAATCAGCCTGCTTGTCTTCGTCGATTACATTTTGGGTAATAAGAGAGGCGGCGACAGATGAATCCTCTGAAATAGTATCTGATATTTTTGCAATAGTCTCAGAAAGAGTGGACTCGGAAAGAGTTGACTCAGAAAGTGGAGCAGTGGAAGTTTTTTCACGATTTTTTTCACTATTTGATGAAATGTTTGAGTCATTTCCAATTTGAGATGTGTCAAAACCGACATCTGGCTTTGTTTGGTCGGAATTTATTTTGGCGATTTCCGAGTCGTTCAAAAGTGGTTGTACCACGACATCGCTCGTTCGATAAAATCTGGGAAGATTCGTCGCACATCCGCCAAACATCGACAAAGAAATGAGGATGAAATGAAATGAAACAGGAAAAATGTTCAGCAGGGGTTTGTAGAAATCCATTTCAGCGAACTTGTTTTTTGACGAACAAACACTCCTTGTTCCTTGTATTTCGAAGCCATTTTAATCCAATTTCAGTTCAAATCCTTCGAGCGACCAGCAATCGACCAAATTTTCTCGCCTCGCCATTTGTTTCTCAGATTTTTCTCCACTGTTAGTGTTTTGCAGTATATCAATCAGAGCGAAACAATGCAATATGAATTTCACTCGCAAAATTGCCGCAGGAGTGCTGTGCGTTCTTTGTCGATGTCTGCATCAGAGGCAATAAAACCGAGTCTCCGGTCGCCTTCAAAGACGGTTTCTAATTCGTCCAAAGATTCTTCAAGTTCTTTCAAAAAGGTGGCAGAAATCCGATCCACAAAACCAATTCCATTCAAATGGTCCATTTCATGTTGCACCACACGAGCCGGATGGTCGGACCACTTAAATCGAACCACATCACCAGTTAATGTAATTGCTTCGACATCAATCGTTTTTGACCGCACAACAGAAGCATTAATGCCCGGATAACTGAGACATCCCTCACTGTCTTCTGCTTTTCCTTTTCGTTTCAAAATTACAGGATTGATGAAGACGTGTTCTTCGTCCGGTTTTTCTTTGTTGCCGGTCGAATTCATCACGAACAACTGGAGTGGAAGACCGACTTGATTGGCGGCCAGTCCGACTCCATCAGATTCGTACATCAACTCGAACATTTGACGAACTAATTCTCGCAGTTCTTGGTTGATTCGGACGACAGGTTTGCATTGTTGCTTCAATACTGGATGCGGATACTTAATAATGTTCACGGGAGATTAAAGATCAGTCAAAAAGGATGTGTACAAAACCATTCAAAAATGGAGTTTGTTGAATCAGTGAATCAGCGAGTGATGAATTCACTCTTTTCAGGCAAAATGTCGGGACAAATAATATCATATTCGTGTGGCCTGTTAGTGCGGCAATTCGATACTGCCACCGACATTCTGACAAACTCCGCGAAAATAATCAATGTTTTTCAATTTTTTACAACTCCCGTTTTGTACCAGTGGGAACGCCAGTATTCTTGCTCTAGTAAATAGAGATCGACTGGAGTGGCTGGATCGTGATGAGGCGGGAGAATGCCATATTTTTTCATTTCACGGATGTATTGTGGCCGCGCAACAAATCCTGGCATGTCAAATCGTTTGATGGAATCTAGCTGTTCTTTCGTTCTTGTAATTCCGGCTAAAATCGTTTGATAATTTGGGTCGTCTGTTCCTGTGAGAACAGCTTTTCCACATGATTCATATCCACCCGCTTCTTTGGAGAGAGGGGCGAGCAAAATCGTCGATTTTTCGGGCCGAGTCAAGTTATACAGGAGATTCCGCGAATAAGTTCGCCTCACATCATTTGGACGCATGTTTTCCCATGGTGGCCCGCCAATCTCGTCAGATGGCGAGAGAGGAAGCTGATTGTTTTTTTCGGAAGTGTGACATTCAATACAATTGCTTTGCAAAACTTTAATTGATGCCTGCATTTCAGGCCAGTTCAAATCTTGCCGGTCAATTGAATTTTCGGAATATCCGCCGATCATGCCACATCCGAGACCTGAATACGTTCCCAGATATGTCGCACCTGTTTCGCACCAGAGTCGCACGAGTGTTTTTTCACGATCAGATAACTTGGTGTCATAATGTGAGCCATCACAATAAGTCATAATTTTACTGGCTCCACTTCCGAGAGTTTTGGGTGGATAGTTTCCTTTTGCCAAATTACGACCATCAGCAATCAATTTTTTTGCCGTGATTGTATAATAGCTGATCGAATAAAGAGGCGTGCGGTCTCCAACAAGTGAAACACCGCCGTCTCGTTTGTCGGGTGAGTGGCACTGAATGCAGTGTGCATCCCAGATCGGTTGAATGTCTCGTGGATAATCAATCACATCAGGAATTCCAGTCGATGCTGTCTGTCCGAGTGGATCAATGCCCCGAAAATCAGCAATTGGTGTTATTGGACTGGGAGAACGCCGCGCCGCGAGTGGAAATCGATTCTGTCGCTGAGGAGTCGCCGTCCGTTCTTCGTGGCATCCAATACAAGTTGTCGATTCACCGGGCATGACTGAAAGGAACGACTGCATTCGTTTCACTGCCATGTCATTTTCGTCCAGTGCGACGAAAAAGAAACTGCGAAGAGCTGGAAGTTCAAAGTTGGCGGAGCCATCGGCTTCGACGGGAACTGTGCCGACAATCCGTTCGAGTGAAAAAGAGCCTCCGTAAGTCATTGGCTCCATTCCACCAGTAAAATTGATCGGTTTGGGCAAAGTTTCGAGAATCAGCAATTTTTTGATTTCGCCTCGTTTGATTCCCTCCATATTTCGTCCATTATAAACGTCGATTAAATTGAGATGGCCTGTCTCGATTTCATCGTTCGTCAATTTGCCGATACTTCGTTCCCGAACACGTTGAATCACAGGACGTGGTTCATGGAGTGTTAGACGTTTATCTTTCCAATCTTTTTCCAGCTCAAAAATGGTTTGTTCCTGTCCTTCGGCATCAATCAGCACCATTTTTGTGCCAGTGGCAGCGAGAAATGCCGATTCTGAAAATGCCCATGGGTCTCTATAACGATTTTCACGAGTTATGACTTGTGCGGCACTTTTGTCATCAGGACCGAGTCGTGGGTCAATCACGCCGACTGCCCCGGCATGTTCTTTGGAGCCATGTCCCCACGAAAATGAGGCGACAATTTTTTCGCTCCCAGGAATCGGTTTTGCATCGATAAAAAGTGTACTCGGGTGCATGTTTCCATAAAACACCATTTGCCGTGTTCCATCGGGATTCATCGTCCAAAGATGGTGATAATCGACCTGACTGCGATCAATGTATTCCCAGCGAGTATACAAAATTTGACCATTTGGCAGAACCCAGGGAGTATTGTCCTGTTCGACATTTCCCGAAAGTTGGTGCAAATTCTGTCCATTTGCATCACATCCAAAAAGAATGGCGACCGGAGTGAGCCAACATTGCACCCATCGATTTGCACGGCTGGAAACGAAAATAATGTCGCCAGTTGGTGTATATGTCGGTTCCATGTCGTCAAATTCGCCATTTGTCAATTGGCGAAGACCAGTGCCATCGATATTGATTTCATAAAGATGATAAAACTCGGTTTCACCGGGCCGATATGAAAAAAGGATTTTGGTTCCCTCATAATCGACTTGCGGATCGCGGACGCGCCCATTTGGATCATCCAGCAAAGTGCGAACTTGTTTTGAGTCGATATTGTAGACGCAGAGTTTTCCGCCATTAAACGGTGCTGGAAATCGGTTTTCGTTGTCGGCGTAATAACCGAAGTTGGCATACCAATGCCCATCAATTCCTTCGGGGCGAGCAGCGAAAACGATTTCGGAGATTCCTGACATTGGGCCAGTCGAGTTGGAGCGGAAAGGAGTCAGCAGATCAACCTCGGGACGTTCTCTGTTTTGTAAATGTTTGGGTTCCTTTCGGAGGGCGACATAATCATATAATATCCAACTTTTTCCTTCGAGTGTAATAGTGATTGTGTTCGTGCCTTCTCGAATACTTCCAGTTGGAATGGCGAAAATCATGGCATCAGCACGACCTTTTTGAGAGGGGCGATGTACGATATTTCCGTTTCCGGTATTTTGAGGAAGTTGTGCAGGAAGTGAGGTGTCATTGATATTCACCAAAACATTCGAGAGGTCTCCCTGCACTCCAATATATCCGATGACCAGTGCCATTTCAGAATCAATCGTTTTGTCCGAATTGAATCGAATGGTGAATGGATGGGACGGGCCTCCTTTTGCCCAAGATTCATCTTGTTTCGATGGATGTAAAAAAGGCCAGTCATTTTTGGGTGTACTTTTGCCGACTTCAAACAACACGCCATTTCCGAATTGGTTTGGAAAATGTGCATATCCTTCTTTTGCGAGAGCAAATTCGTCGCAGTAGGAATCAGGATGTCCGATGCAAAAAATGACATCTGGTTCCAACTGAGTTCCATTGTTTTCTGCCGATTCTGCCGTTTCTGCCGGTCCAGAAGAGACAAGATACAAAGTCAATATGACTGCAATAAAATTTTGAGCTAAAATCGGAGCTTTGTTAAAAATCGTTTGCATGACAAAATTTCCTGTTTAAGTGGAGTTGTGACAAAACTAATTGTTCTGCTTCGTCGTCATAATGAACAAAGAGCGTTCGGCTGGAAGTCGTGGATTTTTTGCATCATTTTCATTAGGGATATTTGCTGGTTCGAGGTAAATGTCATAATCGATTCGAAGATTCGGATCGCCGATGATTTTCTGATAAGCTAAATCGAGTCGAGAAGTGGCACCTTCGGGCAAAATGCCATCAATGTCAGTGAGTCGATTGTCAATCGTTTTGATTTGTGCGGTGAATTCGTCCCTGCTCGTAATCAAAGCGGCTTTGTCGGCTCCACTTCGATTTGCCACTATTTCGCCTCTCACTCGGCGGAGATCGCGGTCAATCGTTTCTCGCTCATTTTGTAGTGTTTCCCGCTCCTGTTTTAATTCTCTTTCTTTGTCAGCAAACAGACTTTTCCACTGAATTTGCGAGGAATCGCCACTTCCTTCGATGGCAATGTCGATGGGAACATATTCAGTTGACGCACTCTCTTGAATGAGTCCTTCGGTGCTGACAGAAGCCTCGACTTCCGTGTGAAAATTGAAAATGAGCCGTGAAACCGATTCTCTTGATGTGTCGATTTTTTTGATTCCATCGGGCTTTTCAGGTGAAACGATGGCTTCGATTCGGAAAGAATATGGGGGCATTTTCTGGGATGCAAAGAGCGAGTTCCAGGGTTCCACACAGAATGGAGTCGGCGTATTTATCAAGACATTTGTCTTTGTAAATTGTCTGTTTGGGACAATCGGTTCAACTTGTTGTGGCACGAAAAATGGAATCGAAATAGGACTCGGATCATTGACATTCGTTTTCGCATCGAGAGAAATGCGGATCGAACCGAGTGAAGTGATCAGTGTTTCATTCAAATACTGTGATTCCATTCCTTCGAGCCGCCACTGAAGCATGAGACCTTCTTTGGTCAACGTCAATTCAAACATGGGAACAGCATGATTTGTGTGCATGTCAATTCCACCAACAATCCAAACAAATCGGTCTTGTTCGGCAAACTCTTTCAATTTCGGCAAATGTAAATCAGTGGAGGTCAAATCAGCAGCTTCCACGTCTGTTTCTTTTTCATTTTCATTTTTTGTTTTGTTTTGATTACTCAAATCACTTGCGAGGTTCGATTGTTCGGCGGCGATGTCGGTTTGTGCATCGAAATTATTGGGTTGTTTTTCAGTGTCGATGCGAATATCGGGCAAATCGAAAAGTGGCACAAAATCAATTTTCAGAGCCGTTCCATATTCAAAAAGTGGCGCAAATTCGGTGTATATTTTGGCCTCCGGCGGCGTGAGTTGCAATTCATTGCCGACTCCTTCACAAATGGGAGTGGACATTGCTAAAAACTTCGGTGCATCAAAGAGCGGCAAGAAGTCACGGAGTTTTTTTGCTGTTTCGGCATTTTTTTCTTCCACTTCTCGCCATTTTGCCTCGATTCGTTCTAGTTCTTTTATATGAAGTTCTTCCGCTTCTTTTGCCAATCTCGCTTTTTCCGCTTCAATTTGCGCTGGTGAGAGTTGCAGAGGAGCAGGATCGACTGGTTTATTTGAAATTTCAGTGTTATTTGAAGAAGCCTGCTGGCTTTTTTTTGCCCCTGTCTTTGTCGAAAATACTCCCAGTTGCCCAAGAACGAGCCAGAGCAAGACCAAAACGAGGAGAAAAGAGATGCCATAAATTGCGTAAAAAGCGTTTTTGGATCGCATGTTCAGGATGCGATTTAGCAAGTCGGAAAATCCACTATTCGCACTGAGTCTTTTTCCAAAACGAGGATTGTCAAAAGATCCATTTGTTGCTGGATTATTCTGCGTCATTGCCGCAAAAGCTGCGAATCGCTCGATATCTTCTTGACTTCCCAATTCACTTCGCGGCATTGAAGTGTACACGTCGGGAATTGGAGTCGTTTCTGAATCGAAATGTTCAAATGCAGAGGGTTCTTCCTGAAAAAAAGTATCTTCTACTTCATTTTTGGGGACGGCCTGATCGGAGCCTCGTCGGGCAAATTCGACATACGGACCATCTGGTGCGATTCCGAGAGATTTTGTGAGGTCAATAATTAAGTGTGAGTCGCTGGCTAATAGCAATTCGGATTCTGGCGATCCTGCCAAAACACCTTTCCACAAACAAACGGCATATTCTGGGAGAGACGTATAAAATGTTGAAAAAGTTGCTTTCCAAACAAGCTCATTTGGAAGGAGCGAGATGGCTTCGACAAAAAGCGGGAGGAGATTAATTTCTGGCGGAAAAACAATCGCCACTGGTTTTCCCGATTTCACAGTGGCGGCCAAAATTCCGCCCCATCCAGCATCGCCAGTGATTTCCTGCCAGCTGGGACAAAGCATTTGTGGATGTACTCCATTTTGGGGAATCGCACTCAATAAATTGGGATGTGGATTCATTTTGGCTGAATCGAGCCAATGATTTCGAGAGGTGATCTGCTGATGCCGCGAAGAAAAGTGATGGCCAGTCAATGTCGAAATTGGAC
>JBOFGF010000275.1:0-40881 GCA_051649005.1 Thermoguttaceae bacterium | reverse complement strand
ATTCTCGACGTTATCCGCGAGTTGAATATGTAACATAATTATCCTCCTTGAAAAATGAGATGTCTTTCCTCAAAGTGGATATTCTATCAGATTTTCTTACATTAGTAAACGGCAGTTTCTGGCGGGCGATGGTATAGATAACAAAAACCGTCAATACGCTCCCTTTGGTCGCTCCTTTCCGGCTCCTATTTTGTCAATTTCAACAAAATAGAAAACTTGTTATCGGACTGTGCTCACGCACCGGCTCGAAGTCGCAGCACTGGGGAGTCGTGTAACAATAAAAATTCAAAGCCCCATTGGAGCGACCCTCCCGAATCCCGTCGGTGTTCGGGGACGAATTCCGATGCCAAACAAAACCCGCCAACTCACGTTGGCGGCTCGCCGAAACAAACTCGCGGATCAAATGCCTGTGCTCACGCACCGGATCGTCAATCTTGACTTTGGGTAATTTCAATGTATAATGGTGTCATGTAATTTTTTGATATTTTCATAATCATTTTTCCATTTGAAATCCATGTCCCTTCTTGTTATTGGTTCGACAGCGTTTGATTCGATTCAGACTCCCACAGAAACGAGAGAAAATATATTGGGTGGTTCTGCCACTTTTGCTTCTTATGCGGCAAGTTTTTTTGGCGGCGTTCGACTGGTGAGTGTTGTTGGAGATGACTGGCCCAGTGAAATCACGACCATGTTTCAAAAACAAGGAATCGACACAGCCGGACTTGAAATCGTGCCGGGCGGCAAAACTTTTCGCTGGGTCGGAAAGTATTTCGATAACATGAATGATCGTGAAACACTCGAAACGCATTTGAATGTATTGGGCGAATTTCAGCCGAAACTTCCAGAGTCGTACAAAAAATCATCGTTCGTATTTTTGGCCAATGGAACTCCCACTTCTGGGATGCAGGCTTTGGACCAAGTTCAGAAAGCCGATTTAATTGTGGCCGACACGATGGATCTCTGGATCAACATTGCCCGCAGTGATTTGGACGCACTCATGCAACGAATTGACGGCCTCGTTTTGAATGACAGCGAGGCGAAACTTCTCACCGGAGAACGAAACACGATTTCCGCCGGACGTTCCATTCTAAAAATGGGTCCCAAATTTGTTGTCGTGAAAAAAGGGGAACATGGTGCTTTCTTTGTGAGCGAGAAAGAAATGTATGTTATTCCGGCTTTTCCAACCGAACGAGTCGTCGATCCGACTGGTGCGGGCGATTCATTCACGGGAGCCATGATGGGATATCTCGCATCGACAGCTCATCTCGATGCCGAATCGATCAAGAAAGCTCTCGTATATGGAACACTTGTCGCCAGTTTCTGCGTCGAAGGATTCAGTTTGGATCGATTCAAAGAGATTACTCGTCGTGATATTGACCTCCGCCTCGAACACTTTCGGTCAATGACATCGTTCTAATTCATTTTTTTGAAAGCGGTTTCATCCCAGATGCCTTTTCGTTACCAAAAATGCAAATGAAAAGTTTTCGTTGGCACATATTTGTTTTGCCGCTTATTCTTTTTTCGATTTTTTTCGGCAAAACAATTCTTTTTGCGCAGGATATTGATCCCGCCGAAGTTGCCCGCGCGATTGAACGAGGTGTCCGATTTCTTAAAAACAAGCAAAACGCTGATGGACAATGGCTCGAACAGGCAGGGAGCGAACGCTGTGGAATGACGGCACTTGCAATTATAGCTATGCGAAGCTGCGGGGTTTCCAAAGACGATCCCGCCATTCAAAGAGGACTTCAGTATTTGCGACTATTTCCCGGTGTCGCATCAGGGCGAAATTATTCACTCGCTCTTGAAACAATGGCATTTTGCCTCGTTGAACCGGAACGAGATTTGCCGCTCATTCGGCAAAATGTTGACATGATTGTGAAAAATCAAGTTCGGATAGATTCATTGTCAAATGGTGGATGGCATTATAGTCCCGGATCAGGGACGAGTGATCTTTCCAATTCGCAGTTTTCGGTTCTCGCTCTTTATGAAGCTGAACGAGTTGGTGTGAAAGTGAATCGTGATGTTTGGCAACAATCGCATCGATTCTGGTTTAACACTCAAAACAAAGATGGTTCGTGGGGATACATGCCCACTGGCAAAGAAGGGAGCGGATCGGGACGAGGAAGCATGACCTGCGCGGGAATTGCGAGTCTAATTATCACATCCGGCGAATTGGAAAGCAGTGGTGTTTCTGTACAAAATAATGTAATAATCTGTCGTCCGAATCCACATTCTCCGTCTGCATCGAAAATAACCAAAGGAATTGAGTGGCTCGGAAAGCATTTTAGTGTTTCGCAGAATCCCTCTTATGGAGGCTGGCTTTATTACTATTTATATGCACTCGAACGAGTTGGTCGCATGACAAATAGCCGATTCATTGATGAGCATGATTGGTATCGAGAAGGAACTGAAAAACTACTTCAACTCTGCGATCCAATTTCAGGGAAATGGTCCGGTTCTGGAGACGGCGAGGAAGTGGCGACGGCATTTGCTCTTCTTTTTCTTTCGAAAGGCCGCCGTCCTGTGCTCCTCTCGAAAGTCGAGTATTTGGATAATTCGTCGTGGAATCTGCATCCGAATGATATGAATAATTTGACATCGTTCGTGGAAAAAGAGTGGAAGTTGGATTTGACGTGGCAGCATATTGTACTAAAACACGCATCTGTTGACGATTTGCTTCAATCTCCCGTTTTGTATTTTTCAGGCAACAAAACGCCGCTCCCCAAAACGGATGCGGAAACGGAAATTATGGCGAAAAAGCTCCGCGAATATGTCGAACAAGGTGGTTTTATCATGGCCGAAGCTCACTCGAAAGACGAATCGTTTGATTCCGGTTTTCGTGCGTTAATGCAGCAAGTCTTTCCAGAGCCGGGATATGAATTGGCACTGTTGGAACAGACGCATCCGATTTGGAGTGCAGAAGTGGCGATAGAACCAGATTTAATTCGTTCGATTGAAGGGATAAATTTTGGTTGTCGAACGAGTGTGATTTATGTTCCGCCGGCACCAAATGCTCCGTCTCTTTCGTGTCTCTGGGAAGTTGCTCAGATTTTTGACAGGAGCGAACCATATTCGATGGATGTGCAGCGACAAATTGATGCCGGTTTGGGAATTGGCATCAACATTTTGGCGTATGCGACCAATCGAGAATTGAAATCGAAAGATCAAGTGGCCGAATCCGTTTCAAAAAAGAGGCCGGAAACCGACTCACGGCGAGGTCAGTTTTTTTTATCGTTGCTCGATCACGGCGGAGGATCGAATCCGGCTCCCCGAGCAATGCCGAACTTGCTCCAGTGGATTCAAATGAAACTTGGTTTGCCGTGCGATTCTCGTGTCGATGTTGTCGATCCGGCAAATCCAGAATTGTCCAAATATCCCATTTTAACGATGCACGGACGAGGTGCGTTTCAGTTTTCCGACATTCAGCGAGCAAACTTAAAAACGCACTTACAATCAGGCGGATTTCTTTTTGCTAATTCGATTTGTTCTGAAAAAATCTTTTCTGACTCTTTTCGCACAGAAATGCAGAAAATTTTTCCTGGTCAGAAACTCGAACCGATTCCGCATGATGATCCGATTTTTTCGTCCGATTATGGCGGCTTTGAAATTGACACACTCGAAATGCGCATTCCAGAACAGACAGCTGGGAAAAAACGGACATCTCCAATTCGGAAAGTCGTTCCCGAATTATTTGGAATCAAGCAAGTAATGCAAAATGATGCAACTGGCGGCACTAAAACGGAGAGTGTCAATTTAGGTTCTCGCTGGGTCGTCGTATTTTCTCCGAACGACATTAGCTGCGCACTCGAATGTGCCTGTTCACTCGATTATCGTGGTTACACGGAAGAATCAGCGATGACACTTGGCGTGAATATTTTGTTGTATGCGATTGAACACTGGTAAATTGATGCGTTTATGGGAATTGCGTTCGATACAAACGCGCCGACTTACGTCGACGGCTCGCCAAAATCCGCTTTCTGCACAAATTTATACAGCAGATGAAAGCGTATTCATTTTCCCATCTGTTCGGCGGCATTTCGAAATCCATCTAGTAGAACATTGATGGCTATTTCGCGGTCGATTTTTCGTACAACATCGATATTGTTCGGCCACTCTTTGATGTTTCGTTGATCGAAAACGGTCATTCCGCGAGTTAGTCGTCCTGATATTTCAATATCCGCCGCCATTTCCTTTGTTTCGACCAGCTCTGGGTGTGTCATGACCAAGTAAGTGACGAGATCGTGAATTTGAATTCCTTCGATTCCATAAAATTGTCGATAAGCACGAAATGCTGGAAGGAGCATACTTCGGAAAAGTTCGCCCATTTTCCATTTTGCGTCTGGAAGCTGATCGAGATGAGCAAGAGTGAATGTGATTTGATTTGTCAGATCGAGTGGAATGAGCGTTTTCGTACAGTGAGCTTTGAAAACTTTGTGTGCTGCGTGAACGTCGGCAAAAATGTTGTACTCTGCGCACGGAGTAACATTGCCGCGCGCTGAAACAGCCCCGCCAGTGATATAAAGATGGCGAATCATTTTCGGCAATTCTGGATCGAGAGTCATTGCACGAGCAATGTTTGTGAGTGGTCCCATGCAAAGTATCATCACATTTTCGGGGTCGCTTCTGACAACATCGCAGATTACTTTTTCGGCCAGATGCGGAGATCGTAATTCAGCGACAGGAAGTGGTGTGTCTCCGAGTCCATCAATTCCATGAAGATGCCGAGAATCAGCGAGTGGCCCGCCGTCTGGGTCACTTCCAACTCCAATTCGAATAAGTCGCGGCGGATCGAGAAATTCAACAATTCGCTGCAAATTTTTTGCTGAAAGTGTGGCAGGAACATTCCCTCCCACACTGGTCAATGCGACGATTTCGACAGTGGGATCGAATGCGGCCAGACACAAAACCATCGCATCAACAATTCCTGGGTCAACATCGAGAAGTATTTTCTTTGGCATGATACATATTTTATTGTGCAAGTAACAATTTGTCAATGCAATGGAATTTGTTCACGATTCAGACGAGTCCGGTTGTTCGATCAAGCCGTTTGAGAGTGCGAGTTTTGCCGAGAATTGCGAGGGTTTCGAACATGCCCAGTCCGACTCCTTTTCCAGTGACAGCGACACGAAGTGCGTGAATAATTTGGCCGACTTTGATTTGATGTTCGTCCATAAATTGCTGCATTTGCGATTCAAGAGAAGCGGCAACAAATTCCGTTTCAGAAAGTGCTGCGAGTTTTTCTCGATACAATAAAAGGAGGCGTTTTGCATCGGGATCATTTTGTATTCGTTTCAAAAAAGCGGCTTCGTCAAATGGAAAAGAATCATCGGCATAATAGAAATCAAGAAAGTCCAATATATCACCTGCGACTTTGATGCGATCTCCCGCTGCTTCCACAAGTTGATTCAGATTCACCGTTTCTGATTTGTCCGAGTGAATACTGTGCGACATTTCGGCCTGTTTCAGTCCTGCTTCAAGAAATGGGCGGCAATTTTCAGCGCGTTTTTCAATAGAAAGTTGGAATTGGTGCTTTTCTTGAAACGAAAATAGTTTTTGTGGATCAAATGATGCGGCCCCTTTTGAAACGCCTTCGAGTGAAAAGACATCAATCAATTCGTTGGGCATGAAATACTCCGCTTTGTCGTCGAGTGCCCAGCCGAGCAGGGCGAGATAATTGACGATGGCATCGGGCAAATAACCGACACGTTTGTAAAAATCGACGATTACCGGATTGAAACCATCTGCTGTTGTTTCAATTCCGATGCGACTTGCAATTGAGCGGCCATGTTCGACGAGCTTTGCAAAATCTTTGTTTTTCAAGTATTTATCGAGTTTTCGTTTGCTTAATTTCGTTTTGCTTCCAGGTTCAGCAACAAAAGGCAAATGCGCATATTGAGGGAGCGGATAATCGAGAGATTGGATCATGAAAACTTGTCGCGGCGTGTTTGATAGATGCTCTTCTGCTCTGATGACGTGAGAAATTTCAAAATCGTGGTCATCGACGACATTGGCGAGATGATAAATGAAAGAACCATCTGCTCGCTGAATGACGTGGTCTTGTTCTGTCGCCCAGTCGAATAACACATGTCCACGAATTAAATCATCCAATTGAAGACTTCCAGTTCGAGGCATTTTGAGGCGAACGACGGCGGATCGGCCATCTGCTTCAAATTTTTGTGCAGATTCTTGATTTTCGGCCATCCATTTTCGAGAATAAGTGAATGTTTTCTTTTCAGCAACTGCCGCATCACGTTCGATCTGAATTTCTTCTGGAGTTGCATAATCACGATAAGCTGCGCCGCGTCGAATCAGTTCATCAACAGCCGCCTGATATTTTTCTGTTCGCTGAGACTGATAATAAGGTGCGTGCGGTCCGCCGATTTCGGGGCCTTCGTCCCAGTCGATTCCGAGCCACTTGAGTCCATCGAGAATCGGCTGCAAAGCCTCATCGACATTTCGTTGTGCGTCGGTGTCGTCAATTCGGAGCAGAAATTGGCCGCCGTGTTTTCGTGCAAAAAGCCAGCAAAAAAGTGCAGTGCGGACACCACCAATATGTAAATATCCAGTGGGACTTGGGGCAAATCGGGTTCGTATCATTTGTGTTGTTGGCATCGTAAAAAAAATTATTGCTGAGCTGGTCAATTATACTGATTATACACAATACATGACCTGAGTCAACTGGAGAAAATACGTTTGGCTTTTTCTTTCAGTCTGCTAACAAGTTTATTTTTGCGAAAACGGTTAGATAACAAAAACCGTCAATACGCTCCCTTTGGTCGCTCCTTTCCGGCTCCTATTTTGTCAATTTCAACAAAATAGAAAACTTGTTATCGGACTGCTTTTTAATTCAGTCCACAAGCAAGTTTGACAATTTTACCGACAAATAATAGCGATAAAAGTAACGTGTCCGTTCACAGTTTTAGATTTTTTACTGTTTCCTACTTGTTTTGATTTGATATTTGCGCGTTCTTGTTTTTTACAATAAGACCGGCAACATAACCGGCTTTGAATCCTGCGTCGATATTGACGACGGTGACATTTGAGGCACAACTATTCAACATTCCGAGGAGTGCGGCGAGTCCTCCGAAACTCGCACCATATCCGACACTGGTCGGAACGGCAATGACAGGAACGGAAACAAAGCCACCAACGACACTCGGAAGAGCACCTTCCATTCCAGCAACAACAATAACAACGTCTGCTTCTCGAATCTGTGGCAATTTTGCATGAAGTCGATGCGGTCCGGCAACTCCAACATCTTGGATGAAAAGAACATTCGCACCACTCCAAAGAGCCGTTTCTCGTGCTTCTTCTGCGACTGGTGCGTCGCTGGTTCCTGCTGAGAGAATAGCAATGAGACCATGATTACTCGTACTCTTGTTATATTCCGTCTCATCGACAATTTTTGATTGTTTAGTTTCATCTAAATCATCTTCTTTTTTCAATAGTCGAAAGGTTCGAGCCGTCTGATTCCACCGGACAAAATGCCCGTCTTTGCGCAGATGCTCTTCGAGAAATCGCCCCTTTTCTTCGTCAATTCGTGTGGCAAATCCATCAATTCCGTTTATCGCCATCGAATGAAAAATGTGGAGAATTGTCTCTTTCGTTTTTCCTTCGCCATAAATCACTTCGGGAAACCCACATCGATTTTCGCGTCCCAAATCGTGTTGGACATTTCCCAAATCAACCATGTTTTTGTGGGAGTTTTCGTGCATATTATTTTCGTGCATGTTATTTTCGATCATGTTATTTTCAAGCAGGTTATTATCGTGAAAGTTTTTTTGTCATTTTTTCCGATTCATCGTGTATTTGTTTCGGCCCAATTCGGTGGTCGTGGAAGTTTATCCCGCCTTCTAAGAAAGGTGGATAAACGCCATTCGCGCAGACATTGACGCACTGATGAATCTCTGTATAATTTTATAATATAATTGCGAGTTATACAACAGTGAACGGCAGCAGACTGGGCTGTTTATCAGACCGCAACAAATTTGCCGATTTTAATGGAATTGACGAAATAAAAGCCGGAAATGAGCGACCGAATGGAGTGCATTGACGGTTTGTACAACAGCAAAAACCAATGAAAATTTTTTTCGACCCGTTTTCACAAAACTTGTTACAACAAAAAGCGACATTTTGTCCTTTTTATAGTATAACAACTAACGACAATTTTGCTGTGTGACAGGGGAGGATGTTTTAGACCACATCAGTTCTTTTTGAACTATTAGATTTGAGGAATACAAAATGGAGCCGGAAAATCAAGATTCATCATCCCCATTTTCGATTTCGCCATTTTCCAATGGCATTGATTCGAACACGTCAACTCCCTGTGATTGTCGGTCTGCTTTGACTTCCGATTTTCAATCGACTTGTCCTGTTAATTATGCGCCACTCAATTCGGCATCGAATTCGCCATCGAATTCGCCATCAAATTCGACACTTCCGAGTTCGTCGAAGAGACGAATATCATGGTTTTTATTTCTGCTCGTTTTTGTTTTCGGAGTGACAATGATTCCTTGGCTCGCCGAAGAAATCACCTATTCACTAAATCGCGGAGCTGAACGAGCAAAAGCGGAAGTTGCCAAAAAACTTCTCTCAGAATTACCTGCGTCAGAACAACGTATTTCTTGGGTCGTAAAAGCAGTCGCACCATCGGTGGTCGGAATTCGGACCAAAATCAAGATTGCAAATTTGCCGCATAATCTTTCTTTGGATGATAATCAATCACACGACGAATCCGATTTGTCGAAAACGGAGACTCTGCGCTCCGGCGGAATCGGGAGTGGTGTCATTGTCGATGCCGAAGGACATATATTAACCAATTGGCATGTCATCACATCAGCTGAGTCGATCAGTGTGCAATTAAATGATGGCCGTGTGATCGAATCGGTCCAGCTGATCGGGCAGGACCCAGCAACTGATTTGGCTGTTCTCAAAATTGATGCTCCTAATACAGTGGAAGCAATTCGATGGGGAAATAGTGATGAATTGGAAGTCGGAGATTTGGTCATCGCAATTGGAAATCCGTTTGATTTGGGCCAAACAGTCACGTCGGGAATTATTAGTGCGATGGATAGATTTAATCCGGCTCCTCAGTCAAAAGTACGAGTGCAGGAATTTTTACAAACAGATGCCGCCATAAATCCGGGAAACAGCGGTGGTGCGCTGGTCGATTTACATGGTGAACTTATAGGAATCAACACGTCGATTCTGTCTCAGACCGGCGGAAATCTTGGAATTGGTTTTGCCATTCCAAGTTTACTTGCCCAAAAAGTCTATGAGGAAATAATAAAATATGGTGCCATGGAACATGGCTGGCTCGGTATTTTTATGAATAAAACGCCAAATGATGTTGTAACTGCTCAAAAATGGAATTCTCAAAAAGGTGTGCTCGTCGCTGGATTTTTTCCAAATTCGCCTGCCAGAGAGGCGGGAATCGAAGAAGGCGATGTTCTCCTCAAATGGGGAACAACTGAAATTCGGAGTCCACTCCACTTGTCACACTTGATTATTCTCTCAAAACCAGGGACAAGCGAAAAAATCGAAATACTTCGAGATGGCAAAATCGTGATAAAAGACGTGATTTTGGGAAAACGTCCTGTCACGCTTCAATAAAAATCGAAAATCCGTTTTTTCCCATTTTTTACTAAATTAGAACAATGACCAAACACCATAATATCATCGGTTCTACTGTGTTTGTCCTTTTTGTCGCATCGTTATTGGGGGTCTTGATTGGTCTCGGAGCCTCATTTGTCGGACTCCGTGTCAATGGTTGGAATCCTGAATTAGAGCACAAAAAACATTCCGAACTCGTCCGAGAAATTGTGAAACGAACGGAAAATCCTGATGCAAAAGCATTTTTGGAAACGACAACTTACGACTTTGGACTTCGAGATGTGAAAGACAAAGGAGAACATAAATTCGTCATCAAAAATGTCGGAACTGCGCCTTTGACACTCGAAGTAGATCGTACTTCGTGTTCTTGTACTGGAATTGATCTTTCGAGCAAACGTGTGATGCCAGGTGAAACATGTATTGCAACTGTTCATTATAATGCCGAAAGAGCAATGACCGGGCCATATACACAGGGAGGTGTCGTGGTGACAAATGATCCAAACAATCGTGAAATTTACCTTTCTATTAAGGGAATTTTCACCGCACCAATTGTTTTGAATCCGCAGACAATCACGTTCTCAAATATGCCTGCATCGGAAACTCGTGCGGCTTCATTCCGTATTTTTGGATTTGAAACTGAACCGCTCTCTTTGCAATTATCAGACGCAAATTGGAATGACCGAGAACATTTCGATTTAGTATTAACTCCGTCGGAATTATCGGAATTGGAAAAAGAAAATTCTCTTTATAAAAATGCTCACTCCGTTTATGAAGGTGTTGTAACAGTGAAGCCGGGACTGCCAATAGGAACATTTCAAGAGAAATTTCAGGTCAAAACAAATTATTCAAGTGAACCATCAGTAGAATTTTTGGCGCGCGGTCAAATTGTGGATGGCTCCATTTCAATTGCTGGATCGGGATATGACCGCGAATCAGGAATGGTCCGTCTTAAAACAGCGACAGTTGGACAAAAAATGATCTGGAGTGGCACGATTCGTTTTTCAGGCGCAAATTCTGATCAAGTTGATTTGAAAATTAAAGCGATAAATCCTGATTGGCTCAAAGTGACACTGAAACGTCCTGATGTGAGCAGCACAAGTCACCGATCACTCTTTTATATTGTGTCGGTGGAAATTCCGAGCAACGCGCCCGTCTGCAATTACATGAGCGGTGATGAGTCCGGTCTCGGAATCATCACACTCGAAACAGGCCTCTCTGATGTTCCTGAATTGAAGATTCCCCTTCAATTCGCAGTCGTAAATCCGTGAGTGCCGCACCCACTTTTCAAGAAGCAAAAGAGAACTCATTTTCGCTTTTTTATTTTGTCTATTGACTTTTTATAAAAAAGTAGGTATAAGTTTCGTTTCTCCCCATTTCACAGATGCGGTGTGAAACAAAAACCATTTTTCCATGAAAGGAACGAAGACATGAAAACGAATTTTATTACAAGACTTCTCCAAAATTTTAGAATGAGTGGAGAGGGTGATTCAGGTGAAAAGGGAAAAAGGCGAAGAATTCAAAAAATCGGCTTCACTCTCGTCGAACTTCTTGTTGTCATTGCAATTATTGGCGTTTTGATTGCCCTGCTTTTGCCCGCCGTGCAAGCTGCTCGTGAAGCCGCACGAAGAATGCAGTGTACGAACCACGTCAAACAAATAGGACTCGGTGTCCACAACTTCGCAAGTGCCGCCAGCGAAGGTATTTTGCCAGTCTCTTTGGGAAGCGACAAAGCCTCTTTTTGGGTTCTCATTTTGCCATTCATGGAGCAAAATGCCCTATATGATTGGTTTTTGACTCGCGGAACCACTACTGCGACCGAGGGATTCAAATGCAGTTTCGGCGATGCGTGGTTTAATGCGTTGTCTGCGACCGATAAAACAATCGCAAAAAGTCCCATTACTTTTTATGCCCCTCTCGACGAGGCGGAGGCGATGCGGCTCAAATTAACGACACCGGCCCCGCCACCTGGAACGGTTTAGCAAGTGATTATGCAGTAATTGTTGCAGCAGATAGAACACCAGTGAACACAGGTGTGTTTAGAAAAGATTGGAACACTCCAGCTCCAGTTGGTGGTGGTAATATACGCTGGACAGCGCATACTACCAATACCGAACATGGAAATAGACCATGTACACCTATTCGTGGTGCCATGTTAATGACTGCGGGTGATGAGAACACTTGGTCGTCTCGGGATACATTTAGCCGAATGATTGATGGCACATCCAATCAATTTCTCATCGGCGAAAAACATATTCCTGTGGGACTGATTGGTCAGTGTCGATCCGCTACTGGAGACGTATGGGTTATGACGGGAGAAACAACATCGAGAGTGTGGGATTGTGGCATCCAATCAGGTCGAGGCGGTACACCGAATGGCTCCGGTTTTTCGGCAGTACGTTATCCACATAATGAAACCGATTTTATTGCACGATCTCCTAATGATGGCACTGTGGGCGGAACACTTTGGAGACAAAATCATGTGGCAACTGGTCCTTCGGCAGCTTTTGGCAGTTACCATGTTGGAACGTGCATTTTTCTTTTGGGAGATGGTTCGGTTTATCCCGTCTCGCCAGTGACATCGGTGACAGTTTTGCGCGCTTATACTGATGTTGCAGATGGCTCCAGTTTGTCGCTTCCGTAAATTGTGCTGCGATAACCAGCCATCGTCAGAACCCGCCGAGTTAGTCTGGAATCGGAGGGGCCATGTAAATCTGACTATTTTCAGCGAGTTCATTGCTAATGCAGCGGTTTCTGTTTTACGATTCATGTACAAATTACAACTCCATATCACTCATAACAATGATGAAAAAACTTTTGTTTATTGCCTGTTTTTTGATTGCAGCCTGTTTTCTTGGCTGTGGTGCCCCATCGTCGAAAGTAACAGGAACAATTTCTTTTGACGACGGAGAACCTATTGACATAGGTGCCGTTTTTTATGACAATGGGGCGATTAGTGGACGTGGATTCATTGTCAATGGTAAATACGACATGGGACTGTTCAGCGATGGCGAGGGCATTCCGCATGGTGACTACAAAATTTACATACAGGGGCCGATGTTGGATCAAGGAGGTAATTCGATTCCGATGATTGCAGTGGAATATACTGATCTATCGACTACGCCACTGACATTTACTGTCAAGTCGGGACGACACACGAATGACATTCGAGTCCCGCGTAATCCGAGACTTCCAAAATCCAAAAAATAAAAAATAAAAAGGCGTGGATGAATTCGCGCTCCAAACTCTAAATTTATTGAAAGGTTTTACAATGCGATATTTTGCACTTCTATTTGCCTTGTTCATTGCATCGTTGTTAGATGTCAACTCGCCGCAGGTTTCAGCGAATACCAAAGCAACTCCATCTTCCGACGTGGGAATGACGCAGCTCGAAGCAGACTGGCTTTTTCAATGCGACAACAATCCGACTTTTGATCGCGCAAAACAAGAAATTAAATGGGGACGCGAATTAGCTGCCAGAATCGCCCTCCTCGAAAAAGCACCGAAATTAGATGCAGAACTCGCTGCTTTGGACGAAATTATGAAAAAAATCGAATCGACCACCGAAACATCCGAAAAAGCTCAGGAATTTTATCTTGCCGTTCGTCGTGTCAAACGAGAGATTGTTTTCAAAAACCCACTCATCGACTTCGATAAAATCGTCCTGATCGATAATCCATATCCGAAAGGAAAACAGGGCGATGCCACAGATGAATGGGGGCACGAAGCCAGACATAGAAATGGTTTTATGGCAGAATCAGGCGGTCGTCTTCTTGTTACAGGTTTGAATCCAGGCGGCGAAGTCGTCGATGTTCTGACCGGAAATGAAGGGAGTTTTTGGCGGCCCGATGTTTCGTTCGATGGCAAAAAACTTCTATTTAGCTTCCAGCCGGCCGGCGAAAAATCCTTTCATTTGTATGAAGTCAATGCAGATGGTTCTGATTTGAAACAACTGACGTTCGGCGATTATGACGATTTGGACCCAATTTATTGTCCAGATGGGAAAATAGTGTTTTGTTCCAGCCGCCAACATTCTTATGTGCGTTGTATGCCGATGACCCACTCTTTTGCGATGTCTCGCTGCGATGGTGATGGCAAAAACATTTATGTCATCTCGGCAAATGGCGAACCGGAATATCTTCCTTCGCTCTTGAATGATGGTCGTGTCATCTTTACTCGCTGGGAATATACAGAAAAAGCTCTCTGGCGTGTTCAAAGTCTCTGGACAAGCAATCCAGACGGCACAAACATCCAAATTTTTTGGGGAAACCAAAGTGTTTGGCCTGACTTACTTGGCGAAGCTCGTGCAATTCCAAATAGCAACAAAGTTATGTTCGTCGGAATGGGACATCATGCTTGGTTCGATGGAAGTATCGGGACAATTGATCCGACGAAAGGTCTCGATTATCCAAATGGACTGAGTCGCATCACACGAGAAGCTCCGTGGCCGGAAGTCGGAAATGGCCCAAACGATCCGAGTCCAGAATTTGATTATCATGAATCGGGCAAATTTTACGCATACAAATCGCCATTTCCACTTTCAGACGAATACTTTCTCGCTTCTGCTCGAGAAGGGGGACTTTTGTATAATGGCTCCGATAATGGATGGTTTTTCCGCCTTTATATGATGGATGTATATGGCAACAAAGAATTGATTCACAAAGGAAAACATAATGCGTATTATGCGATGCCTCTGAAATCTCGCGCTGTTCCGCCGGCCCGGCCTGATTTGGTCGAATGGCCAGAAATAGGAAAAGGCGAAAAGCCGAAACATGGCACTTTGTACAGTAATGATGTCTTTGATAATGCCCCAGCTATTTTGAAAGAGAAAGGCAAATCCCTCCGCGTCATTCAGATGGACCCCAAAACATATACGACGTGGCACAAAACGGTTCAACACGATGGCCCCGCAGTGAGTGTCTTTCAGGCAGATGGTGTGAAACGAATTCTTGGAACGATTCCGATTGAACCGGATGGCAGTGTCGCATTTGATGTTCCGCCGGGCGAAGCCCTCATTTTCCAAATGCTTGATAAAGAAGGACGTGCCATTCATGTCATGCGGTCTTTCGCCAGTGTAATGCCGGGCGAAGTACGCGGCTGTTTTGGATGCCATGAAACGAATATGGCGACAAAAGCTAATCAAGGAACCGCAGGTGCTCAAATGCCAAAAGCACTCAGGCAGGGAAAAACGGCACTGACTCCGCCCGCCTGGGGAGCAGAAGAAAGTATAAGTTATGCACGTTTTGTGCAGCCTGTTCTCGATAAACACTGCGGAAAATGTCATCAGGACCCCAAACATGATGCGTTCAAAAAACTGAATATGACTTATCGTCCATCGACCCATGGCTGGTGGGGATGGGTTTATCACAGACCAAACGACATCAGTCCATTTTATGAACCTTATTACACGATGGTTTCTGGTGCGACTCCGTGGGGTGGTGCGAAGCAACGAGATGAGCGAAATGTTCCCAAAAACATTGCGGGGCTATTTGTTGTCGAAGGATATGGCACAAATGATCCTGATAATTTGAAAACACTGCCTCCTTATTCTGCTTATTCGCCGGTCAGCACATTGATTCACAATGCGATGAGTGGAGAGCACAATGGAGTCAAAGTGACGGGAGAAGACTTGGATCGCTTGATTGCGTGGGTCGATTGTAATGGACCTTTCTTGGGAGATGAGGAAATTCGTGATATGTTTGATCCTTATTCGAAAACGGTCGAAACGATTCCTCCGATTCGGCCTCGAATTGGAACAGCACCGCGAATCAATCGATTCGACCTGCGACAAGACGGCGACACTACGAAAATAAGTGGTGAATTGCGGTTACAACCGAATATCGACCCGAATTTCAATCAAAATATGGCACTTGCACCATATAAAAAAGAGGTCGTTTTGAAGGAAGTCGAACAGGAACGAGGTTCACTAAAAGTTGAGATTGTCGCATCAAACTACGGAAGTCAAGTCGAAGAGAAGCGGATGAATACACTTCCAAAAATTCTCGAATTGTTTAATGGAACTCGTTTCATTGATTTAGATGGCAAAAAATATAATGATGTTTTTACTGATCCAGAAAATGGAGTGGTGAAAACATTGCGAATTGCCTATAAAATCAACGACGGCCCTGTGCAACATGTTTCGTTTAATGAAAACGTCGATGTGATTTTGCCGAAATAGTCATGCGTTTATGTTTGGCGATCCCCCGCCGGTGCAAGTCGGCGGTTTCATTCGGCGAGCCGCCAACGTAAGTTGGCGGGTTTGTATGAAAAAACACACAATTTCCGTGAACGGATACTGTGTGTTTTATTGCGGATGCAGAATCAGAATGTTCGCGCAACTTCCTCAATTTTATATGCTTCGAGGATGTCGCCTTCTTTTAGATCATTGAAACCTTTCAGTTTCATGCCACATTCGTATCCTTCTCGAACTTCTTTCACATCGTCTTTTTCACGTTTCAATGAGTCGAGTGGATATTCTCCGATAATACGGCTGTCCCGAATGATTCGGATGCGACAATCACGTTCAATCGTCCCAGAAATGGCTCGGCATCCGGCAATTGATCCGACCCGGCTAATAACATAAACTTTCTGAACCAATGCGCGTCCCAATTCTTTGACCTGTTCGATGGGTTTTAGCATTCCTTCGAGAGCAGCTTTAATGTCGGCAGTCAGATTATAAATAATGTCATATCGACGAATTTGAATTTTCTTTCGATCTGCCAGGACTCGTGCATTTTCATCAGGAACGACGCTGAATCCGACGATGATGGCATCGGAGGCATCAGCGAGCTGGACATCGGCCTCTGTAATTCCGCCGACAGAAGCCTGCAAAATTTTAATTTTTACTTCGGGATGATCGAGTTTGCTGAGTTCTTTGCGAATTGCTTCAATTGACCCGCGAACATCGGCTCGAATAATGACATTTAATGTCTGAATCGTTTGGGCCGCAGTAATTCGCTGGAATAATGTTTCCAAAGTAACATGCGTCTGCACATCGACCAATTCACTTTTGCGTTCATGCGATAGTCGCTGTTCGGCAATTATTCTGGCAGACGAAATGTCATCGAGGACGCAAAAACGGCTTCCTGCTCCTGGTGCGACATCGAGACCGAGCAAATTCACCGCCGAAGATGGTGTGGCTTCTTCAATCACACGCTTTGTATCGAGAGCATCATACATTACTTTAACACGTCCAAAAGCAGTTCCGCAGAGCACGACATCTCCCGTTCGGAGAGTTCCATTTTGCACGAGAACTTTGCAAACGACTCCCTGTCCTGCCTGCATTTCCGCTTCGAGAGCCACGCCAGTTGCTGGTCTGTTTGGGTTTGCTTTCAATTCGTTCATTTCAGCGACGACTTGAATTGTGCGAAGAAGATCATCGATGCCCATTCCCGATAAACCACTGCATCGCACTACTTCGACATCTCCTCCCCACTCACTTGGCAGAAGGTCATTTGCGGCTAATTCCTGAATAACACGATCAGGATTGACACCGGGCAAGTCCATTTTGTTGAGAGCGACGATAATTGGCACACCAGCGGCTTTTGCGTGCGAAATTGCTTCTTCCGTTTGTGGCATGACACCATCGTCGGCGGCCACCACAAGTACGGCAATGTCGGTGCAATTTGCACCACGAGCGCGCATTTCCGTGAATGCTTCGTGTCCGGGCGTGTCAACAAAAGTAATATCTTCGCCACTTGGCATGTGGACTCGATAAGCGCGAATGTGCTGTGTGATTCCACCTTTTTCACCTGATGCGACAGTCAAACCAATAATTTTGTCGAGGAGCGTTGTTTTTCCATGATCGACGTGTCCCAAAACGGTGACAACTGCTGGGCGTGGTTCGAGAGAAGCTGGATCATCTTGGATGTCGAACAATGAAGTTACAAGTTGATCTTCGAGCGAAACCTGATCACGAACTGACATACGAATATCGAAAGATTCCGCCAAAAGTTCAGCTCCTTCCAAATCGAGTTGTGTATTGATCATGGCTGGGATGCCTATTTCGAAAAGGCGTTTAATCACCATGGCCACAGTCAAACCGGTTTGTTCGGCAAATTGCTTCACTGAACATGGGAGTTGCAGCACAATGTCTGTTTTTCTTGGCGCGGCAGTATTTGCGATTGAACGTCCTCGATTTCTAATACGCTTTAACTGACGTGGAAGAACGGCGTTTTCATCATCGGAGTCGCTGCGATTTTTTTGAAACGTCGAACCACGTTTTCGTTTTTTTGCTTCCTCCAGAGCGGACGGGTGCGCCAAATCCATCACATCTCGCTTTTTCCCACCACCTTTTCCAGAAATACGACCATCAAATTCCGCAGGTGGAATGATGATTTTGCCTTTTGAAGGCTTTTTGGAATCGCCTGCACGTCGCTCTTCCTCTTTAATTCTGTGACGTTCATCATGTTTGCGAATGTGATCTTCGAGATGTTTGGCGGCACCAACGGACGTATCACGAATCAACTCCGGCGGGAGTTTCATGTCAGGTTTCTGCGGCGCAGGCTCTTTCGATTTAGATGCCTTTGAAACAGGTGCCTTTGGGATCGGAGCAAGCCGAACGGCAACACCACCGGATGTTTTTGGATGAGATGCAGGAGGATTTCCAGTTGACTTGTCACCATCCATTTTTTGACGGCGTGAATCAAGATTAGGAATTTTATCTTGAATCACACGGAGTGGTCCATGATAATCATCACGTCTCACTGAAGCGGCGTGTCCAGGAGAGGAAAAGCCTGTTGTGACTGGAGAACTAGCTGACTCGGGAGACGGTTCAGCCGGCTCCACTGGCAAAACGGGTTCGACCGGAGGAGGCAAAACTGAATCTGATGTTCGTTTGCGAAACGCTTTCAGAGGACTCGCCCCTTTTTGGGAAGAGCCGCGCCCCGGCCCAGAAATCGTTGATAAGTCAATATGACCAATCGGCGGTGGAAGCGTGTGACCTGATGTTGTTGATTCTAATGAAGGCGATGTTATTGGTGATGATGAATGTTCCGATGATCTTGCATCACCTTCATTCACGACCTCTGATTTCAGCTCCGGTTCAATCGTCTCGACATTTTCATGAGGAACTGGATGATTCGATGTCGATTCTGGCAATTCTGATAATTCAGTTTCTTTCTCGGGCAATGGTTCGGGCGAAACATCGCTGATTGGAGCTGATATTTCACTGTCGCTGTGAGCCGAATCCGATGCTGTTGGTATATCTGACTCAGTATTACCGGCAGAAGACACATCGACATCTTCTTTGGCAGCATGTGTGACTCCCGCTTTCATGCGAGAGTTAGACGGTGTCAGAACGGGAATTTTTTTCCCCTGAGAACTGGCATTCGGTCGCTGAAAAGGCACATCAGGCGAAGAAGTGGCAACTATGGCAGGTTTGGAAGCAGATTTTTGGAGAGCCGCTTTAACTAAATCGACCTCGTCGTCGTTCAACGCAGCCAGCGCAGAACCTTTTCCCTCAATTCCAAGATGTTTGAGGGAATCGAAGATCGTCTTTGCTTCGACTTTGAGCTGTTGTGCGAGCGCATAAATTCGGATGGCCAATTCTCGAGTCTCTCCAAAATAAAAATGATATGAAAAATTTACATAAAAACTTCCTTGTCTGTGTGATAAAAAGAGTCATCGCAGCTATCCGACTTGATTGTCGTCTCCCTGCGTGGAATCATAACTATCGATCTCCTCAGCTTCGGAATCATCGACTATCTGTTCGGTTTTTCGTCCTTTTTGTTCTTCTTTGTATTCTTCTTCGCGGTCTGCAAATCGATCTGCCTGTTCGATGATTGCCTCAGCAGCTTCGATGGAAATATCTCCCATTTGGGCCAGATCATTTGGTTCGATGATTGAAAGATCGGCGAAAGAGAGAAAACCTTCGCCAACTAATCGGTCTGCAAGTTCGGATGTCACTCCTTCAATAAGCGCATATCCTTCGACGGCTTTTTCGATGTCGGCTTCCAACTCTTCACGCGTCATAATCTCGACATCCCAGCAACATAATTTGCTGGCCAATCGAACATTTTGTCCTTTTTTCCCAATTGCCAGCGACCTCTGATCTTGTCTAACAAGAACGATGGCTCGTCCGAGCATGGAACAAAGTATCACCTCATCGACTTCGGCGGGCCTGAGCGCATTCGGAATGAAAATTTGCATGTCAGGATTCCATGCAATGACATCAATCCGCTCACTGTTTAATTCTTCGGTGATATTTTTAATGCGACTTCCTCGCATTCCAATACATGCGCCAACTGAGTCAATACGAGTATCAGCACTGTAAACGGCAATTTTGGTGCGATAACCAGGCTCTCGAGAAACACCTTTAACTTCAATAACAGCGTCTTGTATTTCAGGGACTTCCTGTTCAAAAAGGCGTTGAACGAAAAGAGGACGAATTCGGCTCAAAACGACGCGGACACGATTTCCGACCTTTTTCACGTCGATAATGACGGCTCGAAGTCGATCATTTGTACGAAACATTTCGCCGGGAAGTCGTTCACTGCGGGGCAAAACCGCTTCGACACCGGGAAGATTGATAGTCGTGACACCACTTTCATTGCGCTGCACGATTCCAGAAACGAGTTGGTCGATGCGCTGTCGGTTTTCTTCATATACGGCATCTCGTTCGGCCTCTTTGATCTTTTGAATCATGACCTGTTTGGCACTTTGCGCGCCGATCCGCTCTCCGAATTCTTTCGGATCGAGCGGTTCACCATTCCGAAATCCGGTAATTTCACCGGTTTCTCGATCAACATGGATGATGACAGACGAATCTTCGCCATACTGCTTTCGTGCGGCAGTGGCAATAGCAGCCTCCACGCCGACAAAGACGATTTCCTTGTCGATCCGCTTGTCTCGATGGATCACATCAACGATTCGTAATACTTCGCTGGGATTCATAATGCAGGTCTGGTATCCGTATACATAACAAAGGCCGCGAAAACCGAAACCATTCCAAACGTGCGGAATTGAATCATACAACCTTTGACAATAATGACAATAGCAATGTTAGCAACAATTTCTATCGCATAGTATCATACACCAGCTTACTGGAATCGTCAATAGACCTGCTCGCACAAACTACCTAATTTTTGGAACAGTGGCATCTATTTTTCCAAAAACGCCTCAAAATTGAAGGTGAAACGGCGGCTTTTCGTCACAATCATTACAAAGCGATGTCCGAAGCGATGTCAGAAAATCTTCTGATGATGTCTTTCTTGGTTAAATGACAAATTTTCGGCAATTAGATTTACCGTTTTTAGAATGTTTTTAGAACGATTTTCGATAGTATTCTGAAATTTCCAAGAGGTTTTGATGGGTTCCAACAGCGGTGATATTGCCTTCTTCCATCACGACGATTCGATCAGCCAGTTCGAGCGCGGAAAGTCGATGGGTGATCATGATTGTTGTGCGTCCCTGTTTGAATTTGGTAAGTGCATCATGAATCATTCGTTCACTTTGCACGTCAATTTGGCTTGTTGCTTCATCGAGAAGAAAGATGTTTGGATTTCGCAGAATGGCGCGTGCCAATGAAATTCGTTGTCGTTGTCCGCCGGAAAGTTGTCCACCAGCTGGACCGATTTGCGTGTCGTATCCATTTGGTAGTTCGTTTTCGATAAAATCATGTGCAAATGCTTTTTTGGACGCTTCAATTGCTTCTGCGCGCGAAGCAGTTGGGCATCCGTATAAAATGTTATTCAAAACGGAGTCGTTAAACAAAATGGGGTCCTGTGTTACAATACCGATTTCTTTGCGAATATCTCGCATTGCTAATTCGACGAGTGGGATATTGTGGAATAAAACACGTCCTTTTGTTGGATCGGTAAAACGTGGAATTAAGTTGAGCAGCGTGCTTTTTCCACATCCGCTCGGCCCGACTATTGCCACACATTCTCCGAATGGAATCGATAAATTTATGTCATGTAAAATGGGGCGATCTGCGTGATATGAAAATCCGACATGTTCAAATTGGAGTGTTCCTCCAAATTTGGGAAGGATGCGCGGCTCTTTTGGATCGAAAATCGGAACAGGCCTGTCAATTAGTGCATAAATACGATCTGAGGCGGCGGCGGCGGACTGAAATTGCGTGAATATGTCGGATAATTTGCGTGCTGGGTCTGCTGCGCCCGCCAGTAATGCGAAAAAAACGACGAGCATTCCAACTGAGACTGGGGCCGAAAAAGTGGGGTGTGTCGATGGACTCATCATTAAATATGCACCGGCCACGACTGCCACGCAAATCATTACAATTCCAAAGAGTTCTGTCACTGGATTTGCGAGCGATTCATATTTGGCGATTTTTATCGCTTTGTCTCGAAAAAGTTGGTTGGTTTTGTGAAAGCGTTCTTGTTCAAAGGATTCCTGTGTGAATGCTTTGACAACACGAATTGAGCGAAATGCTTCTTCGAGTCGTGCATACAAATTGGCCATTTCTTCGAGAGAATAACGCACAACTCGTTTGATTGATCTGGCGAGCCATCTGATACAAAGTGCCGCAATTGGTACAACAATGAGTGTCAAAAGGAGTAGTTGCCAATTGATCCATGCTGCGAGAGCGAGACATACAATCATTTTAATTGGTTCTCGTACAATTTTCCCATAAACGATATTTATCCCACCAGTCAATGCACTCATGTCATTTGTGAATCGGCTCATTGTGTCGGAGATGCCTTCTCGATTGAAGTAATTGACTTCATAATTGAGAATTGCATGAAAAAAATCTTCCCGAATTTCCATCGCAGTTGTCTGGGCAATCCACGCAGAAAGATAGCTGTGCAAAACTAGGAAAACGATTTTCAATATCGTCCCGACGAGAATAATCGCCATTAGAAAAATAACTGTGCGAAAAGGAGTCGCAGGAGTCCACTGTGTCAAATAAGGTCTTGCCCAGTGCATCCATGCGAGATAGCTTTCCAGTTTTACGATTTCCGTCGATAATTCTTTTATTTGTAACTCTTTGAGAAAAATTGAATTCTCCTCAGGAATCGTATTTGATGATGTCGAATTACTGGCCGCCTCTTGTTGTCTCAGTTGTTCTTTAATAATACGGCAAGATTCTTCCGTTTTGATTATATTTTGGTCGATCCAAGTAGTGAAAGTCCCCTGTTTCAGACATATTTCAGTGATCGGATAAACGACCGCACCAATATTTCCGCCCCAAAGAATGCCGACAAGAAAAGCACTCAGAAGCACGCCAAAAATGGCAAGTCGATATTGAAAAGTGCAGGAAATAGCACGAAAAAAATTATACATAATTGCGATTTTGATGAAATAGACAAAATCATAGGAGCCGGAAAGGAGCGACCAGCGGGAGCGTATTGACGGAAATATAACGGAAAACCGTCATAATGGCGAGTACGTCTTCATTCCGGCTGATATACTGAACACCAGCAATAAAGTCACGTTTTCAAAGTCCTGAAACCCATCGGGTTTCAATTATGGTAGAAACACGAACATCAAAAACGTCAGAACCCCATTCGGGGTTCAATAGCGGTGACCATAATTCAACTCCGTCGGAGTTGTGTGGTTTTGTTGGCAATTCGTTTCTACCATAATTGAACGCCGACGGCGTTCGGGAACATGGAACGCCTCGGTGTTCTGGAACGAATCACGTCGGGATTCGGCGCGGCATAAATGCCGGTGTTTACACACCGGCTCGAAAGACGTTGTTGAGTATAACTTATGAATAATTGTTGTTTCACTTCAACTAAACAAACGATTCAACGTCCATGAGAACGCATAATCGTTCAATAAGTTTATCAGTTTCAAATGGTTTTTGCAAGAAGTCGTCTGCTCCTGCTCCTCTGAGTTCAGCGATTTTATCTTGTTCGACCATTCCACTGATGCAGATAATTTTGACATTATTGAGCGAAGAATCACTGCGAACTCGTTGACAAACCTCTTTTCCATTTATATCAGGAAGCATGACATCAAGTACAATGAGATCAGGGCGATATTCGCGGACCATCATTCCTGCATCGAATCCATTGTTGACCGATTTGGTTTCAAAGCGTCCGTCTCCTTCAAGAACATCCACAATTAGTTCGACGAGTTCAATATCGTCATCAACGACGAGGACTTTGCGCTTTCCACTTTCAAGAGCATCAGTTGGAATTCCATTATCTCGCATGAAAGTAAACAATTGTTCCCGTGGAATACGACGAAATCGGCTTCCTGGAACACGAAATCCTTTCAGTTGTCCAGAATCAAAGCAGCGAATGATTGTCTGCTGACTAACTTTACAAATTTTTGCCGCTTCTCCCGTCGTAAAAACTGTTTTGACTGCCATAAAAATATCCTTATTTTAACTTGCTTGCCGATTCACCCAAAACAACCCAAAGTTTGGCTATTCGGCAAATACACCGGAAACCCCCATGTTTAACGATACTTCCGAAGTTATCGATATTACCGATTTTGCCGACTACGCAGATTATATCTATTTTTCCCGTTGTGTCAACACGAATAGTTTTCGGTGAATTTTCAGCTGAGATCGAAAGTTTCATTTTTTGGCAATTTCGGCAAATGTATTGCAATGTTCTTTCGTTTGATTATAATCGCAGGTAATTTGATGACTCGAAAATAGCAATCGCCATTTTACATCTTACATTTTACTTCCCATGACATCATTTTGTGTTCGATTATTGTGTTATCTTGTGTTATTAATGATGGCATCAGGGCTTTTGGCGCAAAATACGCCTCCATCGGGAACGCCTCCAATGCGCGGTGCTGAAACGGCTCGTCGTTTTGGCCCAGGATTCACGCCGCCTCCTGGAACTGTCTCTGTTGTAGGACGCGCGGCAATTATGCAGATGGAGAAAGGATTCGCAAATACATTTGTGTTATTGTCCGCAGGACGAGACCAAAATGTGCGAAATACACTCGGATTTTCTGAAGAGCAGGCCGAAACACTCAAATCGCTCAATGAAGAACTGCGTGGACAGATGCTCGCTGATATGCCAAAGTATTTGGTTCGATTTCAAAGTATGACACCAAACGATCATGCGGCGATGCAAAAAGAAATCGAAATGAAAATGGAAGAAATAAGTAATAAGGTCGAAAAAGTAACGACTCCAGAGCAAAAACAAAAAGCTCGCACTCTCGTTTTTCAAGGAATGGGAGGACTTGAATCTCCTGTTATAAATCTGGATGCGATGTCTGCTTTGAATCTTTCTGATGCACAAAAAGAAAAAATGAAGGGAACATTCAAAGAACTTGAAGCAGAGCGATTGGCACAATTGGAGGAGGGGATCAAACTGGCTGAAAAAGCAATGGCACTTGGAGGACCAGCAGGCATGTCAGCAGAAGACCGCAAAAAAATCGAGGAAGAACGAAAAGCTCTGGAAGTGCGTATTTTTGCAACTGGCAAAAAACTTGGCGAGAAGCTGCGAGTACAATTAACGTCAGAACAAATCGAACTCGAAAAAAATTTGATTGCAAATCGCCCTGCTTTTTTGCCAAAATTACCTGGTCCAATGCGCGTCGTCGATGATGCCACTTACAAACCATCGCAAAATTCTTGGACACCAGGACAAGGCGCACCAGAACGCCAAAACGAGCGCACAAGAAAACCATTTCCAAGAACAGAAAAAGAAGAAGTCTCATCTGAAACACTTCCAGATAAGTAACAGCAAAACATGAATTCGGCAATTGGTGGATAAATAGATGTCCCCTTTTGTGTTCAAAATTTGGCAATCGAAATAGATGTGCCCCAAATGATGCCAACTGGTTTGATGCCGATTCATTTATAGAGATGATGTGCCTCGATATACATTTCGACAGATCGTGGAACTTGAAATCTAATACTGCGATTTTCAGCAACTGACATGCGAATATTTCGTGATGCAATATCGATTCCTGGCATTGACACGGCAAATGCACGAATGTCTGCGATGCGTTCACGAGATGCAATTCCACTGAGTGCATCAAAATACGGAGGAGGAAAGCCAGCTCTCGACACAACAAGCGGAGTTGCTAATTCACATATCTCATTTGCCATATACCAATTGGGAAGGTCGTTGAACATATCAGAACCAAGAATGAGGAATAGTTCTGGCTCGACAAGAGCGAATGTATGTTTGAAGTAACGAATCGTCTCAATTGTGTAACTCGGTTCTGATCGGTCGATTTCAAAACGACTGACCAAAAATTCGTCACAACTACAAATGACCGATTCGATCATAGTAAAACGATCTTGTGGACTCGCTTTGTAGTTATCTTTTCCGCTCCGATGTGGGGACATTCCAGTCGGAACAAATACAACACGATCTAATTTTGCGGAATGTAAACACGCCTCCGCCAAAATGAGATGCCCCAAATGGATCGGATCAAATGCACCGCCATAAATTCCATATCTCATTGTTCTTTCCTCAAAAACCGCTTTCTGCGAATGCGAGTTAAACTTTTACTTCGTATCCGTTCATTGTTATAATCTCGCCGATTTATTTTGTCAATAATTCAATTGGCTGCAATGTGATCGTTGTTTGGTCATTTTGGTCATTTCGTCTCTTTTTTCACCAAAAATTACTATTGCTTTCGACTGAAGAAATAGATACTATTCCTACGAAACTGGTTCCTGAACTGGTTCCTGCGAAACTGGCAGCGGCAAAACGTCACAAAATCGCTCAATAATTGACACTCAGCTCGAAATGGAGGAAATATGCTCAAAATTATGGACATCAGCACGAGTGGACTGATTGCTCAGCGAATCAGGATGACCGCGATTGCCAGTAATTTGGCGAATATCACGTCTACTCGAAACGAACAGGATGAATTGAAACCATACGCACCACGATTTGTGCGGCTTCAAGAGGACAACACAATCGGCCCGAATGGCTCCGCAGGTGTCATTGTGCGCGATATTGGACGCGACGAACTTCCGCCGATAAAAAAATACTCACCTGATCATCCTGATGCAGACGAGCAAGGTTTCATTAATCTTCCTCGCATCAATTTGATCGACCAATTCACTGATGCAGTCGAATCGGGCCGATCTTATGAAGCAAATCTCGGTGCGATGGAAGTTACAAAATCAATGGCCAATCAAACACTGCGAATTATCAGTTAGCAAATGGAAATTCGTTAAAAATGCGGGGATAAACCCCGCCGCTAATTTTTTCGCGGGAACAAACCCCGCCGTTAATATATGGACGGAATCAGTTATTTGTATGGCGGAATCGGCCAGATCGGTCAATTGGAGCCGAAGCTCGGATATGGACGGCTCGGCGACAAAATGTCCCCGGAGCGACCGATGACACCCGAAGAAATGAAGCGAACGAGTTTCAAAGACCTCGTTCTTGGTGGAATAGGCGAAGTGAATATGATGCAACAAAATGCAGATCGAGCAGTCGAAACATTGATGACAGGCGGAGAGATCGGAACAGCCGAAGTATTAACTGCGGTCCAAAAAGCTGATATTGCATTCAAAATGCTCATGCAAATGAGAAATAAATTTGTACAAGCATATCAAGAAATCCAAAATATTCGTGTTTGAAATATTCGTGTTTGAAACAACCGCTTTTTACAAAAGCGTGCAAAACGGTCGCTAAACATATACCAATATGGAAAAAATCAAACAAATACTTGCTCAGTTGCGTGATTTGTTCCAGAGCATGACACCTGGCAATCGCATTGTCGCATTGCTTCTGGTGGTAACTTTGCTCATTTCACTCGGCTATTTGATTATTGGGAGTGTAAAACCGTCTGATCCAGCGACGTTAAATGTTTTTGTGTACAATGGACGTGTTTTCGGAAACGATGAACAAATGGCAATTGAAAATTCGCTCAGTGGAGCCGGTTTGAAAGGGCACGAATGGGTCGGCGGAAAATTGCAAGTGCCTCGTTCACAAATGGCCAAATATCAGGCGCAAATAGCAATTGATAAAGCGATTTCGCCGCGTGGAAATGCTCGACAAGAGACGACAAAAGGATTTTCTCCTTGGCAAAATGCAAAAGCGATGGACGCACAATATCTCGAAAGTACAGCACGAGATGTCGAAGACTCCATTCTCATGCTTCCTGATATTGTCTCAGCCACAGTCATTCCGAATAAGCGAGAAGAGTGGAACAAAAATGTCTGGGCACGTCAAACAGTGATTTCTGTCTCCGTGAATGTTGAAGCAAATCGTTTTGCACCAATAAATGATGACACGATTTCTGCAATTGGCGGACTTGTCGCCGCTTCATTTGGAATTGATCCGATCAATGCGGCAAAAGAGATTCGCATTATTGACAGTCGAAACAGCCGTTTTTATAACGGAAAAGGAGAAGACCTGACTGGCGGAGGGAATAACTATTTGCGAGAACAGGTCAAATATCAAAATAAGTGGAAAGAAACAATTCATAGTATTTTGCCGATTCCAGGACTCCAAATCGAAACAACGGTTCAATTGAAAACCTTTGTCAATGAGCGCGTTTTTTCTGTCGAACACGATAAACCAAAAGCACCGATATATTCTCACGATCTAAAAACTGATTATGAAGCAACTGGAATTGCCCGATTCGGACGCCCCGGTTTGGTGGCACAGGGAGGTGAACCGCTCATTGACCCGACAAAAGGAATTGATGATCGTTCTCGTGTGAAAGACACACGAAACGAAAATGAAATCACAAATCCATTGCCGGGAAGAGAAACGAGATACGATATTTTGCCACTGACACCAATTTATATTGGAGTGACGATTCAAGTGCCGCGTGATTATGTGATCACAAAATGGCGAGAAAAGCAGCGTTTTCCTGCGACTGCCACTGATTCTGCAAATGAAGAAATTGCTGCACTGCCGACATTAGACGAATTGACAGCCGAGGAAACGGAAGTCGCAGAATATATACGCAAATCGGTCGGCGGACTGCTGCGACAATATCGGGACCCAAAATCATCCGATCCTTATGACATGGTGACTGTCGCTTTTTATGACCCAATTCGAGAACCGGTCGTGCTGATCACACAGTGGGAGCAATTTGTGAAGTGGCTCTCTCAAAATTGGCAAAATTTGTCGTTGATGGGGATCGTTTTGTGTGGCATCTGCGTTCTCTGGACGATTTCACGACCAGAAAAAGGAAATCCGATTGTAATTTATGAAGCTCCTGAAATTCCGATTGAAGTCTTTGAAGCCCGCGCAAAATCACTGGCGGAGTTGGACGAAATGACTGCGGCTGATGAGGAAGAAATTGCACGCAATTTAGACCCATTCAACAAAAGTATCCGTTCACTTCGAGAAGAAGTTGCCGAATTGGTCGAAGAAAATCCAGATGCCGCCGCTTCTGTACTGCGCCAGTGGATCGGACATATTGTGCCCTCAAATACATGATGGAAGTGGCGAGCTGATTTGCAAAAATAAAATACATTATAATCAAAAAACAATCAATGTTTATTTTTTTCTCCCAACTATTCCACTGGCCAGTCGTCTCCTTGCTCCTTCTAAGTTTGATATTTTCCACGACTGGTTGTTTGGGATTTAGATACAATGTCGGAACAAAATCGTTGTTCGGGCAAGACATTCAGACGGTTTCTGTTCCAATTTTTCAGTCGAGTGAAGTAAGTCCCGAATTATCTGAACGTCTGACGGAGGCGGTTTGCAAACGAATCGAGATGCGTTCTCCTTATAAAGTGGTGAGTTCGGCAAAAGCAGACAGTGTTCTCGAAGGAGAAATTGTATCGAATAGACGCAGTGTTTCCATTGTCAACAATTACAGTGATCCACGCCAAATGACCGATTTGTTGGTCGTGAAAGTGCGGTGGAAAGACCGACGAAACAGGGACTTGCAGCAGTTCGACCGGATTTCATGGAACAATCGAGATGGTACGATTTCATCAACCAATTATATGGTCGCTGAACAGGGACAATCGACAGTTACTGCCGAACAGGAGCAAATCGAACGCATTGCTGATCAAATTGTCGGCATGATGGAAGTTCCCTGGTAAAAAACTGTAAAAAATTAAAATCTTCAAACAGGATTCATATTTCTCAATGAAAAAGAGAAAACCACGCCAATAATTCCTCTTCTTTTCAAATGAGGGATGTTCAAAACGACGGGTGGTTCTGACCGCGACTGTCTCCAGTTTTTGCAAAATTGATCGAATGTATACACAAAACCGCGAATAAAGTCACGTTTTCAAAGTCCTGAATCCCATTCGGGGTTCAATATCGGTGACCATTATTCAACTCGGACGGAGTTGTGTGTTTTTGAGGGCAATTCGTTTTTACCATTATTGAACACCTCCGGTGTTCGGGAACATTGAACGTCTCGGGTTTCAGGAACGAATCCCTTCGGTCGGTGCTCGCCGCACGGGCGGAAGATGTAGAAAACCGTCAATACGCTCCCTGCGGTCGCTCCTTTCCGGCTCCTATTTTTGTCAATTTCATCAAAATCGTAAATTTGTTATCGGTCTGATACTTCCCCCCCCGATTCAATTTTGTGAAGCGATGTGGTATAATTGGGCAGTTCCATCAGAAGAAGTGTTCCTGCTTCTCCTTTCGGATTTTTCAAATACTGAAAGAGGTGTCCGATGCCACATTTTCGTGAAGTGTTCAATCAAGTCTCATTTTTTTTAACAAATCCATTGGTGCGAAAGTGGAATAATGTGTCGTGGAATACTGTGATTTTGCCTGTAATTCTGCTCGGATCGTTTGTCGGTTGTCCGTGTCCATGCTCCGTTTCTGACAAAAACGAAACGAAATCGCCTCCGGTTCAGCAAAATCAGTCGGCAACTCTCATTTCTGTCGAATCACAATCAACTGAGACGAAATCAGACGAATCGAAATCGGGGACAAATGAGAATAAAACGCTGGAAGTAAAACCCGCCGTGTCAGCCGATTCGGAGCAACAGCCGATCATCAAACAGCTCAAATTGGATAATACGGACACAGACGACGCGGCATTGGTGGAAATAGTGAAAAATACAAATCTTGTTGAATTAACACTTGGTGGAACCAAAGTCACTGATTCGGGAATTGCGCAGTTGGTGAAACTTCCGAAATTGAAGAAAGTACGACTTTGCAAAACGGAAATAACTGTCGAAGGAGCCAAATTGCTTGCAAAAATCGAGACTCTCGAAGATGTCGATGTGAGTCAGACGGCACTCGGAAATGACGCATTCGCTGCTTTTGCAACTTTGCCGAAATTAAAGCGTCTCAATTTTTATACAACTGCAATTACGGACGATGCACTCGATTCGCTCCCAAGTTTTAAGTCACTGGAAATACTGACGTGGTTAAATCTCGATAAATGCAATTTGTCTGATGCCGCCGCTGAAAAATTGTCTCCGCTGAAAAATATCGAATGGATACATTTGGGCAGAACTGGTTTGTCAGATGTCGGTCTGGACGCACTGGGAAAATTGAAATCGCTTAAAGAAATTTCCATCACAAACACACAAGTCACACAGGCGGGAGTGGCACGACTGAAAGAATTACTTCCCGATTGCAAAGTGAATAGCAATGCAGAACCAATTGCAGCACCAAATTCCGATGCAGATGCCAAATAAAAAGAATTGAATTTTTCGTATATTCACTTAACAGCACACGGGCATAAAACGATACTTTTGTTAGTGTCATTTTTTTAGAAATTTGCTTTGTTTTACGGAACACCCGCTTTTTACGCAGTGCATATTGTTTCGCAAAGCGAAAGTGGGTTAAACATCTAATTGATGACGATTCACAGTATATTTTCATTTTTATAGTATGACACCAAAGGACAGACCTTTTTTACTCGAAATCCTCGATGAACAGGATTTTATGCCGATTGACCGCGATGCGATTCAGTCGGTCTGCGAAAAAATTCTGTCCGATCACTCAATTCATTCGGGACATCTTGAAATAGTTTTTGTCGATAGTGACACGATCCAGCAATACAATAAAGAATTTTTGAAACACGATTATCCGACAGACGTGATTAGTTTTCCGATGGAATACTCGGTCGAAAAAAACTATCTCGAAGGAGAAATACTCGCCTGTACTCAAGTTGCACAGGAACGTGCTTCGGAATTCAGTTGGACACCAGAAGAAGAACTGCTTTTATATGTGATTCATGGAATCCTGCATTTAGTCGGATTGGATGATACATCTCCCGAATCACAAAAAATTATGCACCAAAAAGAGAAAGAATATCTCGCTTTTTTGAACATTAACACACCTGACTGGGACATCGGCTTTGAAGACGATGACTAAAAAAACAGTGCAAAAGTAAAATCCGCAATTGAAAATAAGAAGAAAAAATCAACAATTCATCTTATTTTAATGAAGGAATGTCAGAAATGTTTGGTCGCCCCAAACACGCAAACAATTCCCTGTTTTGCCATATTTTATTATTTTACTGTTTCCGATTCTAGTCGGAAAACATTCATTTCATATCAATAAGGGCTACTATTTTGTCGAAAGAACAAGAAAATTCCAACAAAGAACATCAAAAAAAATCTCTCAGAAAAAGTAATTTTGGCAATCGCCGAGATAATTATGTCGATTCATTTCGATGGGGATTTGTCGAAGGAACATCCGACCATGATGACCAAATCAATGACGACGATATTTATCGAGGCGAAAAAAATTCGCCGAAAACGAATCAAGTGCCGAGTACATCGGGCCATCTTGGATCAGCACCGTCTCAACAAAATGATAAAAAACGTACAAAAAGATCGAAACGAAAAGCGACAAACGAGTCTCCATTTGTTGATTCTTTTGTGAAAAATGACGAGATTGACTCCGATGACGACGATCTCAATTTGCCGAGTTATGGACGTACTCCGGTTCCATCCGACAAAGAGATTCCAGTTCCAGTGAAAACGAAACATTCTGCACAAAGATCGAAATCAGTACAAAAGCAGACAGAAACTAAAGAAAATTCAACTAACGAAAATTCGTCCAAATTTACTGCACAAAATCGCGTCGATTCAAAACAAATCGAATCAAATCACACGGCAACTAATCGTGTTGAAGCGAAACATGAATCTGTGTCAAAGCGGACATCCGCAGTAAATCCGGCAAATCCGATTTCGTCAGATCGCCACAAAAAAACAGACGAAAATTTCGTATCTTCCTCGCAGGAAACGCGCCAAGAATCGACTGGGTTTCAGGGCGTGTCTCGTCCAAGAAAAGAGCAGATGGTCTGGGACCCTGACAAGTGCGAATATGTGCCTCTAATTGTCTCTGAACTCAAAAAAACACACGACGGGAAAATTGAAAAACCTGCATCAAAAATCATTTCAAAAAACGAACCCAAAAACGGGAAATTTCCAGAAAAAAGTTGGGAAAGTCGAGATAATGAAGACACGCCGCGAAAACGATTTCAACACAAACCGGAAAAAAAGAGTTTGCCTGAAAAACCAAAAGATGTTTCGACAAATACAACAAAATACACGGAACATCCTGCCAAATTGCCTGTAAATTCTCCTTCAGAAAAATCTGAGCACCAAACAAAAACACCTGAGCAATTTGTCAAAAATAAACAACGTGATAAAAAACCACGAATTGGAATTTCCGAAACAAAAAATCAGCAGCAATTACCTGCATCTAATTCTGCGGACAAACAATCTGACCAAAAACGCACAGATCGTCATTATTCTGAGCAACAGCAATCTGACAAAAAGAGCCACAGCACAAAATATGCGGGTCCAAAACCAGAGAAATCTGTCCTGAGCAATTCTGAAAGACGACCGCATGAAAAAGAATCCAAATTTCATGCCAATCGAGGCGGAGTGCCCCAATTGGTCGAATCTAAAACGCCCGATCCAGCAGATCGAGAAACGGATGCAACTGGTTTTGCGGCTCTGGGAGTTTCTGATGTGATGCTCGAAGCATTGACAATTGTTCGATATTCCGAGCCGACACCGATTCAGGCCGGCGTTTTCAAACAAGTTCAGGCGGGAACGGATGTGATGGGACAGGCACAAACGGGCACTGGAAAGACGGCTGCTTTTCTGATCCCATTGATTGAAGGAGTTGAAGATTGTCCCCCCGGAAATGATCCGGTTGCTCTTATCTTGGTTCCAACACGAGAACTCGCAGTGCAAGTACGAGACGAAGCAGTGCGATTGTCGTATGGACGAGACCTGCGAATTTCCGCTTGTTATGGAGGCAAACCGATTGCTAAACAAATGGCACGATTGAAAGATGGCACTGACATTGTTGTCGGGACACCTGGCCGGATTCTCGATCTGATGCGAAGACATGCACTGACGATGACTGCACTGAAATGGGTCGTGTTGGATGAGGCGGATCGAATGCTCGATATTGGATTTCGGCCAGACATCGAAAAGATTTTGAAACAGATTCCGCAAAAACGTCAAACACTTTTATTCAGTGCGACATTGCCTCCGCAAGTTGTGAAACTCGCTGAACAATATATGAATTCTCCTGAAATTCTCGATTTTTCAAGTAAAGGAGTTTCTGTCGAAACGATTGAACAATTTTATGTGACTGTTGATCCAGAACGAAAATTTGATGCACTTAGATATCTTCTTGAAGAAGAGCAGCCGCATCAGGCGATCATTTTCACACGCACCAAACGTGGTGCTGATCGACTCGCTCGTCTGCTTTCCAAACAGCTCGATAGTTTGGCCGCCATTCACGGCGATTTATCACAGGGAGAACGAGATCGAGTTATGTCTCAATTCCGAAGTGGCAATCTGCGATACTTGGTCGCAACTGATGTCGTCGGACGAGGAATAGATGTCTCTGGAATTTCGCACATTATTAACTATGACATTCCAAAATTCTGCGACGACTACGTTCATCGAGTCGGACGCACTGGCCGAATGGGACGCGAAGGAGTTGCATTCACCTTTGTGACAGTCGAAGAAGGATCGGAACTGACACGAATTGAAGTGCGAATCGAAAAATTATTGAAGCGAGCCGAACTAAAAGGGTTTGAATCATTTGCAAAACCAATTGATTCGTCGTCAAATGCGCCAGAGCAATCGCAAAATGATGCAAAACCTGTTTATGGAAAATCTGTCCGAAAAACACGCCGCGCTCTGTAATTTTTTACATAATTCATGATTCAACACTCGTTTTTCGTGGAACCTCCCCTGCTCTCTGTTTGTCATCTGACTTTGAACGCACAGAAAAAGCGACTACTGGACGATGTGACATTTGAAGTCAAACGCGGAGAGTATTTGGCTGTGATTGGCCCAAATGGAGCAGGAAAATCGACATTACTCAAATGCCTCGACTGCCTGAACATCGACTGGAGCGGCGATGTACGTCTGGACGACGTTTCAATTCGCTCCTTTTCACAGAAAAATTTGGCTCGGCGAATTGCGTATCTGCCACAGACACAGCCGGCATGTTTTGCTTTCACCGTGCGACAAATGGTTGAAATGGGAAGATATCCACATCTGAAACCACTCGAACCAATTTCAGCCGAAGATCAACAAATTGTGCATGAATCACTGGAAATGATGCATATTCTCGAACTGTCGAACCGGAAAATCGACACTCTCAGTGGCGGCGAACGTCAGAAAGTTCAACTCGCCACTGCACTCGCACAGCAGGCGGAAATGTTGTTTTTGGATGAACCGACAACTTATCTCGACTATAAACATCAAAGTGAAATTGCCTCCATTTTGCGGCGTTTGAATCAAGAAAAAGGACACACGATCATTGAAGTGACACACGATGTAAACCGCGCGCTGCTCGATTCAACACATGTTATTGCACTCGGAGATGGCAAAATTGTGTTCGATGGAAACCCTGAATACTTGCTCGAAACAGAACACCTAAAAAAGATTTTTCAGATCGACTTTCAATTAGCGACGCATCCAACACTTCCACTCAAAATTGTCATTCCAGGTGTGTGAACCCGATTGCAATACAAAATTCGCGTTCACGTTTGGAGAGTATGTTTGGCACGCACGTTTGGCACGCACGTTTTGCGTTCATGTTTTGCGAGTACGTCTGGCGAGCCGCCAACGTAAGTTGGCGGGTTTGTTTGGCGAATCGCTCTGAAATGGCTTCGTATTTAGCACAGTGGCGAGCAGCGAGTAAAACGAGTGTGCGCCGCCATGTGTTATTGTTACAATTGGAAATGTTATTTGTTTACGACACAAAACGAGATAATTGACAATTTTGATGCCAAATGTACAATAGATACTTCGATTCGGCTCATCTCCTTAAAATGGAGGGAAGTTATTTGCGGAATTTAATTTTTACTATTTATAAATGGCTTTGAATACATGAACACGCTGCAAACTCCGTTGTATCACTGGCATCTTGCTCATCAAGCAAGAATGATCGAGTTTGCCGGATGGTCAATGCCAATTCAATATACGTCGCTGATTCACGAACATGAAACGACTCGTACTCGTGTCGGTCTCACAGATGTTTCACACATGGGACGTTTCATTCTCGAAGGAAATGAGGCGGCCGCATTTCTCGATTCGGTGACAACTCGAAATGTCATCGGAATGAAGTCGAAACAGGTGCGATATTCACTTCTCACAAATCAACACGGCGGCATCAAAGACGATTTATTAATTGCGAGACTCCCGTCGCCCGAACATTGGAAAAAAAATGCCGCAGAAACGCCAGAATCGAAACTGATTGATTCAAAAGACAAGGAGGCTCGATTTTTGATAGTCGTCAATGCAGCTAATCACCAAAAAGATTGGAATTGTTTCAAGGACGCTCAAAAAATTTGGGAGACTTCGCATCCTCCTTTGCACCGTCTCGAAGATGTCACTTTGCAAACGGGAATGATCGCGGTTCAGGGGCCTCTTTCGTGTGACATTCTTGTCCCAATTTTGTCAGAGCAACTGGCAGAAATGCGATATTATTCGGCAATAGAAACGATTTTTGACGGCGAAACCATTATTGTTACGCGAACTGGTTATACCGGCGAAGACGGTTTTGAAATTGTTGCATCTCCCACAGTGACGGCAAAACTATTCGATCTTCTTTTTGAAACAGGAAAGCATCTCGGTGTAGAACCAGTCGGACTTGGAGCGAGAGACACGCTCCGTCTCGAAGCGGGAATGCCTTTGTATGGACATGAACTCGATGAAATAACTAATCCATTTGAGGCCGGTTTGAAATATGCGGTGTGTCTCGATGGCAACGATTTTCCCGGAAGAGACGCACTTCGTGCTCTTAGTCACGTCGAACCAAAACGAGTTCGTGTGGGACTCGAAATAAAAGGAAAACGACCGGCGAGAGAAGGCTATTCTATTTTTTGTCGAGATGAACAGATCGGCCATATTACAAGTGGGACTGTTTCACCAACACTGAAAAAACCAATTGCGATGGGATATCTTCCACCACTGTTTGCCGAAATTGGCGAAACCGTTTTGGTCGATATTCGTGGAACCAAAACTGAAGCAGTAATTGTTCCACTCCCATTTTATGAGCGATAATTTTTGGTATCCGTTCACGGTTTTAGATTTTTTAAGTGCAAAATTCGCGTTCATGTTTGGCGAGTCCCCGACGTTTTGGCGAGCCGCCGGCGTGAGTCGGCGGTTTTGTTTTGGCGAGCCGCCGGCGTGAGTCGGCGGTTGTTCGTCGGCGGTGTGTCCGGGCCGAACTCCGGTGTTCCCGAATGGTAGAAACGAATTGCCCACCAAAACACACAACTTCGTTCGGGAGTTGAATAATGGTCACCGATATTGAATTTTAGCTGATTTATTATTTTGCAGTTTTCAAGTTGCCACATATTTTGCATTTGGGGGGCTTCCATCGCAGTTATGGTTTGATAGAATTGTTAAATGTCAGAAGTCTCAATAGCTATTTTAGATTCGAAGGTATTGCCACAGGTTTTCGGAGCGTGCGACGAAAATCTGCGGTTTATTCGTCAAAAACTTTCCGTCCAGGTCATTTTAGATGGCAATAAGATGATTTTGCGCGGTCAACCAGAATCAATCCGGCGAGGATCATATCTTTTTGAACAGTTGCAGAAACATGTTGTACGACATGGAATCCTCAGTTCAGAAGATGTGCAGCGAGCTGTTTCCGAAGTGCTTTGTGGAAGCGAAGTTTCACAAGCAAAACCGATTGATGTATATGGCGGCAAACAAGTCCGCGCTAAAACTGCTGGACAAGCGAAATATGTTGAACTCATGCGAGCCAAAGAAATCGTCTTTTGTGTCGGACCAGCTGGGACAGGAAAGACATATCTCGCAGTCGCAAAAGGAGTCGAATCGCTGAAACATGAGAAAGTCAAAAAAATCATCCTTGTTCGCCCCGCCGTCGAAGCAGGCGAAAGTCTCGGTTTCCTCCCAGGTGACTTGCAGGCCAAAATTGACCCATATTTGCGACCACTTTTTGACGCTCTCGGTGAAATGATCGACCGAGATATTCTCAAAAAAGCCATGGAAGATGATCGAATTGAAATGATTCCTCTCGCTTATATGAGAGGTCGCACCCTCAATAACGCATCAATTATTTTGGATGAAGCACAAAATACCACGATCTCACAAATGAAAATGTTTCTTACTCGCATGGGAAATTCTTCCACGATCACTGTTTGTGGCGATGCAACACAAATTGATTTGCCTGACAGTAAACGAAGTGGATTAGTCGATGCGCTGGATCGCCTCAAAAATATTGATGGAATCGGAATGATGCAGCTAGATCGCTCCGATATTGTTCGTCATAAACTCGTTCAACAAATTGTTAATGCGTATGAATAGGTCGGTTCAGCAAATGGCGCAAAATATGAAAACTATTTCTCGTTTTTCGCCTCGTCTCGGTTCCTTTCTCCTATTTTTTACTTCATGAGTTCATCATCTCATTCGGTTCCGTCGATTCCATCCAGTCCCAGTTCACAGAACTCTTCGTCGGCCTCCATTCCGACTTTGCAGCGTCGCACACGGAGTGAACGTGTGGCTCCCTATTCTTCCAAAAGTGTACTAAATCGTCTTTTCACAAAGTTGCGTCAAAATTATTCAGGCAGGTTTATCCTGAGTATGGTTTTGACATCATTTCTCTTTTGTCTCGTTTTGCATGTTTGGAATCCTCCGTTTGCTTATAGACGCGGCGACATTATTGATCGGGCAATAGTCTGCAAAACACCATTTTCGATGGCAAGTGCGATTGGTCGTCAGCTCGAAGAGGCCCGAGTGCGGCGAGAAGTGATGCACATTTTTGTAAATGATCCAGCACCACTTGTTCAGCTCCAAAAATCGCTCGGAAATACTGTCGCCGCATTTGTCAATGCGACACATTATGATAAATTAGATGCAGAAGGGCAAATAACTTGGCTCCAGTTTCTGAAACCCCGTGGAACGGACTCAATTCCAATTGATATCGATCCACGCGCCGCATTTGATCAATTTCTCTCTTATTTTCGAGATGAACAGGACCTCGACACGTTTAACCGAAGACTCAAAATCGCTTTTACTGAATTTGAATTACATGGATTATTGACGACTTTGAGATTCGGCTCAGCACAAGGAAATCAGGATAAAATTCTCGTATATCAAAAAGGACATACTCCGGTCAGCGCGGTCGAATTCAAAGTGAATGAAGTCTTGTTGCGAGATGGAATTAGACTGCGAAAATCACTTCAACAATACATGTCCAGCGACAAGCAGACCGAGGAATTTGTCAGCTGGATTTTTAACTGGCTCTTTCCGCAAATTCCATCCACTTTGCGGGAAGACACTCGTGCCACTGCTGAATCCACGAATGAAGCCGTCGCCGCACTCGAGGAAGTGAGATTCGATTTTGTACCAGGACAAATTATTGTCGAAGCTGGCACAAAACTAACTCGAGACGATATTATTCTATTAAAATCAGAGTATCTCGCCTCACTAAAAATGACTCCGCTGTCAACAAAAATGGTGCGAAGTGCCGCCATGTTTGCTGTAATTCTTGCCATTTTATTGATCATCTGGGGATTTATCTGCCGTGTGGAACGCCGCCGCCCGAAAACACCATTCGCATTTTTCGGATTCATGATGGGAATGGTCTGTGTCGTCGGAGGAATCGAGATGCTGCGAGAGTTTTCGCTCACCAATGCACACTGGGAAATTCTTGCGCTGATGATTTTTGTAATGCTCGTCGCTGTCACTTATTCGTGGGAATTTGGTCTCGTTTATGCCTCTTTGTTAGTCATAGTTTTAGTGCTCGGATATGGACGAGATTCCTCTTTTATAACTCTGTTACTTGCTGTAATCATCACCACCGCGATGCAATTGGGCCGACTTCGAACTCGTCGCAAACTCGTCGATGTTGGTGTTTTGGCAGGAATCGTCGCATTTATTGCAACTATCTCTCTCGCAATTCTAACTGGACATGCCTGTGATCTCATGTTGCTAAGAGATGCCACGATAAATTTCCTAAGTGCGATTATTGCTGGACTACTGATGTCTGGACTATTACCACTAATCGAAAAACCATTTGGGATTCTCACCGACATGATGTTTTTCGAATTGGGTGATGTTTCGCACCCTTTATTACAGCGTCTAATTCAGGCTGCGCCTGCGACTTATGGACATTCCATGCAAGTCGGAGCAATCGCAGAGACCGCCGCTGATGCAATTGGAGCAAGAGGCCTGCTAACTCGAATCGGTGCATATTTTCACGATGTCGGAAAAATTATCAAACCAGAGTATTATTCTGAAAATCAGGGGGGGCAAAACAACATTCATGACACATTGAAGCCGCAAGTCAGCACGATTGTCGTCATCGCGCATGTCAAAGATGGTGTCGATTTGGCGAAAAAACATCATTTGCCGACTCCGGTGATTGATCTGATCGAGCAACATCATGGAACTTCACTGGTCTCATTTTTTTATGGACGCGCTTCGAGCAATGCTGGAAAAGACGATCCACATGTTGAAGAAAGCACTTTTAGATATCCAGGACCAAAACCAAAATCGAAAGAGGCCGCCATTTTAATGATCGCCGATGCCAGTGAAAGTGCATGTCGAAGTATGGGAGCGGGAGCGACACCGAAAAAAATCGAAAATAAAGTTCATCTAATTATCAAACAAAAACTGGACGATGGACAATTCGACGATTCTGGATTGACACTTAATGAAATCAAAGTAATCGAAAACAGTGTTATTAAATCAATAATCGCCGCGATGCACGGACGAATTCAATATCCTGGACAAGACGATTCGCTGCAAAGTGTCACGCATGTGACAATATCTGATGCTACTACTGCTGAAACACCAACAGATTCTCGTTAATTCTGCCTGCACAACAAAATTTTCTGATTATGCCGGATTAAGGGGCGAGTGAATTTGGAGAAAATAGAAAAATTGGTATAGCAATCAAACGTAAAATATACCACAATCCACCTATTGTCAAGCAAAACAAAGAGGTGAACTGTGGCAAAAAGAACAAC
>JBOFGF010000274.1:0-4833 GCA_051649005.1 Thermoguttaceae bacterium | reverse complement strand
CAGTACAATTGTCGGCGGTGCAACATCGACCTGCGACGCATAATAGATTTTCGGCTTTCTGAAATGATGCAGTGGCGGCGCATTATAATCGAGAGCCGCAGCAACAAATTTATTGAGCTGCGCCGTCGAAATGCGTTGTCGAGATTGATTGAAAAGCATTTGTGCGTGATTCAACATTTTCTTGATATTTTTGCCTGATTGACCGGTAATAAAAGCCACCGGCACATAACTGAAATCAGGAAAAACGTCTTTAATGTAATCAGACCAAGTTTCTGTCGCCATTTGTCCGGCCATCGTGTCCCACTTATTGACAACAAAAAGGCACGGCTTCATTTCGTTTCGCAAAAAATCAATCAATTGCCGCTCGGTCGCCTGAATCTGCGAATTTGCCTCAAAAAAGAGGAGGACGACATCAGCACGGTGAATACTTTTTTCGGCGCGATTGGTGCTGTAATACTGCAAATCAGATTTCACGCCTTTTCGGCGCAAAAAACCAGGGGTGTCAATGGCGACAAACGACTTTCCGTCCATTTCAAATTGCACGTCAATCGAGTCCCGCGTCGTTCCAGGTACATCACTGGTAATTACACGTTCCTGTTGTGTGAGAGTGTTAATAAACGTGCTTTTTCCGGCATTTCGGCGTCCAACTATCGCAATTTTCATGACAGGATCGCTCGCTTCTTCGCCGGAAATATCAAAAAGATTATGCGTCTGAAGCGTTTCACGAATCGTCTCGGTCAAATTTACTCGGCCTCGCTTTTGTTTCGCACTGGCAGTCAAAACGCCCCATCCAAAACGCTGAAATTCTTCGGCATTTCGCTCATCTCGTTCATTGTCAGCTTTATTTGCGACAAGCAGAATAGGACAATCGAGCTTTCGAATACGTTCGACGACCATTTCATCAAGTGGGGCAATTCCATTTCGTGCATCGACCACAAATAGAATCAAATCAGCGGAAGTGAGTGCCACTCGAATCTGCTCCTCGATGTGTTCAGACAAATTGTCTTCATCGACAATTCCCATTCCACCAGTGTCGATCAACTCGATATATCGCGGCTCCTCGCCTTCCTCGTTCAAATCGAGCAAAAATGAGACACGATCTCGAGTAACTCCCGCTGTTGGATCGACAATTGAAACTCTTTGTCCGATCAGCCAGTTGAAAAGACTAGATTTGCCGACATTCGGGCGGCCAACTATGGCGACTTTCGGAATGGACATGTTGAAATATGTAAAATTGTGTAGTTTGCATTCTCGGAAAGAGGAACAGCACGGCAAAAATAAATTGGCCTCGGTTTCCAATAAACTTCGATAAAAATGACAATGCGATCAGAATGGATTCTCGTCATCAGCACTGGCTGGCTTTGATGCGGCGGGATCGGTCGTGTCTTCTTCGTTTGAGTCGCTCATCCAATAAAGTTTCGGAGCCGTTTTGTTACGAAGTGCATCGACATATTCTGCGCGCGAAAGTCGATGGCTAATTTCTTTGGGAGACGAAGAATAACCGAATGATGCTGAATCAATTCCCTGAGTGCGTTCTGCCAGACACTGGATCAGTCCCGATTCCGAAACCAGAAAAAGTCGGTCCGTTTCGATATTAAAGAGAAAAAGATCAATTCCGGGAAATTCGATGCGATTCAGACGTTGTCCGGTCTCTCGGTCCAAAATGAGGAGTCGAGATTGCAGATCGAGTGCATAAACTCGTTTGCGCGAAGCGGCCACAAATCGTTTTACGTTTGGAGCGGCCCAAACTTCTTTGCCGGTCAAAATATCAAGTGCCTCCATTCCTCCGCCAATAAATGAAACATAAACATTTTTGCCGACAATTGCAATCGGTTCATCAATACCTCGACTAGTCGATCTTTGCCAGAACACCTCTCCGGTGCGATCTTTCACGGCAAAAATAGAACCTCCTTTGCTTCCTTGAATAACTAAACTCGGAATTTCGCAGGCAGTTTCTGGGAAAATCACAGAAGGAACCGACTGATTTCGAGTCGGAGAATTGGTCAATTCTTTTCCCTTTGTCCATTCTCGTTCTGCGATGTGCGACGCATCAAAGAAATATGAATGAGACGAAGAATCAATTGCATAATGCAGATCAATCGCATCTTCTGACATAGCTTCAATTCCTGCTGCGACAAGTTTGCCGTCCTGTGTTGACCAAGTGATCAATTCATGATGTTTTTCAACTTTATTGCGAGGCGAATACTGGAAAACTTCACTTGAAAGAATCGGTTTCGATGCCACATATCCGAAAGTTGGAGTGATCATTGGTAAATCTATCGGTGGCAATAGAACGATTTCCTCGTCCGTTTGCTCGGCGATTTTTTCGGGATAAATCGACTTTTTCGCTTTTTCAAAACGATTCACAAGCGAGGCCAAATAGGCGGCATCATCCAAGTTATCAGAGGACGCAGCTCCTTGTTGTTCAGTGCTTTCAGAAGAATTTCCTGAATTGGTTTTTTTGGTGGAAGATTCGACCGAAATTTCTCGAAGAGGAAAAACGACCAATCGGTTTTCCATCAGTGGCACATAAACATAATGTTCACTTATTTCATTCGATGCCGAAACAACACCGGGCACATCCGTTTTCACCAACAATTTACCATTTTTGCGATTTAGAATAAAAAGATCATTTCCAATAACAACAGACACCATGCGACTATTTGCCGCTGGTTTCAAGAAGATGGAAGTAGTTCGGTCTGATAGAATCCGACTCCAGATAAGTTGGCCTGTTTGCGTGTCGATTGCATGCAGTTTCGCATCACTGGTCAAAACAAAGAGCGTTTTGCCTTCCAGTGTTATCTGTTCGATTTTCGTCGTTTTTGGCGTGATTTGAAGTTGATTATACCAAATTCGTTGGAGTCCATATTGATCCAACAATTGCGGCGGCAACAATGCTGATTTCTTGGATACTTCATTGCACCATCCAGCATTATACCATCCTAAAAGGACACAACAAAACAGGAAGCTCCCAATCAAAAAAAAGGAACGGACCGTTCGGAGCAGAGTATTCATAAACCAGCCCTCATTTGAAAATCAAAAATTGTTTAAGTTGCCTGTGAAATATAGTGAGGATTTCCCAGAAAGTTTTATCTCATTTTTTTGGTGATTGAAAGCCTTCCTCAGGTGAGTTCTTCTTCAAATTCTTTAATTGATTTACATGTCACCGCTGCAACAGTCAACGAATCAATAACGACAAGATCGCCGATTCGGGAAATACGTTTATTGATTCGCGTGGGAACCTGTTTGAATCGAGTCTTCAAAACTCGCAAAAGAGCATCTATTTTGCCCCGTGCTTCCCCCTCTGCTTTCCCCTCTGCTTTCCCCTCTGCTTTCCATATTTCCACCATTGTTGGCATCTTTGGGTCTCCAGTCACTTCTTGAATCGTCGAAAAAACATCATTTACTTGATGTTTCATAAATCTTGCACTATAAACAGTATACAACCAAACCAGTCGAATCAGCCTTTGAAAGCTCGGATGATCCGAGTGTGGTTTCAGTACTTCCAAAACCGATTTGAGAGTTATACCGATTTCAGGACTGAAAATCGCCTTCAATATCATCAAAACCGCCTGCAATTCGACCACTTCTGGATCGTTTGGTAAACTCGCCTCATCGACACAGTTCAAATCGAACAAAATCGCCTGCATTCGCGGCAAAAATGACTCCGCACCCGGCAACTCGGAAAATAATTCAAATAGTTCCGTTTTGCCACTGAAAGCCGATTTGCCATGATGTATGATCACTGGCACGACCGGCGGCAATCGATATGTTTTAGCACGGAATTTTTCTGTTTTTTTGCCTCATCAATATTTTTTTCACAAATTCGTTGAACGTATCCCCAAAGTTGAAAAATCGTCAAAAAATCATTGTTACTCTTGTGTTCAAGCACCGCGAAAAAATCGACGTGCGAAACCATTTTTTTGATCGGCACTCGATAAATCACATCGGCAATTTTTCCTTTGAAAATGCTATTTGAAACATGTCGCGGTAAAACAACGAGTTCGTCTAATTTCAGCTCTCGCATCAGCTTTTCTGGAAGCACCGCTTTCAAAAAAGCGGCTCCAAACCTTTTTTCCTGAAATGTCTCAAGAAAAAAAGTATCATGCGTGACTTCGAGCGACTTGATGTCGAATTTTTCGATCATTATCGATCAATGTGGAAAACGGTCATCTCCCCATTGTATCACTTGAGATGACGCGTGACAAGGAGTCATGGAAACGAAATTACAGGACGTTCAGCTCGGTGTTGTAGAAACCGCCGCATATCACATATCAAATATCACATATCAAATTATATTTATATTTTCAAAAAATCGGCTCACATAAAATTTGTTTCATTGTCCCATTCCAAATAACGAGCGGGCGAGTTTGAGTGTCGTTCCCTGAACTTCAAATGGTTCATTCCAACTCCACATATTTATGACCAACTCAATAAACATTACACCCGGAAGTATCATGCAGACACATGCGACGACCAACATCACGATTGAAAGAGTAGTATATTTTGGCTCTGTTGAAACATGATGTGTACCATGAATAGAAGTTCCTGGAGTGGCAAAATCAAGTCCTCCGCCAAGTCCGCCACCAATTCCACCGCCAAATCCACCCGCAGAAACACCTCCGACTCCCCCGTCATTTTCCGGCGTAAAAGGCACCGGTCCGCCAAATGGTGAATTAAATCCAGAACTGTCGCCCGCATCACCCATTGTTACAGAATCTTCAATTGCAATAAATTGGGACGCGCTTTCAGAATCGTCTGCCGCTTCGTGACCAGTTCCTGGGTCCAGTTGAAATTCATCTTCGATGTCATCTGCAATTTGAATCGAAACAG
>JBOFGF010000273.1:0-16122 GCA_051649005.1 Thermoguttaceae bacterium | reverse complement strand
ACGGCGTTCAGGGACAACAAAACCCGCCAACTTACGTTGGCGGCTCGCCTAACAAATGCCGGTGCTTACGCACCGGCTCGCCAAAAGAAACAGCCGCTTTCTACGAAAACCGGCTAAACACTCACGCACCGGCTCGAAGCGTCCCGCCGCTCTTTGACGTTTTATGGAGTTACAATATAGTCATATTTTACGTTGTCGGGGCAAACCAATTTCACATAAACATTCGAATCCACGTCATCATTTTCTCGCCGCGCTGAACCATCTGCCAAACCGAGAACCACAAGTCCCGGATGATTCGACGATGGACGAGGAATTAAACCAGAACTCTTTCGATTTTTATTCGGAAGAAGATTTGGAGAATTTGTGTTCTTCGAATCGCCCGACCAAACGAAACCGAGATTATTCACGACACCGCTGCTGCGATAATAATTCGGTGTTGATGCATTGGGATCGTCTGGGATTTGGTCAGGTGTTCCAGTGGGGGGGACGGCGGCTGGATTGGGAACAAACCGCCAATCTCCGGCCTGCAAGTTTTCCGCAATTAAAACCGTATTGGATGTTCCATCTTTCACGTCTTCTAATTTCACTTTTTTATTCATTCCTGCCAGAGCCGAACGTCGGTCTTTGAACAAAATAAGAGACTGCGATTCACTTGCATCAATTACTTGGCCACTTTTAGCATCAGGAGGATTACTTTTTCTATGTGTATCTCCTGCATCAGGGCCGGAGTTGACGACATAATTAAATCTGTCTTTGTCTTCTTTGCTTCGATCAGACGGACATCCAAAAACGGGGGGCGGTATTGTGGCTTCGGTTGGCAGAGCAACTGCCGATTTCAGGTTTTCCAAAATGACTTCATATCGCTTAGTTTCATTGATATCCGGCAGAATGGCGACCGCCCAGCTAAAAGTAAGTGGACTTGTAGAGCCGGTGATAAGTCCCTGCGAATTCAGCGAGCCTGGGAGGCCTTTGTTCTGCGTTTCATAATTGATGATCGCAGTGACAATTTGTCGCTGATTGTTTATGCACGCGCCAATCCGCGCCGCCTCCCGCGCCATGTTGATCGCCGGTATCAAAAGGCCAGCCAACATGCCAATAATGACAATTACGACCAATAATTCAACCAAAGTAAAAGCTCGATTCAAAGCACGATTGATGTATGTGTGGTTCATTGTATTTTTGGGAGTAAAAAAAGTGGGCACTAAAATGCCGGTGCTTACACAACTACAATGCCGGTGCTCACGCACCGGCTCGAAACGCAACTGAAGTGCCATTATCCCACAAAAAGAGGAAATTTCTAGTCAGAATTTATGGTTTTTTGCAAATTTCTTCAAAAAAATTGGAATAACGTGCGATCACCGACTCCAAAGAGAAATGGCGACCAACACGTTCAAAGTTTTCAAGTCCAACACTTTCGGCAGTATCAGGATTTTCTGTGAAAGTGAGGAGTTTGGCCGAAAATAGCACTTCGTCGCCAAATGGAAATGTTTGAATATCACAATGTGAACCGAGTAATTCCTCAATTCCTTCGACATCAGAAGCGACGACCGGTTTTTTTGCTGCCATTGCTTCGAGAATGACATTCGGCATTCCCTCCCACCGAGACGGCAAAATAATTATCGCCGATTCGGATATCAGTTGCGGCACATCGTCTCTCCATCCCATCATTTTAATTCGAGATCGCACTGCGTCAAACGAATGGGATGCCAAATGTTTCATAAGTTCATTTCGAAGCGGTCCATCCCCAACGAACCAGACCTCCCAACTTGTCAGTTCGTCCAGCCAGTCAGGAATAGTCGGAAAAAACCAGTCGAGACCTTTCTGGTAGTCGAGACGGCCCACAAATAAAATGCGTTTTTTGTGCGATTTTTCAAACACGCCTGCATTTTGATTTTTCAGATCAATTCCGTTTGGAATGACGCAGAGTTTTTCTCGTGGCAGTTTAATTTCTTCTGCGGCAAAATCGGCGACCGATTGACTGACACAAACATATTTTTCGACGAATCTGCTGGTCGCATAATCGAGCCAATTGTGGAATTTTTGACGTTTTTCTGCAACTCTCAGACCGGAAATAATGTGTGGAACTCCTGCCGAGCGCGCCGCCAGTCGGCCCAGAAAATTCGCGTGAAACATGAATGACAGAAAGATATCTGGTTTTTGCTCTCGGAGAAGTCGCCGCAGCTTCTTCATTGCTTTTGGCAGTGAAAAAATCCCTGATATATTTAGAAAATGGATGGGAATCCCGTGTTCCTCCAAAAAAGGGACGCATGATCGGGCATCGTCAATCGGTTTTTCCCGCAGTGAGTAGATGGTGACATCAAAACGTGCTCGATCTAATCGAACGGCAATTTCTGATATTGCTCTTTCCGCACCTCCCCAGTCGAGTTCAGTAATGCACAAAGCAAGGCGAATCATTTTGTTTTCAGAAAATAAAAATTAACGTATGCGTTCATGGGTTTTTGTGTGTTAAACAAATACGCCGACTTACGCCGGCGGCTCGCCAAACGTGGATCGCCAAATACACCGCCGATTTACGTTGGCGGCTCGCCGCTGGTTTCGCAGGCAAGTACGAATAGAAAAAAACTGAGTCGATTCAAGTAGACGAGATGATGTGTCCAGCGACCGTTTCCAGGGCGTGCATTATTTTGTAGAAAGGCGACAAATTCACGTTCGACGCGGCGACAAACAGCGCGTGCGACATGAATGAGAGCGGATTGTCGATTTTCGCCGGGCAAAACGAATTGTTTTGGGAGAGGCGATTTTTCAGTGATTGATTGAATATCGACTTCCATTTCTGCGATTTGTTCGATTCCGATTTTGAGTTTTGCCGAAGCAGGAGAAACAACATCGACCCCGAAATCGAGTAATTCTTGCTGCACTCGCTGGATTTGCTCGACAAATTTTTGTGTTGTTCTCGTTTTGTGCTGTTTCAAAAAAGCGCGTGCGACTCCGAGCGACGCAGAAAGTTCGTCCAAACCTCCTCCAATGGCAATTCGCAAATCGTCTTTTGAGACGCGAATTCCTCCAATGAGCGATGTGTTTCCCTGATCTCCCTGCACGTTTCCCCCTTTTTATTTTATATTTGAATGTAAATGTCGTCAGAAACAACAGCGTTCTACGAAAGCTGGATAAACGTGATAACAACCGCTTTCTACGAAAGCGGGTTTAACCATCTAATTGATGACGATTCACAGTATACTTTATTTCGTGGATGTCACAATTATAACAAAAAAGCCGGAGTAAACACCCCGGCTTCCTTTTGTTTGTGGGCAAATAGGCAAAATTTTAGCAACACGAACTCACCTATCCAATAATCAATGTGATCAAAATACCAAATAACATCAAAATGAGAACGATGACTTGATTGAATCTCGCATTCCGCTTCTCTTCGAGCATTTTATTTAGTTCGTCTCGTCCAAAATTCCATCGTTTTTGTATCTCTAACAGTTTTGGAAGAATCAATTCCATCATTTTCCATCGATCTTCTTTTTCGCCCTGTTCTCGCATCTGTGCCTGAAATTGATCGAGTTGGGCAATGTCATCTTGATAATTTTTTATAATGCCACTGATGACAACAGTGCGATAATCTTCTTGGAATTGGCGACATTCTGAAATGGCATATTGCATTTGTGCATCAATCGCATCAAAGCAAGCGCGATGACAATGTTTGATCGCTTTTTCGTACTCCGTCTTTTTATTGTTGGCTACTGTATTATCATCTGCATCGAAATCATATTTTGATGCCTTCGCTGCATGATATCCCGCATATCTCAACTCATTTGTTGCAGGTAACAAAAGGCCGGCAAAAAAATCATACGAGTCAACATTGCCAGAAATCTGTCCGACATAAGTTTCTGCGTTTTTTAAGTGCTTTTCCGCACTTTCAAATGCTTCGCAGTACTCATTTTCGATAGACATTTACTTTGCGCAAAAAGAATGTTTTAGATTTTCCTCGCGGAGAATGTCAATTTGAGAAGCCGTAATAAACATTCCACGTTGCAACGAAAGATTTCCTCGGGACAGATTCGCAACAACACGATGCACAGTGTTCTTCTGTGAAAGCATCCGCGATTCACGATCCACCGGCTTCGGCATGTCCCGACAAATCAAATTTTTCAGTATTTTCAGCATTACAAAAACTCCCCGCAAAAAGTTAAAGACATAAAAACATTCACGTCTTATGACCTCGCTGACCTTTTAGATAATTTTACTAGAAAGTAAATGAAAGGGAATAGTCCCCCCAAAAATAAAAACGTCAACTGTGTTGTGACATTATTACAACTCTTATTTCGGATGAAGTCAAGTGCAAAACGGACACATTTTCAAAAATTTTTTATTTTTTTGAAACAACAGCGTTCACGAAAGCTGGATAAACGTGATAACAGCCGCTTTCTACGAAAGCGGGTTTAACCATCTAATTGATGACGATTCACAGTATATTTTATTTCGTGGATGTCACAATTATAACAAAAAAGCCGGAGTAAACACCCCGGCTTCCTTTTGTTGCATCCACTTTCTGCGAAAGCGAGTTAAACCGATACAATGGATTCATTCCACATTTAGATTGCTGGTTCGCAAACGGCCGGTTTACAAACGGCAGGTTTGCATGGCTCGGGACGATAAACCTGCACTGGAACTTGATAAGTGACCACTTTGGGAACACATCGTGTTACTGTATATGGCACTTTGCGCGTTTCAATACGACATCCCATCACTGTTTTCTGATATTGTACTGGTTTCAGAACCGTGTAATTACATGTCCGAACACGCTCTTCACGAACCAAGTTGCAGACTTTGTATGCGACCGTTTTTTGATGAGTTTCGACTACATTTCGGCAAACCTGATATGAAACGGTTTTGACACGCTGCTCTGGCACCATTTTGCAGACAGTGTAATTCGCACTTTTTTGTACTGGGACCATTTTGCAAACTTGATAAGTACATGTCTTGATTCGTTGTTCTGGCACCATTTTGCAGACATTGTATGACTGGACTCGTGTTTCTGGCACCATTTTGCAAACCTGATAAGTGCATGTCTTGAAACGCTGTTCTGGCACCATTTTGCAAACAGTGTAATTCGCACTTTTCTGTACTGCGACCATTTTGCAAACTTGGTACGAAACGGTTTTAACACGCTGTTCTGGGACCATTTTGCAGACATTATAACTGCGAACTCGAGTCTCTGGAACCATTTTGCAAACTTGATACGAAACATTTTTGACGCACTGCTCAGGAACCATTTTCACACATGCGACTTCTTTTTCGCAGGTCATTGGAACCCAAACTTGTTTCGAGCATGTCACTGGTGGACACTGAACTTTCACTGTTTGGTACATTACTGGAACACACGCAGCTGGTGTACAAGCAGATTCGCAGGCTTTTGGAGCACATGGAACTGGAACGCGTTTGGTAACAACCGGTCCAGGAACCTGATATGTTCTGGTTTCCCAGCGACCGGACTGATATTTCACTGTTTTCGTGTAATGAACAGGTTTACAAACGGTGTATGCGACCTGTTTCGTTCGGGTTTCATAAACAGGTTTACAAACGGTGTATTCCTGCTGCCGAGTTTCCATGACAGGTTTACAAACGGTGTATGCGACCTGTTTTGCACGAGTTTCATAAACGGGTTTCATTTCGGTCCATGTGCGGGTTCTGGTTTCATAAACAGGTTTACAAACAGTATATGGAACCTGCTTTGTTCGGGTTTCATAAACGGGTTTGCAAACTGTGTATGTTCGTTGCCGCGTTTCCATGACCGGTTTTGAAACGGTGTATGCGACCTGTTTTGCACGAGTTTCATAGACGGGTTTCATTTCGGTCCATGTGCGGGTTCGTTGCTCATAAACTGGTTTGCAAACCGTATATGGAACCTGTTTTGTTCGGGTTTCATAAACAGGTTTACAAACATTGTAACTGACTGTTTTATACTTTGTTTCCCAGACAGGTTTACAGACGGTGTATCTCACTTCGCGTGATCTAACTTCGGGAACATACTTACAAAAAGTGACTTGTTTGGCGACAGGTACTTTTTCACACACGGTTTTGTAGCAAGTCATTTGCTGTTTTTCATAAACCGTTTTCTGGCACGTCTTCATGACAGTGACACAGTGGTCAACATAGTTGGGAGTGCATGGGCGACAAACCCCCGCCCCGCTAAATCCCGCTTCGACTGATGCCGCGCCGACACCGAATGCCACGACGGCGGCAATGAAAAACCCCAGTGTTCGATAAATCATTGTTCTTTCTCCTTGTGCATCCAAGTGTGTGACTGGTATTACTTGTCACCGCTGGATGCTCGTTCAAAAATACTGGCCCCTGTCCCATAATTGGTACTGTCCTGCAATTGGTTCTCTCACGCACTGACGGCGCAATTCACCGCTTTTTGTATCGGCCTCTCCATCACCTCTCTTCAGAAAAAATAGGTAATATGGAAAATAGATGCGAAAAATGGGCACAATACGCGCAAAAAAATGAATAGGTAAACTTTCACGTCAGCGGTGCAATTATAACATTCGTTATAGTAACTTGTAAAGTACCCATCTTAACTTTTTTAGAAAATAGATAAAAAGGGAATAAAAATTTTCTGCGTATAATGATTTTCATGTAATTTTCGGCAAAAATTTGACAAAGAATTTGGAAGATATCAGGAGAGTAAAACAGAAATTTGTGAGTTTTCACTCCTGCAATTTCCTGTAATAAAGGTTCTCAAAATGGCATTGACGCAAAATCGCAAAAAAGCGATACTTATCAAATGGGCCGAATTTTTTGCGTGGCAAATCAGAAAGGAGGAGTCGGCAAGACGACGACGGCGATTTCATTGGCCGATTGTCTTGCTAAGTCTGGGGGGACAGTATTGTTGGTCGATCTCGATCCGCAGTGCAATTCCACGAGCGGACTCGGTTTGGAGGCGGCGTGGTCACATCCACTTGTTTCAGGGCGGCCATTTAGTGACGGTCTGATGGAGACAAAAACGCCGAATTTAATTTTGCTTCCAGGAAGTCGCAATTTTGGCGATGTTGAAGCACTGACTCGGCAAAATCCTGTGGAATCGGCGCGAATTCAAGAGCAACTGAAGCAAGAAGTGAAGCCGTTTGACTTTGTGTTGTTCGATTGCCCGCCGTCACTCGGGCATTTGACGCAATTGGCCCTGTTTGCATCGACTGAAGTGATTATGCCGATTCAGTGTGAGTTTTTTGCCATGGAAGGACTCGTTTTGATGATCGAAGTCATCAAAAAAATCATGGAGAGAAAACCTGAAAAGCTCGAATTTGGTGGGATCGTGCTGACAATGCACGATGCTTCTCTCGAATTGACGCACGAAGTCGACAAAGAGGTGCGAGACTTTTTCGGTGAAATAGTGTTTGAAACAGTGATTCCGCGTGATGTGGCTATTGGAGAAGCTCCCAGTCACGGAATGTCGATTCTCGATTATTCCCCTCGATCTCGTGGGACACGAGCTTATACAGAACTTTGTTTGGAGATATTAGATCGTGGCTAATAATAAAGAACGACGACTTGGACGTGGACTAGAAGCATTACTCGGGAAAGTGGCAGGAATTGATTCGGCTCTCGAATCGCCTCTGGACAGTCGAGATGGGCAAATTGGGCAAAATGGAGGTGCATCGTCATTGCATCATCAAACATTGCTCGAAATGGCTCCATTTCAGGGAGCACCGTCTCAGGCAAGTGGTGGTATTTCTCCTTCTCGTGGAATTGGAGCGGAAGATGCGGACTGGCTATTACAAGAACATCTTGCTTCCCAGCCGACACGATCTGTCGATATTATGTTGATTGATCGAAATCCGCATCAACCGAGACAGCATTTTGATGAAGCAGAGTTAGATGCACTTGCCGGAAGTCTTCAAACGCATGGACTTTTGCAGCCGATTGTAGTTCGGCAAATGGGAGAACGCTTTCAGATTATTGCCGGTGAGCGCCGTTTTCGAGCCGCGACTCGGGCTGGTTGGCACGAAGTGCCGGTTCATTGTTTGAACGTGGATGAACGACAAATGGTCGAACTAGCAATCACCGAAAATGTGCAGCGAAAAGACCTCAGCTCGATTGAAAAAGCAACAGCTTTTGCAAAATACTTGGAGGTATATGGCGGCACTCACGAAGAATTGGCCAAAAGGCTCGAACTGGATCGATCCACTGTCACCAACTTGATTCGGCTGCTCGATTTGCCGAAACCGATACAAGATGCGGTGCAACAAGGATTTTTAACACAGGGGCATGTTCGTGCATTATTATCGCTGGACGAGGAAGAGCAAGTTGCAATTGCCGCACGAATTCAGGCAGAATGTTGGAATGTGCGTGAAACGGAAAAATATGTCCGCGAACTAATTCAGTCGGGAAATTCTGCCGACCACCAAACGTGGAATATCGTCGAAAAAGATGGCACAAGTCGTCCTGCTGTGGCACAAAGCGAGCAAATCATGCAGTTGGAGCAGGAATTTCGGAATTGTTTAGGAGGAATGAAGCTCAAACTGAAACAAACGAATGAAAAAGGAAAAGGACAACTCGTGATTTCTTTTGGTTCACATGCGGAATTCGAGCTTCTCCATTCGATTTTGTGTCAACAAGAGAAAAAACGAGTGGCTTGATTGAATCGTTTTCATTATACTGCAAACGGCACATGCAAACGGCACAAAATTGGATTTTTATCCAGCTTTTTGTTTAGCCAGCTTTCGTAGAAAGCTGTTGTTTTGTTCAGCGAGCCACCGATGTTAATCGGCGGGTGAATTAACAAAATTGCCCCAATTAAAAGCGACATTTTGCCACCGTTTTCAGTATATCAGCGAATTATTACCATTTTGAATGAGATGGTGAAAATAATGAGATGGTGAAATAATGAAACGGTGAAAATAATGAATGAAGAATTGTCTATCAATTGACATTACTGTCTCGCTGCTGTTGCTAATTGTCGTGTCAGCGAGCGAATCGTATATTTTATTTGACATTTTTAGGTGAAATTGATGCGATCAATCTCTTTTTTTCAGTATTCCAAACAGATACTTTGGTTATTGGCTTTGATGTTTTTTGCATCGTCATTCGTCGCAGCAACGAGTGGATGTGTTCGCCGCCGGATGACTGTGCGTTCTAATCCGCCGGGAGCAACTGTTTACATGGATGGAAAAGAGATCGGCAAAACTCCGTTTTCGACCAATTTTGATTTTTATGGAAAACGTGAATTTCGTCTCGTGAAAGATGGATATGAAACGAAAACGCAGCTTGTTCCGATTTGCGCTCCTTGGTATCAGTGGATCGGTTTCGACTTTGTTTCCGAAGTCCTACTTCCAGGCACACTTACTGATCACAAATCAATTGACTTCGAAATGCAGCCGGATCGAATTGTGCCCCGTCATGAACTGGTCGGTCGTGCCGAAGATTTGCGTCGCACCGCACATTCAGAAGGAACACTTCGAGTTGATGAAAATGCCAGAATAAGTCCTCCGGCGCAGTCGATGTATCAGGGCGGCTCCGTAATTCCATATCAATCGAGTGAGTTGCCATCAATCAATTCTGCCTCAAATCCAGCGACGACTTGGATTCCAAATCGAGAACCGTAAAAAGCGGATGTCAAAATAATTGTGGGCACATCTCATAACTCATTTTTCAAAAACACAGGCTCCGTAATTTACGGGTTTTGTGTTCCCTTTTTGACAATCGGTAAATAAATATCGGCAAATAATATAAGATGTGTCATTGTATATTTTTGCGGAAATTGCGTGTTTTTCCATTCTCATGAACCATTCCCATAAATGGAATACTAAACGTGTCATGCAAATTTTTTCTAAAATTTCGATTTTGTGATAATATCCTACTTGCTCTTGTCATTTATTTTTAGTAAAATATGCAACTGTTTGGGGAGTTTTTTGTAAATAATTTCCATATTACCATTTTAAGGAAGCGGATTATGCGCCGAATTTCATCTGTATTGCATCATTTCGTACTCATTTTTTCTCTTGTTTTCCTTTTTGTTTTGCCATGTCAAAGCACATTTGGACAAGGACAAGTGATCACAACAGGCGGCTCCGTCGTCGGTGGTGTGGAAGTCGATGCAGAAGGCGTGCTTCGCACCGCACCTCGAAAGGAAATGGAGGGAGTCGGACGCATCATGAAAAAATTGCTTGAACCGATTCCCGCCGATTTGGATCAGGCAACTCCGATTCGGAAAATTTCACTCAAAAAATTGGATGCAGACATCCGCGCTCTTGTCGAGAAAAAAGAAGCTCTTCCAGACTCGATTTTATTTTTTGGAGGCATGACATCCATTCAATATATCATTGTTGTCCCAGAAGAAAATGATATTCTCCTTGTCGGCCCCGCAGAAGGCTGGATGGCTGATTCCTTTGGTAATATCATCGGCAAAACGAGTGGCAAACCGATTTTGCGTCTCGAAGATTTTGTCACCATTTTCCGTACTTGGAACAATCAGGAACGTCCTGCTGTCATAACATGTTCGATTGATCCGACTCCTGCATCTATGGCAAACATTGCCAAACTAGAACGTGAATTTCCTCCTTTGACGAAACAAAATCTTGCCGCGTTTGCCGCCGCACAGGAAGTTGCTTATGGAATGAACGTCGTTTCCATCAAAGGTGTGCCCGATCAGAGTCGATTTGCAAAAGTTCTCGTCGCCGCTGACTATAAAATGAAACGAATTGGCCTCGGACAAGAATCGTCAAATGTTTCGGGACTGCCAAGTTATGTAAGTTTATTGAGTGGAAGTCGCCAGCAGATCAATCCGCGATTTTGGCTCGCCCCAGAATATAGCACGGTTTCTCATGATTCAACCAAATTGACATGGCAACTCGGAGAAGTTTCTGTGAAAGCACTGACAGAAAATGAATACATTGATTCCCGAAGTGGCACACGTCAAAAAGCAGAAAAATTAGATGGGGCCGCCATGAATTGGTGTGCGAAGATGACAAACAAATACAATGCTCTCAGCAAAGTTGATCCGGTTTTTGGAGATCTGAAAAATTGCATGGAACTCGCTATTGCTGTTGCTCTGATTCATCGAGAAGACCTTCTGAACAAAGCAAATTGCAAAGTTTCGTGTCTCGCCGACACATCTCTCTTACCACTTCCACAATATCCTGTCCCGCGCCAAGTGCCGAGTCAAGCAACGATTTCTCGAAATGGACGCACTAACATCGTCGCTTGTGGCGGTGTCGAAATCAATCCTTTTGCGACATTACAGCAGGCGAAACTTGATAACAAGATTGACGCAGATCGCAAATCACTTGTGCAAACATCGGGCAATTCATGGTGGTCGAAATAGATCGCATGAATGTGGTGAATGGACATGGTGAACGGACACAACAAAGTGGACAACATGGAACAGGATATTTCGTTTATGCGAAAGGCTCTGCAACTCGCCAAACTTGGGGCGGGATTTGTGGAGCCGAATCCGCAAGTCGGATGTGTTATTGTTCGTGGTGCTTCAATTGTCGGAGAAGGATTTCATCGTCGATTCGGCGGTCCACATGCGGAAGTGGAAGCACTGAATCAAGCTGGTTCTGATGCGGCTGGTTCGACATGTTATGTCACTTTGGAACCATGTTCGCATCATGGCAAAACGCCGCCGTGTGTCAATGCGCTGATTCAGTCGGGTGTGCGGAGAGTTGTAATTGCGATGCGAGACCCTTTTCTAAAAGTGAATGGACGCGGCATCGAAATTTTGAAAAAGGCTGGAATCGAAGTGTCTGAATCGGTTTTAGAATCCGAAGCTCGTTCTCTGAATGCTCCTTATTTGGCACGAATTGAAAAGCAGCGTCCCTGGATTATTGCCAAGTGGGCGATGACACTGGATGGTAAATTGGCGACGCGAACAGGGAGCAGCCGATGGATTTCAAGCGAAACGAGTCGGGAAGTGGTGCATCGACTGCGCGGTCAAATGGATGCTATTTTGATTGGTTCTCGCACCGCCATTCAAGATGATCCTCTTTTGACAGTGCGCACTGCTGGTGCGGCAAAAAGGCCGCTCAGAGTTGTTCTCGATTCCGATGCAAAAATAAGCGTAAATAGTCAACTTGTTCGTACTGCGAAAACTGTTCCGCTTTTGATTGTTGTCAATGAGACAGCTTCTGTGAAACAGCTGGATATTCTCCGCGAATTAGGATGTGACGTTTTGGTCATTCCAGAATCACTTCCAGTTGCGAAAGAGTGTCCAATTGACAGCGTGTGTCCTGATGAAAAGATGTGCTCAGATGAAAAAGATAATTCAGATGACACTCTTTTTGAACACGCATCGAAAGAACAAAATCGAATCAATATATTACTGCATTATTTGGCAAAGCATGGAATAACGAATCTTCTTGTCGAAGGGGGCGGGCATCTTCTCGGCACATTATTTGACATGCAGTTAATCGACGAATGTCACGTTTTCATCTCCCCCAAATTGGTGGGAGGGAAATCGGCGGTTGTTCCGATTGGCGGTTTTGGACTCTCCGACATGGAAAATGCCGCCAAAATAGAGTCTCCGGCAATAGAAATACTACATCATGATATTTACATTCATGGACGAATGATGTATCATAATTAGTAATGTATCATAAGTTATGAAATGTATAATACTATGAATCGTCATCAATTAGATGTTTAACCCGCTTTCGTAGCTGTTTTGCCGGTTTTCGCAGAAAACTGTTGTTTCGCAAAACAAAGCAAATTTCTAAAAAATTACACTAACAAAAGTATCGTTTTATACCGGTTTGCAGAATAGCAAATTTTGTACTAAACATTATCCATTATCACGACAAACACCCAAAACGAAAAAACATGATTGCAAAAGAAATTAAGCGCGGCGAAGTAGTTGTTTACAACAGCTCGCCTTGTATGATTGAAGGAGTTCAAGTTCAGTCTCCGTCGGCGCGCGGCGCGGCGACTTTGTACAAATTTCGCGCTCGAAATCTCGTCACGAAGCAGAAAGTAGACATCACACTAAAAGGAACGGACATTTTGCACTCCGCCGATTTTCAAAAACGAGATGTGAAATACTTGTACAGCGACGCAGATGAGTGCATTTTCATGGACAATGCTGACTATAATCAGTACAATGTTAAAAAGTCCGATGTCGAAGATGAAATGCAGTATATCACGGAAAATCTCGAAGGAATCCGTGCCATGATTTATAATGATGAATGTGTTGGAATCGAAATCCCGACTGCCGTTTCACTTAAAGTAATCAAATGTGATCCGGCGGCGCGCGGAAATTCGGCAACTTCGCGTTCCAAGCCGGCCATTCTCGAAACGTCTTTGGAAATTCAAGTTCCTGAATATCTCGAAGAAGGTGAATTGGTCCGAGTCGATACTCGAAATGGTGACTTTTTGGGACGAGCCTGATTGATATTGGCGACCAAATTATTCGCAAATTGTTTGCCAATTGTTTGCAAATTGTAACAAAATTTTGAACATCTGAGATGTTCTGGATTGGTATAAATGGATGGTCCACGGCACAACTCTCCTCCTTTCTCCTTTTTCCTTTTTACGGAGACGTGCCCGAATGGCGGGGTGCTTCGGTATTTACGGGGACAAGCACCGCCGCTGACTTGATGAAAATGATGAATAATTGTACTACAATTACCACTAATACATGACTCGTTAATTGAGTCGGGGGTTTAATAGATAAAAACAGCACGTTTCTACGAAACATGGCCAAACTTGTTATCGTTTTTTTCGTAACTTGAAAAGTTATTTTGACATGCACTAATTGATGACGAGACGCAGTACAACATCATTAAATTCGAGTGCCTGATTGATGGAAAAACTTACTCTGTTAATAAAAAAAAACATGTGTGCAGACATCATTTCCACTTCAAATCGTTCTTATGAAGATGCCATCGCACTACTCGATTCATTTGTCAATAATGAACGTCTGCTATTTTTTGATCTCGATGAAGTGGCGGATCAATTGACACAATTGCGAAAAATTCTCGATATTCTTGAATGTCCAGATGCAAAATATCGCATCATTCATGTTGCTGGAACGAAAGGAAAAGGCTCCACTTGCGCTCTTGTGGAGGGAATGTTATTAGAGGCCGGACTGCGAGTGGGACGATTCTCGTCTCCCCACTTGCAATCTGTTTGTGAACGATTTATGGTCAATGGAAAAGAGTGTTCACACGATGATTTTGCAAAAGTCTTTTTTTATGTGATTGATGTCGTGCGTCAGTATTCCGAAGTACTTTTTGAGAAATTTACCTATTTTGAATGGACGACGCTCGTTTGTTTTGAATACTTTGCACGTCAAAATGTCGATGTCGTGATTTTAGAGACGGGAATGGGAGGTCGTTTGGATGCGACAAATCTGTGCCGTCCTGATATTTGTATTATCACAAGTATCAATTATGATCACATGGAACAACTCGGCCCATCACTAATAGATATTGCACGCGAAAAAGGTGGAATTATCAAGCAATCTGTTCCTGTTATTTCAGGCGTTCGAGCTGCGGAACTACGAGCTGTCATCTGTGAAATTGCAGAAAGCAAAAATGCCCCTGTCTATTTTTTAGCAGATGCTTTTGCAATTTATGCCGAAAAAACAGGGACCGATGAAAATACAAACGAAATGTTTCGATTTCAAACATGTCCGTCTTTTCCGATTCAGTATCAAATCAATCATTTATCACTGCGTTTGCTCGGTGCTCACCAAAAACGAAATGCTTCACTGGCGATTTCAGCCGTGCTTTTGTTACAGCGGCTTTTCCCGAAATTTTCATTGGATAATAATATAATTCGTCGGGGACTTAAAAGAGTCACATTGCCCGCTCGGATTGAAGTTTTTCATGCCACTCCAAATTCTCCAATATGTATATTGGACGGGGCACACAATCGCTCATCAATTCGCGCGCTCATCAAGACGCTTCAAGAAAACTTTCCAGATCGAAAACGGACATTGCTTTTTGCCGCTTCACTGGGCAAAGACGTGTCTGGTATGTTCACCGAAATCCTCACTTATTTCGACCGTCTCATTTTGACGGAAGTGTCAGATCATCCACGTCATTTTCCCGTCGCCGCACTTCGAACAATTTTAATTTCGTCGCCATCTGCTCCGGCCGATTTCCAACGAAAATACTATCTGTCGTCCAATACTGATTCCGATCAAATGGAGGATTCCGTGCTATTTGATAATTTTTCTCTTTCTTCTGGAACGCATATTGAAGATGGCATTCTCTCACCGGTTTCATCGCAATTACACTCAAATATAGACATTGAATTTGCTGAAAATTGTTTTGAAGCATTCGAAAGAGAATGGAAACATACTCAGCCGAACGACATTCTGTGCATTTCTGGTTCAATGTTTCTTGCAGCGACACTGCTTCCTGTTGTGCAAAAAATCGCACAAAACAAGAATCAATAAAATGAAAAACAAATCTCTGTGAACGTATACTCCCGTTTTATTCGGCTCGGTCTGATTTATAATGAGCCGATGAAACACCATCAAATAATGTGTAACAATTTTTTCCTTTTTCTTTCGTGATATACAGTGCCGTGTCTGCATTTTTATAGAGCGATTCAAAGTCGGTGCCATGCTCTGGATAAGTTGCAATTCCTACACTTGCTGAAATGCTTACTGAAACGTCGCCTTCATTATATGTATTACGAAATGCTTCACAAATTTCTTCCGCCTTCGACTGCAAAAGTTTCGTGTCGCCATAATTTTTCATAAACACAAAAAATTCATCACCGCCCACACGTCCCACAATGTCATCGGCACGAAATATAGGTTTTAGTTTTTGCGAAACATCAACTAGAACATCGTCTCCCCACTGGTGTCCAAGTCGGTCATTGACCTGTTTGAAATTGTCGGCATCGATAATCATCAAACCATGTACTCCAGAGACGTTTTTTCGGTCCGTCAATGTTGCTTTTATAAGTGTTTCAGTGGTCGATTTATTGTATAAACCTGTCAGTTGGTCTTTTTCTGCTTTGTTGGCAAGAATCTGTTCTTTTTGAACTTGTTCGTCGATGTTTTCGACGAATACTATTGACCGTTTTGGACGTCCTTTTATATCAGCAAGTGAAATTCCAGAAAAATTGCACCAGTGATACTTGCCGTTCGAGTCCAAAATACGAAGACGAACATCATTGAAATTTCGCTTTCGGGCCGCCATT
>JBOFGF010000272.1:0-17785 GCA_051649005.1 Thermoguttaceae bacterium | reverse complement strand
GAGTCCAAAGTGAAACATCGCAGACTCCCGCTGCTATTGTAAAAACCTTGTAAGGAATTGGAGTAAATGCGGCGGTCAAAATGGCGAGAAACGCATTGTGTTGATAAAGTTTTTGGACATAATCGAATACACTTTTGCTGAAAATGTGATAGTCAAAGAAGAAATTTTGAGATGCTTCCCAGAAATAGAGTCCAATGTAATATCCCAAAACGGCTCCCAATACAGACGCGATCAGACTGACGGCGGCATACCAAAATGAGCGGCGAGGTTTTCCGGCAGAGAGTGCGATTTGCAGGACATCAGGAGGAATCGGAAAAAATGAGCTTTCTGCGAAAGAGAGGCCGAACAGAGCCGGAGTGCCATATTTTGTTTCGGCCCACGAGAGCACCCAGTCATATAATTTTCGTATCAGGCTTCGTTTGGCGGGAAGATTTGGAGGAGTGGAATCTGCATTTTCAGTATTTGCTGTATTTTCCGTATTTTTCTCTCTGGAGGATAAGTGGACGGACATATTTGTTCTCGAAAACGTCTAAATAAATTTGGAGAGTGCCGAAATCATCATTAAACTACATTCCATTCCGGCTGTTATTGAAACCATTTGGGCTGCTCAATTTATTCGTGTTTTTGCGATTTTTGAACACACAAACTCCGCAAATCATGCAAATTTCAGTGTCCGTGTTTTTGAAAAATGGATTATTGGATGTGCCCATTTGTTATTAGCCAGCCATTTCGACACGATTTTGGCATCTTACACCACACATCGCATCGTGTCAAGTCACTCACTTTTTGGAAAAATTTCGTTGTTGCAAAGACGATAAAATATGCTTTGTTTTAGCGACTCTTTCGTCAATTGAATGAAGATCGAGACCTCCATATTTCGCACCATCCAGCGATTCAAGAAGGTTTTCAGTGGATTTGATGAGTTCGTCTGCATATCCGATTTCCTTCATTTTTTTGCAAGTATCCTTCGTTGTCATTCCATTTTCTTGTGAATCAGTGATGTCAGCAATGAATCCGAAAATGACATTCTGAAGATTATTACAGACCTCGGTCAATTCAGAAAGTGTCAATTGGGAATTTGATAATTGTGTCTTGTCAGATGACGACATTTTCTGCGATAATTGTTTTTCGATTTTAGTGAGTTTGCGCAGAGCGCGGCTTCCAGCACCGCGATTTCTTTGCCACTTTGGATCGGATCGCCATTTTCGCACAAAAAAGAGTGTACATGCCAGAGTGAGGTAAATTGATACAAAAACAATGAGAGTGGTCAACCAAAGACGCATTGAAACGCGCTGATTGATTGCACCAGCAGGTTCGCTCATATTGGCAAAGAAACCGAGATTTGAAAGTTGCAGTTCAGGAGAAATGAGCCGAGACTGTCCGAATGTTGGTCCCCATGTCTGTGATGTGCGAAGCTGTTCCGCCGAAGAAATTGTCAGTGTAATCGGTTTGCTTTCCAATGTTTGAAACTCTTCCTTATCAACATTGAAAACAGCGACGGGAATGGCTGGAAACAGAATTGTTCCTTCTTTTGTGGGACGAATCGTATATGTAAACACACAAGATTTGTCCCCGACATCTTCACTCGGTGGATATATTTTGAAATTATCTGTAATTGCAGTCATTTTTTCGAGATTTGGTGGCTTCACATAAGTGGTCGCTCCTTCTCCGTTCAAACGAAGTGTCAACGTAAGTGGTTCGCCAACTTTTGCTTTTTGCGGAACAATCTGAGCAGACCAATCGAATGTTCCAAAAGCACCAATATAACAATCGGGGCGATTCGTTTCTGGAACATCGACGACTTGCACGGACAAAGCCGGAGCAACTGTGTAAATATTTTGGAGTGATGCACCATCTCGAGACGAGGAATCGGCGACTGCCAAATTTCCTTTGAGCGAAACAGGACCGAATGAATATGTTCCCACTTCGGTTGCACGAAATGTTCGCGTGAAACGATATTCCCAATAAGTCACGTCCGTGCCTGATGCGTCTGGCCGCTGAATTTGACGCGGATTTGGCGAAAACATCAAGACTGATCGACGAAAAAGGCCTGATGAAAAAGGAGATGAAAAAAAGTCGTCATCAAATCCAATTCCACCAGTAACATAATTATTGAGAGCGAAACCGCGCTGATTCCCACGCACATTTAGTGCAGAAAGCCACGCATTTAATTCTTGTTTTGGCAGAAGTCCTTTGGGAAGTTGTGTCGCCTCATCAACCCAAGGAATCTGAAGATGCGGCGGCTCCGGCAAAACCGAAAGAGGGTTTTTATTTTTCAGGTCGCCTGGGAGTCCTTTCAGCTGCACAATAAGAGAAACCGTGAAAAATTGATGCGGATAAACCCGAACTCGGTCTGTTGATGTACTCGAAGAAATGCTCAAAAAAGCGATGTCCTGTGAATCGGGAGCACGCACTATTATTGGAATTACTCCGTCTGCATCATTCGGAGAAAAAGTACGATTTCCGATTTTTACAGACTTCAGTTGTGATTGAATTGGTGTCGAAGTTTGCCCCGAAGTTTGTCCCGAATTCGGCATCATTTGCGGCACAGGAAGGCGAAATTCCCCAGCTTTTTTGGGAGTCAACTTGTATGGAAATACAAATCCAGCAGTGCCTCGTGTACTTTCATCTCGCACAACTTTATTGTTAATGACGACTTTTACCGAACTACTTGCCGGTGCAATTGCCTGTTTGGGAAATGCTTGAATTTCGAATGCGTCAAAACCTGCCAGATTTGGTGTCATGGCATCGCCAATTGGTTCAGTGTCAGTAACGACAATTTGATAATTGAGAGATTCGCCTTCATAGACGGTATTTCGGTCAATTACAATTTCCATTTCTGGTGCGGCATGAACCGAATTGTGGACCAATATGGCAATAAATAGCCACGCCAAAATAACGAGTCTAAATTTATGTTCTGCTTCGTTTGAACAATACATCGGTTTCATTGACGTAAAATTGTTGATTATTGTGTCAATCGGCATGGGAAGTACGTGCAATGTTTGACATCTTGCAAAATAAGTAATAAACAGTTGAACTACTCATCGAAAGGAGTCGCAAAATGAAAAATACGGTGATCGACAGTTATTCAAGGAATCAGGCGTTCATTGGCATCATTCGATCAAGGCGAGTGATCAAGGCAATTGTCGGTACTGACTGTCGATACTGACTATTTTGGCATTTGCGGTCTCCATAAAAGCATAATTTTACCAATAAAAAAGAGTAAAACAAGCCATTGACCGAGTCAGACAAGGAATTTAATCGCACCGTTTCTCGGAATCGCGTGGTCAAAGAGAACGTGATAGAATTTACCAAACGCATCAAAATTGTTTCGGATTATTATCGAAACCGTCGAAAACGTTTTGGTTTACGATTCGGGCACATCTATTTATTCACCGATTGGCAAATTTTGAACACAAAAACCCCGTAAATTACGGAGTCTGTGTGTTTGAAACATGGATTATTTGAGGTGCTAAAATGTCTATTTTAGAAATTTTGCACAAATCCAATGTTGAAGATGTGAGCGTTCACTTTGTGCGAAACATTATAAATGTTCGAATCATAATCTAAGAAGAGCGAACTGGTGTGTTCGCCGTCCAACCAGTAATTCGCGCCGACACCAAAATTCAGATAGCTCGCTCCAAAATCGACACCACGAACATTGAAGCCGCTCCCACCAGTCGCAAAATTCGCCTTTGATGTGACATAGTTGTCATTGGTGATGTTTGTAACATAAAAAGCACGCATTCTAATTCCACCGCGCACGCCTGATGTTTCAGAACTGAAACCGGCTCTGAATAAAGAGCGACTATAATTCATGCGGTCATATTGCAGAGCATAAATGTTAGTGCCAAGTGAAACAGGAATGTTTTTCATGTCGTTTTCCATATAACCATTCTGCCAAACATATTGCGAATCGAGACCGAGCGTCGGACGCAAAATAAATGTCTTATGCAGTTCGAGCGGACGAGCTAGTTCCATGCTGAAATTGAATGAATTGCCCGCTGTTGTGCCTCGATAAATGTCGCTCACGCCTCTGTTTCCATTGTTGTCATACACCATTCCATTTTGAATATATCGGTCTGATTTATAATCTTGCATTCCCAGACCGATGTATGTTTTGAACTCCCACTCATTTCGAGGGGCACAAACGAAATAGAGACCGAGCAAATAATCGTTGCTTCCAACTTTGTCACTGATTTGTTTGAGATTGCTGTTTGCATATCCAGCCATTCCGCCAAGAACGGAATAGGTCGTCAAATTCCACTCGGCTCCCACCATGACTCCAGTGCGAGCAATGTTGAATGTGTCGGAATTTCCGTCCGAGTCTGCGTTCCATGATGTGTGAAAGGTATTTCCCCAGAGACTTCCAGATCGGCGAGAGGAACATTGTCCCATCTCTTGTCCACTTTGCTGTCCACGAATCGCGCCTGGTGTTCCAAGAATTCTTGCTCTGCGTCCTGCGATGCGATCCCAGTCGACGCGGCCACGACTGCCTGTTTCCATTTGGCCATTTCCATAACCAAGATGATTGAATAGACTTTCTGTTGGAGACCAGAGATTGATCAGAGCACTATTGGCACGAATACTGCCTCCGATTTGACGATACATATCACGCAGTGTGTCGCCTGAATTTCGTTTGTCTCCGAGTGAAAAAGCGACTTCTGGCGACTCACGAAGTGAATTGTCGATTGCATGTCCAACCGATTTCTCATTGTACGTTTTTCCATGTTTGGAGAAGTATTCCAAATCACGAATTATCGTTATTTGAGCAATTTTCGATAATATGGCGGGAGTACCTGTTGTTTGTGGCACATAAACCTGCGACATATTTACAGGTTCAATCTTCAAAAATCCCATGTCATATTCGTATTTGGTGAAATTCGAAGTTTTCAAAGGAGTAAATGAGTCAGCTGAGACAATTTGATAATGAGTCGGATCAACAGAATAGTCTCCGACAAGTGCTTTGATGCGAAGAGTTCCATTCAACGTGGCTTTTCCTGAAACAGCAATTTGATCACTTTCGCCAATCAAATGACCACCAGTGACAATCCGATTATTTGGTCCGATTGTCGCTTCATAAATACTGGCATTTGTCATCACAAAATCGCCATCAATATTCAGTTGTCCAATTGCCGATCCCCCCATTTGTCCTTTGCTCAAAAAGCCGCCCGGCGCGATGACACCAGCATTTGTGAATTGTGCGTTCGGAAGGAGTGGATTCGCAGGCGCGACTTGATTGACGGAAATTGTTCCAACACCAGACAATCGCCCAAAATTCGTGAATCCTTCGGCAACATTCATAGTCGGAAGCGGTGCGCCAAACAATCCGGCTTGATTGAGCATGAATGTTGCTTTTGAGCTTATTTCCGCCGATTTAATGTTATAGCGACCTCCAACAAATTCTGTTGTTCCACCAATGAATTTCAAATCCATATTTCCGGCAATATCCTGCATTTCTCCATTCGCATCTCGAAACGCATTGATATTATCTTGGAACGAGAGAATAAAACTCGAATCTGCACCAATAGTGGCATTGCCATTTTCGTCCGCCATTTTGCCGAATGTCAATGTCTGCGACAAGTCTTTGTTGGCAGTCGCATATTTAATAGCACTTGCATATAAAATTTGGTTCGATGCAGAATAATATGAAAGTGGGTCAGTGAAAAGTGAAATGATATTTCCACTTATCTGAGTTCCTTTCATCAAGTTGATATTCTGAACATGCGCCGTTTGACCAACATAAATGGCGGCTCCTCCGGCCCCGTCAGTTCGGTCGCCGGCAATTGTTCCAGTAACATTAAAACTTGTGACCAAAGGTCCATCCAAGTCGGTGAGAATTTTTCCCGTGTTTACATCGACAAAATAGGAACCTCTCCGGTCTCCGACAACAGGTTCTCCAAAGTCGAATCGTGCGGCAATACCACCGGCCCCAGTTGCTTCCAAGTTCCCGAGATGCGTCGCCTGATGATTGCTTCCATACGAAATTAGCAGGCCTGTTCCATTTTGTCCATTTGCCGCGACTAAAGTTCCAGAAGCAATCGCAATTTTGTTATCGACACCACCAACACGAATACCACCGCCGCCGATTCCATTTGCCGCGATGTTTCCAGCTTGTAACACGTTTAACTTACTTGCATACATGTGCAAACCGAGACCAAATGCGGAAGTGTTCGCTTCCTTCAAACTATATGATTTTGTGGCAGCATTCCATTTTCCAAATGGCGCACTATTGACAATCAGCGTTTTGCCATCACCATCGACGTAAATGGAACGCCCAAAAAAGTCCCGACGATTGATTTCGTATCCGATGTCCTGCAAAGCTGCAAGTTCGACTTCAATGAAAAAGGGATAATTGCGATAATTTTGCCAGCTCATCAGCGAATTGGTTGTGTCGATGTGAGACAAAGTGCCTCCCCAGTTTGGTTCCCATTTATTTTCATCGGGGAAGTATTCTGCCAACCAATTTTGAACATATCCCTGAATTGGAACTCCAAAATTTTGATTATCTTTTATTATGTTCTCCTTGCCGTCATAAAGAACATCGAGAACATTGTATCCAACAAAAGTCGGTTTGCTTGGATTTTCTTCTGCATTTGGATCACCAAGATCGAAGATAAGTCCGCGTCCATCGGGATCGTATCCGATAATTTGATCTGGGCGTGGAAGATTCCCATTGTTATCACGCAGGCGCGAATCCCATCGATATAAAATGTTTCCGAACGCAGAAATGAGATTTCCATCGTCATCATATGCAATTGGTCTTCCTCCAGAAAGAACACCAAGTGCGTGTCCCATTTCGTGAATCATGATCGCCTGCATGTCATAAGGAGCATTTGCAAGTTGACTTTGTTGTCCGACTTGCATTCCGAGTTGTGTCCCCATTCTGATGACGGCGTGCGCACCACCACTAAATCCTTGAAAAGATGGATCGACATATACACCATCCGTCAACATCGCCTGAACGCCAGTAAGCATATATCCGTCTTTGTCCGATTGCACCGAACTAAGTGGCCGTGCATCTGCATTTGCAAAATTCTCTTTTGCGACACGAATGCGGACCGGCTGCGCGACTCCATTGTCGTCGAGTGGCATTTCTCCATATTGTTTTAGGAGATCGACCCAGTATTGCAATCCGCCAACTATTGTGTTGATTTCCGCCTGTGTAAATGGTGCTTTTGCGGTTTCGCCCGGCAGATATTGTCCGGTGGCCCAAAAATCGACGAAAAATACATCGTTTCCATCGGCGTTTTTGATCGTTGTTGTGTATTGCTGTGCGCAGAGAAAATCTCCGAAACAGCACAAGAGAACGCAGCACGTTCCCCAATAAAGCAAGAAAAGGTTTTTTTTCTTCAACATTCCGTTTGTGGCCTCCTTGCACACTTCGACCGAAACATGCGCATAATCCATTTCACCGCACCATCGAAATAGAACAACAAGATAGATTTTGCCTATAAATACGATTATTGTGGTTTATCGAAACGTTGAACCCTAAAACTAGACAAAACTTTCCAAAAGGAACGATTTTTCTGATAATTTCTTTTGATCGCATGAATTCTAACGAAACCAAAATGCGACTCATATTGTTTATTTTGCCTATTTTTTCCTATTTTAACGAATTTTCTAAATAAATAAATTGTGCGGGGGAATTTTTTAAGAAAAATTGCTATTTACACGATTAACAAAAAAAGGCACAATACACGCGCCCCCTGAAAGAAGGTTTCTTTTCTGACTCCTCTTTCAGTTTGTTTCAAGGAAGAAAGTAATTTTTGTTGCAATGACCCAAAAACATTCTCCTTCTGTGTGGAAGGAAGAAAAAGTTTTCGAGTGTCATGGCAACACATTCCCCACTCAGGAGAGTTTATCGTGAAAAAGACCATTTTCGTCGCCGCATTCGGACTCCTTCTCGGTGTCCTCGTTTATCAGTTGAACGCCCAGCAGCCCGCCGCACCAGCAGCCCAGCAGCCCGCCGCGCCGCCGGTCTTCGTCGCCGTCGTTGATGTCGCTCAACTAATCAAAGCACATCCACAATTTCAACAGAAACAAGATGCACTGCAATCACAAGTCCAACAGGAAGAAGCACGCCTGATGGCAAAACGAAATGCAATTGCAGACCAAGAAAAGAAATTGACCGCTTCGTCGCTAAAACCAGGAACGCCTGATTATGACCGCGAAACCGAAACAATTCAGAATGCGTATACTGAATTTGAAAAAGAAGCACGAAACGCAAATCGTCGTTTCGGACTCGAAAGTTCGAAAATCATGTATGAAACTTATCAGGACATCAAACGAGAAATCGGCGAATATGCCCGCGCACGTCGCATCGCACAAGTCACCGATTATCGAATGGTCGAACCGAATCCAGCCGAACCACAAACAGTCATGGAAGATATGGACCAGAAACTCGTTTGGTTTGATTCGCAACTCAATATTACAGATGTCATTATAAGCAGCATGCAAAAACGATTTGGTGCACCAGCAACAACTGCCACAGCACCGGCCGCAGCACCTCGATAATTTTATCGTTTTTACAGAGCGGCGGATGTAAATTCGCAAGTGGAATCAACCGCCAATGATAATTGGCGGTTCGCTGTTTCGGCGACTCGCTGATTCGTTGGTTTGCCTGGCAACTTTTTTTATTGCTATTCCATGTCATCGACAATATATGCCGCCCCTTTGTTTACAGGTTCATTGAAACAGACATTTCGTTTTCAGAACACGATTGCCGAAACGACGACTATTCGTGGGTTCGGATTTTGGACCGGCGAAGATGTTTGCGTCGAATTTCGACCGGCCCCTCCTCGGAGTGGAATCGTATTTGTCAGACGTGATATTCCGAGCGAACCACACATTCCGGCTCGTGTCGAATTTCGGGAGGAAAAACCACGTCAAACGTCCCTGGTTAATGGAGACGGGCGAGTAGACATGGTCGAACATCTTCTGGCCGCAGTAAAAGGACTAAAAATCGATAATTGTGAGATATGGGTTGATCGAGCAGAAATGCCGGGATTAGACGGCTCCAGTCGAACATATTATCTCGCTTTGGAACAAGCGGGAATTGTGTCTCAGTCGGCAATTCGTGAAGTGCGGCTCGTTACTCGTTCGTTTCGAGTTGGAAGCGCGGAGCAATGGATTCATGTCATGCCAAATCGCCTCGGAATCAATTCGTTCCGATATAATCTCGTTCCAGATGCCGGATATCCGCTCGAACCACAACAATTTTGCTTCGATCTTTCGCAGGAATCATTTGAAAAAAATGTGATGGCAAGTCGAACATTTGTGACTGAAGATGAGGCACTATATCTTCTCAAATGCGGTCTTTGTCAACGAGTGACACCACACGATGTTCTCGTTTTAACCAATGACGGACCACTCGATAATACGTTTATTTTTCCCGATGAGTGCGCGCGTCACAAAGTGCTTGATATGATCGGGGACTTTTCACTGGTCGATTGTGACTGGGTCGGACTGTTTGAGTCATATCGTGGTGGGCACGCACTAAATGCCGAATGTGTTAAACAACTTCTCGAAAATTCAATGTTGCTTGATGAATCTTTTCTCTCTGATTGGAGCGAAGTTCTGAAGAATAAACAAGAAATGCCAAATCGAGCCGCTTGATTTTTTGTGTCCGTTCACGTTTGTCGAGCCGTGTTTGTCGAGCCGTGTTTGGCGAGCCGTCAACGTAAGTTGGCGGGTTTGTTGGGCAAGTTGCAATGTGTTATTGTTTCAATAAATAATTATTGCCAATGAAGTTGAAGTGTTGTCAATTTCCGCCCACATCGGGATTCGTTCCAGAACACTGAGACGTTCCATGTTCCCGAACACCGGATGTGTTCAATAATGGTAGAAACGAATTGCTAACAAAAACAACGCCGCCGGCTTTCGGGAAATGCCATTTCAGAGCAATCACATTTTAGCTGTTTTTGTGGAAATTTATCGAAAACACACACAAAATCTGTGAACGGATAAATTATTTGCACATATTCACTGATGCCACGATTTCGATCTAATGAAGTATACTGAAGTTTTTGTCGAAAAAATTGCCCACTCGCTTCCAGATGAAGTTATCACGACAGATGAAATAGAGCGGCGACTCGCACCATTATACGAGCGGCTGAAACTCCCCGAAGGCCGTCTCGAACTTTTGACCGGAATTAAAGAACGGCGTATTTGGGAATCAGGAAAAACGCCCGGAATGCAGAGCGTTTTGACGGTGCAAAAATTAATGAAACAGAGCGATGCCGATCCGGGAAAAATTGGTGCTCTTATTCACGCATCAGTTTGCCGCGATTATCTGGAACCGGCGACTGCGTGCAATGTGCATCGTGTTCTCGGTTTTCCGGTCACATCTTTCGTGTATGACATTTCAAATGCGTGTCTCGGAATTTTGACCGGAATGATTCAGATCGCCAACATGATTCAACTTGGGCAAATCGAGGCGGGAATCGTCGTCGGCACAGAAAGTTCGCGCTCTCTCATGGAAACGACAATTCATCATTTGAACTCGAATTTGTCGCTGACTCGCCGGAGCATCAAAAATGCGTTTGCCTCATTGACAATTGGATCAGGAAGTGCCGCAGTTCTTCTCGTTTCTCGCAAATTAGTTCAAAAAGGACAGCAACTTCTGGGCGGAGCAGTGCGTTCACAAACCGATTTTTGTGATCTTTGCAAAAGTATTACAGACCAATCAGGCGGCGATGCGATGAATCCACTGATGGAGACGGAATCGGAAACTCTGATGAAAGAAGGAGTTGCCGCCGCCGCAAAAACATTTCCATTTTTTCTAAATGAAGTCGGCTGGAAAACATCAGACATTGATCGAGTATTTTGCCACCAAGTCGGTAAAACGCATCAGCAACTATTGTTCAGTACACTAAATATCCCAGATCGTCTTAATTTTTCGACGCTCGAATTTCTTGGCAACACGGGAAGTGCAGCTCTTCCGACCGCCGCATCAATGGGTTTCGAGCAGAATCCACCGCAGTTGGGCGAACGTATTGCTCTTCTCGGAATCGGTTCCGGCATCAATGTCACAATGCTCGCACTGCATTAACTCAAAAGAAACAACCGCTTTCTATACTCAACACCGCCAATAAAGTCACGTTTTCAAAGTCCTGAATCCCGTCGGGATTCAATATCGGTAGAAACACGAACATCAAAAACGTCAGATCGGGGTTCAATATCGGTGACCATTATTCAACTCCGACGGAGTTGTGTGTGTTTGGCAATTCGTTTCTACCATAATTGAACACCTCCGGTGTTCGGGAACATGGAACGCCTCAGGTTTCAGGAACGAATCCCGTCGGTTTCCGGCGCGGCGAAAAACTGAACTCGAAATGCGTTGTTGTGTATATGAAAACTGGACAAACATCCAAATTACCAACTTTCTGCGAAAACTGATTAAACATTCAATTTAACCAATATCAATTTGGCGCAAAATTCCATCCAGCGACGTTTTCGGAGACCAATTGAGAATTTTTTTGGCGCGAGTTAAGTCGGGAATGCGTCGCCGCATGTCGTCGAATCCAGGACCATAAACGTCTTGATATGGAACGGAAATAATCGGCGATTTCGATTGAAAAAAAGAGACTATTCGTTCTGCCAATTGTCGAATACTGATTTCTTCATTGCTCCCCAAGTTAATGACTTGCCCCATCGCAGTCGGTGTATCTTTTATTTTTTGTAGTCCTTCGATCACATCAAACACGGAGCAAAAACATCGCTTCTGCTCACCATCTCCATAAACAGCAATCGGTTCTCCAGTCTTTGCTGCTCGCACAAAACGAGGTACAACCATTCCATATTGCCCTGATTGTCGCGGCCCAACTGTGTTAAAAAGACGAACAATATAAACGGGAAGCTGCGTTTGGTGATAGTGTGCAAGAAGAAGAAATTCATCGAGCATTTTCGCACTGGCATACGCCCATCGCCGCTTTGATGTCGCTCCAAGAACAATGTCGGCATCTTCATTAAATGGAATCGCTTCCGATTTACCATATACCTCACTGGTCGATGTAAGCAGAATCGGTTTGCGATACTTTGCACAGACATCAACAAGAACGTCGGTCGTGCGGACAATTCGTTGCACGGTTTCGACTGGTCTGTCGATAATCAGCTGCACACCGACGGCACTTGCCAAATGATAAACAAAATCAATTCGCGGTATTTCAGATTCGAGAAGCACTCGGTCGTCAGCAGAAGAAATCAGTGCGCGAAATTTGGGATTCGACTGAAATTCAGCAATATTTTCCCATTTTCCGGTCGAAAGATCATCAATTACAGTAACCGATTCGCCTGATTTGAGAAGTGCTTCAACAAGATGTGAGCCGATAAAACCTGCGCCGCCTGTAATCAAATAATGTTGCATGATTTCGTGTCGTTCATTGAATTTCGGCGTTTTGATTTACACATCTGGAATTCACCACTCACAATTCATTCGCCATTTACCACTCATTCGCCATTTACCACTCACTCACTTTCGTCTGTTTGTGTCGTCGAATTAAGAGGTGTGAACAAATCGCTCGTTTGCCCCGAAGAACGTACTGTCGAAGGAGCATCCAAATAAAGTCCAGACACTGGACTTGGTGATGATATGGCTGAACGATCATGCACGGACAATCGGGCAGCCGCATTCGGACGCTGAAATAATGGCGAAACTGTTCCTGTTGATGGGGGATTTTCACCTGTTGGTGCGATGGCATTGTCGCCTGACTGCGCGAAACTTCCGAAACCACGAATCGGAGTCAAGTTTTTCCATCCCAACTCATCGATAAACCGACTCAAACTGATTACTCTGATCTGATGCTCGGCGGCTTGATTTAGGATTTCTGATTTTCCTCTTGCTAAATCACGGTCATAATCGTCATTTCCCATATCATCAACGACAACGAGTGTCGTTTCGGGACTGACGAGGTTAATGACATCGCCTCTCTTGTTTTCATCGGAATCACTTTCAACGACATAGCAATCGACCACTCCCCCATTATTATTGATCAATTCACGCAAAAAATTGGCATCGCTCAAATTCTCGTTTCCATCTCGTCGTCCCACACCTGGGAGATACATTGTTCCTGCGAGTGCGACGCGAAGTTTTTGACGCGGTTTCCAGACGGGCGTGTAAACAACATCATTTTCTGCAATTGGAGTGGCAAGTGTGTCATTTAAGATGCGGGCTTTTGCCAAGTGAGGTCCCAAAATTTCAATAATTTCGACACTCGCTTTTTTGGCAACAAGTGATTGGTCCCGCGCACAAACATCGCAGATGATCTGCTGTTGATTTAAATTTTCGTCGTGTAATGCGATTCCCGTGACATGCGAAGGATATACACTGAATGACATTTGAGGCATCAATTCGTCATTGGCTCCCAAGTTGATAGTGACTTGATTATTTTGAGAGTCCAGAGCAACAACTTTTCCGACCGGAAGATCGAAACCGGGCCGTCGAATCGTGTTCAATTTGGCGGCGATTTCCATATTCCGTTTCATCGCGGTGTTTCTCATTGTCTCTTTTTGAGCATTTTCGGATTCGAGAGCAGTTATCTGCGCATCCATTTCATTCTCGAAGTTCGTTTTGGACTTTTCGATGCCACTGAGATCAGCTTTCATCTTGGAGATTGTGTTTTGCGACGAATTATTTTCTTCGCCAACTTCTTTCTCCATTGCAGCGACTTCCTTTTCGTATTCTTGCTCGAGTTCTCGGTGCAACTCAAACAACTTTTTGTATTTTTCTTCTAAATCACTTTTCTGTCTGTCGATTTCCTTCTTCTCTGCTGTTTTCTTTTGTAATTCTTCCGACAAAGTAGCAAGCATACCTCGATAATTTTCTTTTGTATTTTTCGCATACTTGCCGACATCTTTGGCGAAATCATCCTGCGCCGTTTGGGGTGTGCCCTGTTCGGGGAAACCAATCATGTCTCGCAGAGCAATATAATCGTTTCCGTAAATCGTATTTTGTTTTTGCGCCTCATCACGTCGTTTATTGGCATCATTCGTTTGAGCAATGATCGCCGTCTGATAACCGGAAATCGAAATCAGTGTCACTGTCAGAGCAATTGCCAAAATAATCGAAACAAGTGTACTTATAAGGAGAAAATCTGTATTTTTCATGACTATGTTGATTTTTTAGAGCGAGTGTGGCAATTTATTGAATATATTTATATTGAGTGATTTGGCGAACATGTGTACTTATTACATATTTTGTTTGTTTGTTTTCATTTACCCAAATTATCGCACTCCATATATTTAGTATTTAGTATTTTTTAGTTGGACTTATCACTTGATTTATCACTGGGTGATCGTTTACGAAAAGTCGGAGTTGTGTCGGAATCTTCTTTTTGCTCCTGAGATGCTTTTCTCCATCCCATTTCGGAAAGCAAACGGCCAAGTGGTAAAACTTGCACGGCGTTCAACACAGTGTCTTTTCGCAATTGTTTGTCTTTTTCTGTCTCCAGTGCAATATCTCCGATAATTAAATAATTAGTTTCTGGGGTGATTTCACCAATAGCATCCCCATTTTCATCAAAATAAAGATCGACTTTGCCACCATTCATTTCGATAAATTCTTTGAGTGATTTCATGTCTGATGCAGGAGATTCCGATGTCGAACCCGGCAAACGGACGCTGCTGAGGAACGCATAATGAATTTTTTGACCAGGTGTCCACATGGGAGTATAAAAAATATCACCGGGAACGAATGGCGAATAAAGCGGGTCATCGACGATTCTGGCCTCCGCCTGATGCGGACCAACTATTTTTATCACTTCAATCGTCCCTTTGCTGGCACTTAGTGACGGATTCCGTTTGCAGATGTCACAGAGAATCGTCTCCGAATTTCCCTGCTCTGAGATTAACGATTGCTCATTAAACGTACTCGGATATACACTAAAAGTCATTCGTGGCAAAAGATAATCGGCAAAACCTCGATTTATTATCACTGTTCCCGCATCTTGATTAACTGCGGTGATTTCACCATCTGGTATTTCAAATCGTTCCTGAACAAAATCGTCATACAATTGATTCATTTCAGTAGTCCGTTTACTAATCTCATTCAGGTCTTTTGCCAACTGGACTGACTTCTCCTTCGCTTCCTGCAATTCTTTGGCCTTTTGCACCTGCAATTCGATAAACTTCTTCTGAGTATCACCTATTTCTTGTTTCGTTGACTCGGTGTCGGTTCTGAATTCATTTCGATTTTCTGTCAATTTACCAAAATTTTCCGCCAAATCACGCGAATGACTCGCACATATTTTGTCATGAAGTTCGAGCAGATTATCGTACTTCGACTGCAATTGCAGACGCTCCGCCTGAGACTTACTACTTTCACCTGCGACATCTCGCAATTTCCCGAAAAGCCACTCCAACATACGACGATATCTGATGTCATTGGCTTCTTTTGCAAAAAGTTCTTTGTCGCCTTTGTGAAAATCTTCGATTCCCCGAATTGTGAGTCCATTTGAATTCGAGCTGGCCAGTGGTGTTTGGGGAATGTAGCCGAGAAAGCCCTTCAATTGAGCCACATCGGCTTCTTTTTGTGCAACTTCTTGCTCCGCTCGTTTGGCATCTTCCAGTGCTTTTTGATTCGCGGAGACAATCCCTTCCTGTTTGTCATAAATCATCCATATACCAACCGACAATCCGATGATGACAATGACGGCGAAAATGAGCGTCATTTGAAGAAATTGGTCGTTTTTCATGGTCGAATGGTCTCCGAATCGGGCAGCAAATCAAAAGAATTTAGCAATTTTTTTGTAAAAACCAACTGAGGACACCAACATCACAGATGGAAAATTCCCCCATCATTACACTGTCATTGTACAACTGATAAATGGGAGTGTCAACAAAAAAACAACAATAATAACAATACGATAAAACATACAATAAATTGAAACTAGGAGAGACGGCGTTTCCCCACTATCGGAATAGTGCCGCCGAAAATTTTATCATTGCCGCTGATTAGAAGGTAATATGTCAAATTTCATGCCGATTGTTCCGATTATGCCGTTTGTGCTGTTGTTATTCACAAAATATCGTTTTTTGCACGAAAACATTCTGTACTGAAAACGGCACAAAATTGGGTGTTTAACCCGTTTCGCTTTGCGAAACAATTAAGCACTGCGCAGAAAACTGTTGTTTCACTCATTTGCCTGTTTTAATCGTCATTTAACACAAAATCGGTGTCTCAGATACAGTCGCCATATCGGGGAGATGTCGAATAACGGGACATTTAGCAGCTTTTTTCGAGAGAATCTTTTTCCAAGTCGATAATGTCAATGTGTGAAAAGTCCCACCATTCCCCTTTTTCCAGCCACCAAATGATGCGAGCCACTCAAGAAAAAGACGAGAAAGTGTTGATTTCAGGTGTTCAGTCTCCGCTGGAAACCTATTTGAGAGACATTCATTCCACTGCACTACTAACTCACGAGGATGAAATACGACTGGCAGAAGCGATTTCTTTCGGAGATATGGAAGCTCGTGATATCATGGTCCGCTCCAACTTACGACTTGTCGTGAACATAGCACGCGGATATTCCGGCAAAGGACTCAGTTTGCAAGATTTGATTGAAGAGGGAAACTTGGGACTACTTCGAGCTGTCGAAGGATTCGATCCGAATATGGGGACACGTTTTTCGACTTATGCGAGTTATTGGATTAAACAGTCAATTAAACGTGCATTGATTAACTCGTCGAAAACTATTCGGATTCCAGCTTATATGGTCGAACTGCTGGCCAAGTGGAGAAAGGCGACAATTCGGCTTTCTGAAGAACTGACTCGCTCGCCGACACCGGAAGAAATCGCTCGGTCACTTGGACTGCCGCGAAAAAAATTACCGATCATCAAAAAGGCGATGATTATAAATAATTTGACGCAGCAATCGGAACAATCCGAATCAGGGTTTACTCTCAGTGACACAATAATGGATGAGCGAACGAAATCACCTGATGAGGAATTTTTGGCAAACGATAATTTGGCGTTTGTCATGCGACAGATCGAACTGATGGACGTGCGGGAGGCGACAGTGCTGAGACTCCGTTTTGGACTGAATGATCAGGAACCTTTGACACTAAAAGAGATCGGTGAACATCTCGGACTCACGAGGGAAAGAGTCCGACAGATTGAAATCGAAGCTCTTGCTCGTCTCGGAGAGTCACTGGAAGGAGTCCGACCTCCCCGCGTCGCTGGATAAAAATTTTTCGCGTCGCTGGATAAAAATTTTTGACGTATTCTTTGATATTTGATCTAGTGCGAGCAAACCCACTTGCTATGTCACATGGAATCGGTAAAATGGAAAAATCATTTTCCAGTTTTTGCCTTCCTCTCTTTTTCACAGATTGAAACTATGAATACGATTGATGCCAAATATAGTGCATTTGCTTTGGTGTCGGAAATGCTTCGCACTCCCGATATTATTTCTCATTTCAACTTTGATCAGGTTTCTGATGTCGTTCAGTCGATTAAAAAAACTGGACGCTTTTTTATGACAGGCGAAGGTTCTAGTCGCATCTTTCCTGCAAAACGATTGATTTCATCAGCAATGCAGCGTGGTTTGTCGTGTGCATTTGGCACTGATGGTGGTCGCCAGTCTCTCGATTATAATCTTTCAGACTGGACTGTCATGGGAGCTTCTAACAGTGGACAAACAAAAGAACTGATTTCACTGATGCAGAATCTCGCCGCAAAAAAACATGCAAATTTGTTCGGAATGACTGCAAATGCTGGAACAAAATTGACCGAAATTGCGAAGTCGATTGTTTTGTCGTGTGGAAAAGAAGAGGCTGTTGCCGCCAC
>JBOFGF010000271.1:0-1759 GCA_051649005.1 Thermoguttaceae bacterium | reverse complement strand
ATCAATCCAGAGACAAGGCGACCCGAAAATTCATTGTATCATGTAAATCAATTTCAACAAAATACCGGTGCTAGTAGTCTTTGGTTAAATGGTGAACACTCCTATCCACTTGGCGACATTGACGAAGACAGGTCTAACTGGTTAGATAAGACTGTACTTTCTCAAAAATCCGATGTGAGAAAGGAGAATTGCCCTAAAAAAGGTCCGGCATTTTTTGTAAGATGTGAGTTGTCAAAATTCACTCGCAAAAAGGAGCCGGACCATGAACGCAAGGAAGCGGAATCAACCACTCAACGCACTCACTAACTTCATTATAACCATCGCCACTGGAATTAAAACTACCACCTTGCCGTGGCTCAAGATTTTATTCCTTGGTGCCGTTTTAGTCAAAAGAGGCTTTCAAGTCTCTCAGTGGATCACTGCCGCCGGAAGACAGAATGATTACCATCAGTTGTACTATCAACTCAACAAGACGGGAGCGAACGTCGAACTGTTTTCAAAAAATTTGCCAGATTTCGTTACAACAACTTTTGGGCAACTATCGCCGAAAAATGGTGTCACCGTTATTATCTTCGACGATTCACCGACGAAACATTACGGACAAAAAATCGAAGGGGCGGGGTATCACCACAACCCGACACCTTCAAAAACCGATGCGACATTATTATTCGGACACAATTGGGTCAATATGGCGCAGGTCATCAAAGATGGTCAAGGAGGTGTCAAGTCGATACCGCTCGATGTGCGAATGTATATTCGTGACGTTGATATTGAAAAACTGCCGCCGCCACAACGGATACAACATTCCTTCAAGACGAAAAACGAAATGGCTGCCGAAATGTTAGAGGAATACGACAAGCAGCAGAAAGACCGTGATTTTGAGGTCGAAATCGCTTTTGACGGTGCGTACACCAACGAAATTGTTATCGGAAAAGCGGTGTCACTTGGAATTCATTGTTTCGGACGGCTTCGCAAAGATGCCAAGGTTTTCGACTTACCGGAGCAACCGGAAAAACGAGATCGGGGTCGTCCGAAAAAATATGGTGAGCGATTTTATTTGCACGACACCGCCAATTGTGAACATTGCTCTTGGACGATGGCGACCGTATCGCTGTATGGAAAAAATCGTCTCGTCGAGTACAAGAGTTTTGTATGCACGAGTAAAATTATGAATGGCAAAGCGATGCGAGTTGTGTTGACACGTTATGTGGAAATCCAAAAAATGCCGAACGGAAAAATGCACAAAAAGGTGTCGAACTGGATACCGCTAATGACGACGAAGAAAGAAGCGACACCGGAGGAAGTGATTGAGACTTACGGTTACCGATTTAGTATTGAAGAGATGTTCAAGGATATGAAAGAGGTATGCGGTTTGGAGGAACAGGAGGTTCGCAAGCTGGACAGTTGTGTTGGGGCGTATTGGCTGTGTTTGTTGAGTTATGTATTTATAGAATCGTGGTCGTTGGAGTCTGGAGCGAGGTTGCAGAATGAGCATCTTCGTGGACCGTGGGACCGCAGTGGTCGTCGAATTTCTCATGCTGAGAAGCGAAAATTGTTCCATCAATTGGTTTTTCGGGAAGAATTTTTGCAACTTTTACCCGGCAAGTTGAACAGTGAAATATTAAAAATCCTCGAAAATCCGCTGTTTTTAAACCCATAAACCTACACTTTTTTGAGAAAGTACAGCTTGGTTTCTGAGCGAAAAAAGGCAAAACCTAATCACCGCCTCCTTAACTCCAAACCGCAAGCCTCACGACGA
>JBOFGF010000270.1:0-3303 GCA_051649005.1 Thermoguttaceae bacterium | reverse complement strand
TCTCAAAACTCCGTCAACACCTCGAATTTAAGGACAAGAAAGGGAAAAGAAAAATTCCACACGCCATCACTTTCGCTCGTATTTTACGAAAAATCTCTCTAAAAGACCTCCAAAATGCCTTTGCCGAGTTTATAAACGCTATTCTTCCAACCGAGCCAATCGTCGCCGGCAGCGTTGCACGCTGCACCGCAGCAGCATCCCAGCTGCTGCGTCGCGGTCGGCATTTACGTTACAATCGTTACGCAATTTCAAGCGATAATTCAGGCACACTGGGCGGTGAACGAACAATGTCTGTTTGATCCGCGTCCTGTGGCAATGCGTCTCGGATTTGGGAACTAAATCCGTGAAACTTGTTCGCAGTCTGCTCAGTGACCGTTCGGTAACAAGTTTGTCATTTTGATCCAATGGAACAAAATAACAGCCGGAAAGAAGGGACGCAAGTCCCGTATTGACGGTTTATTTTTTGTCAATTTCACCAAAATAACAGAGATTCAGATGAACACAGAGAAAACGGGCAATATGAGAAAACATGGAATCCGAAAAAATGGGCAATCGAAAAAAATACGCGATAAAAAATTCGAGCAAATTTAGCAAATTTGATTAGACGACTCAATTTTTTGTTAAAATATGACGATAATAAGGTGTGATATTTTTGTTAATTATGTAAAACATTGCAAATTTATTTGCTTTTTTATGGATTTGATATGATGAAAGTGATAATGTACGGAGGCTTTGTCTTTGCGTGGCTGATTTGCGGCTGCAATTTGGCAGATCGGCATACTCCGTCATTTGTTGAAACCCCTCCATATTATCAGTCAAATGACCATCAATCGAAAGTTCAGGCGGATAGTAATGGCGAAATGGCCAGTCAGCTTCGTGTGATGCGATCTCGAGAGATAGAACGGCTCGAAAAAATGAGTACATCTCTTGATGAAAGCCAACAAAATGATAAAACAACAGCTACTTCCGATGATTCCGCCAAGAAAAGTTTTTGGGACCGATTTGCATCAAAAGGAGACGAAACATTTCTTATGAGCAAAGAAGCAAAGCAAATCAATGAGAACTTGAAATAGCAGGCATAATAGCACTAGAACAGCACTAGAACAGCACTAAAACTCATTTCTGGAAATTCAGACACCGATTCTGAACCGCAAAAATTCTGAAACAAGAACACCGAATATGAACCACCAAAAAAGCCATGAAATTTTTGCGGAGGCAAAAAAACTGATTCCAGGCGGCGTGAACAGTCCAGCGCGTGCCTTTGGTGCAGTGGGGGGCGAACCCATTGTCATGGAGCGAGGCGAAGGTGCATATATGTTCGATGTCGATGGCAATCGATATCTCGATTATGTGCAGTCGTGGGGGCCGATGATTTTGGGACATTCGCATCCTGATGTCGTCTCAGCACTGGCAGAAGTAGCCAAATATGGAACAAGTTTTGGGACTCCGACAAAATCGGAAAATCGACTTGCTTCAATAATTATCGAGATGATTCCATCAATTGACAAAATTCGCTTTGTCAATTCTGGAACAGAGGCGACAATGAGTGCGATTCGACTTGCTCGTGGTTTTACGAAACGAACCAAAATCGTCAAATTCATTGGAAATTATCATGGACACGTCGATTCTCTCCTTGTTGCGGCGGGGAGTTCTGCGGCATCGCTCGGTGTGCCCAATTCTCCTGGAGTTACACCAGGCGCAGTCGCAGATACGATTTTACTTCCGTATAACAATGTCGAAATGATCAAACAGACATTTCAAGAATGTGGAAAAGAAATTGCCGCCGTGATTGTCGAGCCGGTCGCCGGAAATATGGGATGTGTCATCGGAAACTCCAATTTCTTATATGAATTGCGTCATCTAACGACGAAAAACGATTCAATCCTCATTTTTGATGAGGTTTTGTGCGGTTTTCGTGCTGGACTAAAAGGGGCGGGAGAGCGATTCAGCATTGCTCCAGATTTAACAACACTCGGAAAAGTGATCGGCGGCGGACTGCCCGTCGGTGCTTATGGAGGCCGCGCTGACATCATGAGCCATCTGCTCCCAGAAGGAAAGGTCTTTCAAGCTGGAACACTCAGTGGCAATCCGCTCGCAATGACAGCTGGGGCCGTGACTCTGGAATTGCTGCGTGCTCCGAAAGTTTTCGCATCACTGGAACGAAAGATGTCAATGCTCGCAGAGGGACTCGAAGACGAAGCATACAATGCGGGAATTCCAGTTGCTGTCGAACACATCGGATCAATGATGACACTCTTTTTTCTTTCGCATCGAGAGAAAGATGAGGAAAATTATCGAGTTAGCAGCACTTCATTCAGTGGTGGTCTCGTCGATAAATCGACGGCGACGAGTTCGAATGGTGGCTGTTTTTCGAGCAAAGTAATCGACTGGCAGACGGCTTCGATGTGTAATACAGAGAGATATTCCCGCTTTTTTTGGGGAATGTTGGAGCGAGGTTTCTATTTGCCATGCAGCCAATTCGAGGCATTCTTCATGTCAACTGCCATCACTAAAGATGAAATTCAAGAGACAATTGATGCCGCAAAAGATGTATTTATGACGCTCTGAATTTCGTCTTATATTGACACAAAACCGTCCGACTGCGCCGAAGTTTCACAAAACCGTCAATGCGGTGCTTCGCACCTCCTTTCCGGCTTTTATTGAATGGTTGGAATTTTTTCTCTCACGGAGGCACAGGGTTCACAGGGTGTCTCGTATTCTCCGTGTTCCCGAACGCCGTCGGCGTTCAATAATGGTAGAAACGAATTGCCCACACACAACACAACTCCGTCGGAGTTGAATAATGGTCACCGATATTGAACCCCGAATGGGGTTCGGACGTTTTTGATGTTCGTGTTTCTACCGATATTGAATCCCGATGGGATTCGGAAAATGCCAATATAATACTGCAAAGTTTCACAAAACCGTCAATGCGGTGCTTCGCACCTCCTTTCCGGCTTTTATTTTGTCAATTGTTTTTGTTAATTTCAACAAAATCGCAAAATTTGTTGGCGGACTGGCCGGAGTATCAGCTCCATTGATGGCTCTCTTGAAAAATTTGTGATAATCGTGTACAATTATCGCACTTGGTATTTTGTCTTTCGCCCTTCTGTTTTGATGGTGGTTTTATGTTTAATGTGGTTTGTCCATTTTGTTCGGAAGTTTACACATTACCGAATGAATTGCGAGGAAAGTCTGCAAACTGTAAAAAATGCCGCCATGTTTTTGTGTTAGACAGTGATTCATCCACGTCACTTGCTGCGATGGGAGAAGTTTTTCCGCACTCAGACACTGATTTTGATC
>JBOFGF010000269.1:0-27416 GCA_051649005.1 Thermoguttaceae bacterium | reverse complement strand
CAATGCGTGACCGATTTCGTGTAAAATTTTATCTTCCTCAATCTCGGAGAGGTTGTTGTGTTTTTTGCGACACGTTCCCCCGTGTTTCGGCGAGTACGCCTCACACGGGGCCACCATTATTCAATCCCGACGGGATTGTTGTGTTTTTTTGACGTTTGTTGCGGTATTTTATGGTAAAAACACACATCTGTTTTGCAACATTTATTATTTTACTGTTTATTACTGTGATTTGATTTTGTAAAAATCGGAATATCGCCCTTTCTAAATATGTTAAAATTGCTATACTTCCAGAAGTAAAAGTCGGTTTCCAGAATTCGGGGCCGACATGATCGGCCAAATTCCGATTTTTTCTCATTATCACTCTTTATTATTTTATTCAATATGTCTGGTGTTGATGGAGTTTCTTCTTGGAATCAGTTGTCAAATAAATCCACAAATACGGATCGAATGAACGATTTGACCACGACTGATTTTATCAAAATGATGGTCGCTGAACTAGAAAATCAGGACCCAATGAGTCCGATGAGCAACACAGAAATGCTTTCTCAAATCAATCAATTGCGACAAATTACATCGAGTGATAAATTGTCGCAGAGCATCGAATCACTGACAACAGGTCAATCTCTCACAACCGCTTCGAGCATGATCGGAAAAACAGTCAGCGGAGTAAACACACTTGGAGAAAAAGTTACTGGAAACGTGGAAAAAGTGTCGATTGAAAATGGAGTTGCCAAATTACATGTCGGAAGTTCGATTATCGAAGTCGAAAAAGTGACCGGAATCACATCGTGAAAAAGAAACAGTAGAATGTAAAATAGTGTACTAATCCCCTCTCATTTTCAACGAGAGAGGAACAGAAAGCGTGGATGTTCGGATTCGTTCACATCAGCAAACACAAACACATCTTTGTTTTGCCGAGCTTGTTTTTTCTGTATTTTAGACATCCAATTTCCAGGGTTTTCGATACTCATAATGAAGAAGAGCATTTGCGGCATCATTGTTTGTGAACAACTCTTTTTCGGCATCCCACTTTAATTTTGCATCGACGGCCAATGAAATGTTGGCGATGTGACTCATTGTCGTGCTGCGATGCCCGATTTCAATGTCGGCATTTGGCAAATTTCGGTTTCCCATGCAATCCAAAAAGTTTAGTGCATGTAATTTTTCCGTCTCCCCGAGAGGAATGCCCACTCCGGCCTGATTTTCCATTCGAGGAGCCCGATCTTGAAATTGACCGCCTCTTTCAGGAATGATGCTCCACTGCCTGTCATCCGCAAATAAAGTGCCATTTGTTCCGCGCAGCTCAATTTCTCCGAGTGGTTTCATTTTGTCATCTGTGGCAATACATGGATTTCCACATGCTTCATATTGTCCAAAAGTGAGAATCCGTCCCTTTTTGAACTCAAAAATAGCTTCGGCAGTATCTGGAATGGTTCGATCATCATCAACGATATACCGACCTCCCATCGCACACACGGCAATTGGTGCTGTCTCTCCCAATAACCACGTCATCGCATCCAAATAGTGAACCCCCCAGTTTCCCATTTGGGATGAATAAAGGTTCCACCACCGAAATTTATATGGAGCAACTGTCGCTTGAAATGGACGTTCTGGTCTCGGACCGAGCCACATATTCCAGTCGAATCCAGGCGGAGGTGTCTCGACTATTCCTTTTCCGATTCCGCTGGGAAACATATTACTTGCTCGGAAAGATCGCCCCACTGTCACATGACCGACCAATTGATCTGCTCCTTTGGCGGCCAATTCTCGAAAAAGAGGTGAACTTCTCCGATGCGTGCCAACTTGCACAACACGTTTATATTTTCTGGCAGCTTCAACCATTTTGCGTCCTTCCACCACAGTAACAGAAAGTGGCTTTTCGACATAAACGTCTTTGCCTGATTGACATGCTTCAACTGTTTGAATTGCGTGCCAGTGATCTGGAGTGGCCAAAACCACACCATCAATGTCATTTCGTTCATAGATTTTGCGGAAGTCTGTTGTGATAAATGGTTTCTTATCAAACTGCTGATGCACTCGTTCGAGAGTTCTGGAATCGACATCACACAAAGCGGCAACATCCACATTTTCATGTTTCGTAAACGCATCGAGCAATTGACCGCCTCGATTAGCAATGCCGATAAATCCGAGTCGAATCCGTTCATTCGCGCCGCGCACGCCCCCAGAAGCAAGACTCGATAATGCCGACAGACCAAATGCAAGTGTCGTGCCCGATCCCAAAACCGTTCTTCGAGAACAAGAAATTTCGTTAGTATTTGTCATTGCAATAAATAGAAAATGAGGGGAGTTGTTGATGGGAGTATTCGTTTCAACCAATCCACGCCCCGAATGGGGGCGAAAGACAAAACATTATTGTATCAAAAATAAATACGGCGCAAAACTTATCTCCGAAAGTATTATATCAAACTTATCAAATACATTATACACCTGAATTTGTACAGATACAATAGCATGATTTGCCATATTAGTATTCAGGCCGCCAACAAGTTTTGTGAAAATGGGTCGAAATGAAATGCCTCCCATTCCTGACTCCGAATGAGTTTTAGAACGGTAAAAAATCGTGTCTCATAAACTCCGTCCCCATCTGGATTCGTTCCAGAACGCCGAGGTGTTCCATGTTCCTGAACACCAGCGGTGTTCAATAATGGTAGAAACGAATTGCCCACAAAAACACACAACTCCGAAGGAGTTGAATAATGGTCACCGATATTGAATCTCGAATGAGGTTCTGACGTTTTTGATGTTCGTGTTTCTACCGATATTGAATCCCGACGGGATTCGGAAAATGCCGATATAATACTGCAAAGTTATACAAAACCGTCAATGCGGTGCTTCGCACCTCCTTTCCGGCTCCTATTGAACGGTTGGAATTTTTTTCTCTCACGGAGACGCAGGGTTCACGGAGGATTTATTTCCGCTTCTCTGTGTCCTCCGTGCCTCTGTGCGAAAAATAAACCGGCTTCTATTGAACGGCTGGAATTTTTTCTCTCACGGAGGCGCAGGGTTCACGGAGGATTTGTTTCCGCTTCTCTGTGTCCTCCGTGCCTCTGTGCGAAAAACAAACCGGTTTCTATTGAACGGTTGGAATTTTTTTCTCTCACGGAGACGCAGGGTTCACGGAGGATTTATTTCCGCTTCTCTGTGTCCTCCGTGCCTCTGTGCGAAAAATAAACCGTCAATTTCATCAAAATCGCAAAACTTGTTTGTGGTATGTATTTAGTGTTATATTCCATTTTCTTAAAAATGAGGGGCGTTGTTGGTATGATGCCCCTCATTTTCATCGAGAATCATAAGCATTTTTTGCAGGTTTTAATTTTTGGCCATTTTTCACGGCGATTCTTGCAAAATGGGAGCGTCTTTTTGGACGGAGCGGAGTATTTTGTACATTTTTTCTTTCATTTGTGAAAGTATCAGTGGTTCCACTTCGGCAAGATCGACTTTTTCAGCAATGTCGTCTTTAATTTTATAAAGCTCCCAGTTTTCAGGAGAGACCGTTTTTATATTGGCAAACCATTCTGATGACATTCTTCCAGTCGCACTTGGTTTTGGCGAATTTTCGAGAGCAGCGACTATTTTCCAGTCCCCATCTCGCATTGCCATTTTGGGTTTTCCTGTCGCATTCAAATAGAACCAAAAAAGTGGTTGTGAACGCTCAAATGATTTTCCATCAATGAGCGGGACCAAACTGCATCCATCATAAACGCGGTCGTTCGGGAGTTTTTGTCCCACCAGTTCACAAAAAGTCGGAAAAAGGTCGATGGCCCCGACTGGAATGTTCGAGACTTGCCCCGGCGTGATTCGATTCGGCCAAACGGCGATGCCCGGAACTCTGTGACCGCCGTCGTACATCGACAGTTTCATGTCGCGCAGAGGTTCGGCTGTTCCATAACTCCGCTCCGCACCTTTGTATCTTTTCAGTTTTTCAGGTCCATTGTCGGAAGTAAAAAACAAAAGTGTATTATCCCAAAGATTCTGTTCTTTAAGAAATGAGGTGAGTCGTCCAACAGCACGATCTACTGATTCGACGTTTGCATGATGTTCTGCCTTTTCACGCGGCAAAACACCTTTTTGCATATATTTTTCGACCAGTTTTTCGTCGGAAGCAATTGGTTCGTGTGGTTCATGGAATGTTACAAAAAGAGAAAAAGGAGGAGTCGCTTCTCCTTTTTGATTCGTTTGCAGAGACTGGAGCCAGTTGATCGCCTCATCGACGACTAATTCACATGAATATCCTTCCATTTCTCCAACTTCAACACCATTTCGCACAAAATTATTCGGATTATGATGAGACGGAAAAGCATTATTTTGTGTTGCAAACCAGTGGTCGAATCCGTGATCATTTGGTTGTGGCTGTGTCGGAGAGTTGAACTGTCCATTACAATGCCACTTGCCAGTGAGAGCATTCTTGTATCCAGCCCGATGCAGCATCGTGGCAAATGTTATTTCTGATGCAGGAAGGTGCATGACATGATCGTTCGGAATCCAATCAAACACACCAATTCGAGACGGTGTTCGACCTGTTAAAAGACCGGCGCGAGAAGCCGAACAGACCGGTGCTGTCGCATAAAAATCAGTGAATCTGATTCCTTGTGTGGCAAGTGCGTCCAACTGCGGCGTGTCAATGACAGAATTTCCATAACATGCCAGATCGCCATATCCGAGGTCATCACAAAGAATCACGACGATATTCGGAGGCCTTTCCATTTTTGGAGAAAATGGCTCTGCAATTGCTCCATTTACTGACCAAAATGCTGCGCAGCAGAGAGTACACAAGATGTTCCCAAAAAAGAACAGAGGCTTTTTCATTGTTGTTTCCTTTCAGATTTGAGTGAATCAGGCAATTTTTGGTCGAGATGAGGTGTTTGGGATTCGAGTAAAAATGCTGTTTGCCATTCTTTTTCGGCTTCGTCACATTCTCCGATTTTGTCGAGGAATTTGGCAAAAATGGCGTGAAACAGAGCACGATTCGGATGAAGCCCGATTGCTTCGGCAAAAAAGTTTCTCGCTTTTTCACGAAGAAGTTGAACGTCATTCGATTCAATTTTATCGGCGGCCAACTGGTCTGCTATTTGATCAAGTTGCTGAGCGAAACCTAAACGAATACTGGCCGACTGCGGGGCCAATTGACACGCTTTTTTTTGTGCGTCGATCAATTCTTGTATTGTAGCATATTTGGTAAAATAGTTGTCATGCAATTGATTTTCAGATTTTGAAGATACAAATGATGACGAATTCAGGTTTTTTTGTGATGAAAAACCAGTTGCCATGAGACGAAACAATTCACTTGCCCGCTTTTGTTCGAGTTCAAAAGACCAGGAATCTGCCGCCGCCGCTTCTCGAAAGAGAGCGATTCGTTTTTCAATGTCTGTCTCAGATTCTGCTTGAAGTGAAATCGTAAATGCGTTTAAGACGGGAGAAATTCCAACGAAATAAACGCACAATAATAAAAGTCCCCAAAAAATTGAAAGAAAAATGGGGATGAATCGTTTTTGTTTCATAAATTGTGATGAAAGTTTTGCGGGCAATGTTACTGAAAGCACCGTTTTGTTGTTTGCCGCATCTTTTTCATTTTTTGCAGTAGAATTTACGATCATTGCCGCGAAGAGCCAAATTAAAATGGCCGAGTTGCTCGAAAAAATTCCGCCTGCTGCAAGAAGATGAATCAAAAGTGTTATAAGACAAATTGCGATCAATTTCGGTTCAAAAAGTATTTTTTGTTTCGAAAATGCGATTCCTATTAGCAAGAAAAATCCGGTGGCAATCAGCGTGGCAATCGGACTGACGGGAGCTTCGCCGAGATAAGAAAGAAAAAAAGCGAGCCAGCAGCCGAGTAATCCGCCATAATAAGCACGATGTAAATCGAATGGAGTTTGCTTCGGCAAAACTTGGTTTGGCATCGCATGACCAGAACGAGATTCACTGATTTCGCTCTGGTTATTTATATTTTTGCTCTTTTTAGTCGTATTCTTTTTTGCCGATGCAAATTGCTGCATTTGAATTTGTTCTGCTCTAATCTGTGCAGGCAGTATTTCATTTGCTTCGATTTCATTTGATGCAATTCTATTTTGAGCGATCATTCCGCGCACAATAATGTGCAACATCAATCCGCAAAAGAGAAAGAGAGCCGGAAGTCCCGCAACTGCTGCAATTTCGACAACAAAATTGTGCGGGTCGGAAATCTCCTCACTCGATTGTGGCAATTTATGGCGTGTATAAACGTGCTTAAAATTGCCCAAACCAACTCCGATAATTGGTTTTTCGGCGATTATTCCGAGTGATGCCTCCCAGTATTCGAGCCTGACACCGAGTGATTTCGTTGCTCCATTTATCATTTCTCCTTTTGAGATGCCAATAAACAGAATTGTACACAGCAGTAAAAGAACCAAAGCAATCCCGCCAATAAAAAGTCTGGCCACGAATCCTTTCAATCGGAAAAATGAGAATTGTTGTTTCGGAATTTGCTGTTTCAAAAATCTTTGTTTCAAAAACTGAAAAGAGGGAATGATTCCTGTAAAAAATAGGAAACCGACCCCGAAAACAACAGCGACAAACGCGCTGCGACATTTTGTCGTGATGAAACAAATAGAAACAAGAAAAATGAGGAATGTCAAAAAAAATCGTGCTTTCCAAGAACGCATTTGCGACCAATTTGTGACACAAAATCCGATCAAAAAGACGATGCCACATCCAAGAAATCCGCCAAGTGAATTGGTAAGTGGATATGTTCCCATCGGAGTTGCCGTGTCGAGCCGCGATTTCCACTGATTCCATTCGGGCGAATTTTCCGCCATATTTCCAAGATGAATTTTCCGAATGACATCAGCATTGCTCCTCACTTCATTTTGCAAATTAGGAATTTCAACAAAATACTGATATAATCCGAAAAATGATTGTGTTGCAAAAAGTGTGATGAGCAGGAAACAGATGGTTCTCAATTGTGGCAAACTGGTTAAAACTTGCCGAAACAAAAACCACATCGCCATCAGCGCAAGTATTTCAGAGAGTAAATTGAAGCATGGACGCGGTGCGCCGCCATTTCCCGGCAAAATACTCCAAAAACTCGAAAAGGCGACGATTCCCAAAAAAGAAAATACGATCCCATCGAAAAATTCAAAACGAAGTTGCAACTGATTCGACGAACGCACGGCAGAAAGAGTCCAAATTCCTGCCATCAAAATCGACAGCGCAGCTGGAAGATGAAAAACTGCCGTCTGTTCCAAAAGATCGCCAGGAAGAAAAATGATCATGGCGACGAGCACATACAAAGCAAAAGACCACCAAAAATCGGATGAAAATTTTATCATCGTGACATTTTTTGGACGTTTTAGTCCGGTTTCCGTTTAGTTTAGACAGCTTTCGCAGAAAGCTGTTGTTTCACAAAATTACTGTGATTAAAAGCGACATTCTATCATCATTTCATCATCATTTCATTCTATCGACCGTGTGAAAAATAGCAAGCAGCAGTGCATATCAAGATTCGTCAAGATGCCGGATTCAAGGTGTCTTGAACAATTCGCTCAAATCGAGTAAAATTATCCTCGTATAATTGTGTAAATACTCAACAACGCCTTTCGAGCCGGTGCGTGAGCACCGACATTTATACCGCGTCGGAAACCGACGGGATTCGTTCCTGAAACCAGATATGTTCCATGTTCCCGAAACCAGAGTCGTTCCATGTTCCCGAACGCCGTCGGCGTTCAATTATGGTAGAAACGAATTGCCCGCAAAACCACACAACTCCGTCGGAGTTGAATTATGGTTGTGAGGCGACGCTAATTGTAATTGACCATAATTCAATGCCGATGGTATTGGATGTAGTTTTTGTTGCGATATCTACCATAATTGAAACCCGACGGGTTTCAGGACTTTGAAAACGTAAATTTATTCGCGGTGTGCTGGATATCGCAAATTGTTGTAAATTGCAACAATACTGCGCGAAAATACTGGAATACTGGCGAGAAAATACTGGCACGAAAATCAATTTCATTACATCTTACATCAAACGACAAATCATACAAGGAGTTTAATTTTGTTACGCACAAAAACATGTGGCCAATTGCGGGCTGAAAATGTCGGTGAGACCGTCGTTTTGGCAGGATGGGTCGATTCTGTTCGAGATCACAGCGGCATTTTGTTCATCAATTTGAGAGACAGATATGGAATGACGCAAATCGTATTTTCGACAAATGTTGGAGACGAGATGCTCACTCAAGTAAGATCGCTTCGTCCCGAAGATGTCGTACAAATTGCCGGTCTTGTGCGGCATCGACCAGAAGGAATCGTGAATAAAAAACTGCCGACCGGCGAAATAGAAGTGGAAGCAAGTGAATTGCACCTTCTTAATCGAACCGACGTTGTTCCTTTTCAGCCATCTGCGCCGGAAATTCCTTCTGAGGAAACTCGGCTCAAATATAGATATCTCGATTTGCGGCGACCAACAATGCAAAAAACATTACTGCTGCGACATCGAATCACCAAAGTCATGCGAGATTATTTCGATGAACACCAATTTGTTGAAATAGAAACGCCGATGCTGGGAAAAAGCACGCCAGAAGGAGCACGCGATTATCTTGTGCCCAGCCGTGTTTCTCAGGGACAGTTTTATGCACTTCCGCAGTCACCGCAATTGTACAAACAAATTTTGATGATTGCCGGATATGACAGATATATCCAAATTGCACGTTGTTTTCGAGACGAAGACCTCCGCGCAGACCGACAACCAGAATTTACGCAGCTCGATCTCGAAATGAGTTTCGTGGACATGGAAGACATTTTGGAAATGATTTCTGGCCTAATTGTGCGTCTGATGAAAGACGTGCTGGGACGAGATATGGCACTTCCGATTCCGCGATTATCGTATCAAGAAGCGATGGAGCGGTTTGGACATGATGCCCCAGATTTGCGATTCAAAATGGAACTGATTGATTTGACCGACATTGCAAAAGAAGTCGAATTCCGTGTTTTTCGTGGTATTGCCGATGCTGGTGGACGTGTTCGTGCCATCAATGCAAAAAATGCTGCCGACAAGTATTCTCGAAAAGATATTGATACATTAAATAACTGGGTGATCGAGCAATTCGGTGCAAAAGGTGTCGCGTGGCTCAAAGTCGATCCTGATGGCACACTTGCTGGTCCAATCGCCAAAAATTTCACGCCTGAACAACTCGCCAAAATTGGAGAGCGTCTGGATGCAAAACCGAACGATTTTCTTCTTTTTTCAGCGGATTCGTTTTCTGTAACATGCAAAGTTTTGAATGGACTGCGGCGACGACTCGCGGCAGAACTCAAACTGATCAATCCGAACGAAATGAATTTCTGTTGGATTCTACATTTTCCGATGTTCGACTGGGATGCCGACGAATCGCGTTTTGTTGCCATGCACCATCCTTTCACTGCGCCGCTCGATGAAGACTTGCCGCTGCTAAATGGCGATGCCGGAAAAATTCGCGCAAAAGCTTATGACATCGTTTTGAATGGATTTGAAATCGGAGGAGGAACAATCCGAATTCACGATTCTGCAATTCAGTCGCGTGTTTTCGACTTGCTTGGACTAACACTTGAAACGGCAAAAGAGCAATTTGGTTTTTTGCTCGAAGCTCTCCGATTCGGAGCACCCCCGCACGGCGGAATTGCGCTCGGTCTTGATCGTTTGGTGATGTTATTTGCCGGTCTGGATAACATTCGGGACTGCATTGCTTTTCCGAAAACAGCAAAAGCAAGCGATCTAATGACTGGCGCACCGAGTTTAGTAGACACGAAGCAACTCCGCGAACTCGCTCTTTCAATAGAAAAACATCCTGAGTCGAACAATTAGAAAGAGAATAGAAAGAGTAAGAATAATGTTGTCCGCACTATTTTTTATGATGTCGTGCTAAAAATTGACTGAATTTGTTGTGAGGACAACATTCTGACAGATGCGTTCATTCTTCCACCACTCGCCAAAATGCCACTCTCCCGACAAGAAATCAAGCAAAATGCCGTCAATTTCGCCGCCGAATGGCACGACGATAAGTGCGAACGCGCTGAATCCCAGTCTTTTTGGAACGATTTTTTCGCCGTCTTCGGCGTTCGCCGCCGCTCCGTCGCATCATTTGAGCAAAAAGTCAAAAATATAAAAGGACAGTTCGCATCAATCGACCTCCTCTGGAGCGGAAAACTCCTTGCCGAACATAAATCGTACGGAAAATCCCTCGACAAAGCCGCATCACAGGCATTCGAGTACGTTCACAATCTGGCATCTGAAAACCGAAGCGATGAAATTCCACGATATATTATCGTTTCAGATTTTGCGAACATCGTTTTGTACGATCTCGAATCCGACGAAGGAGACCCCGAAAAAATCGAGTTTGTGTTACATGATCTCCACAAACACATCGACGCTTTCGGATTTATTTCCGGTTACAAAATTCACAAACCGAAGCCCGAAGACCCTGCAAATGTGCAGGCAGCCGAATTGATGGGGCGCATTCATGATGCACTCGCCGCTGAAAGTTATTCAGGACACGCATTGGAACGATTTCTTGTACGAATACTGTTCTGCCTTTTCGCAGAAGACACCGGAATTTTTTCACCCGATGCGTTCACCGCTTTTATCGAGCAAAATACTCGTGAAGATGGTGGTGATCTCGGGCAAATGTTGGCACAATTTTTTGACACACTGGACACCCCGACAGCACGGCGGCAAATAAATCTTGACGAGTCTCTTGTTTCGTTACAATATGTCGATGGTGGACTTTTTGAAGAAACATTGCGTCCGCCGACTTGCAATCGAGCTATTAGAAATGCACTTTTATCGGCAACTCGATTCGATTGGAGCCGCATTTCACCGGCAATTTTCGGCTCGATGTTTCAGTGCGTCATGGACCCTGATGCACGGCGTGCATGTGGCGCACATTACACGACAGAAGACAATATTCTGAAAGTTATTCGTCCGCTTTTTCTCGACGATTTACGAAACGAATTCAAGAAGCTCGCTTCGAGCAAGTCCAAATCGAGTCGTGCCTTGTTACAACAATTCCACGAGAAGCTCGGAAACCTGACATTTTTCGACCCGGCATGTGGCTGCGGCAATTTTTTAGTTTTAGCTTATCGAGAATTACGTCGTTTGGAGATGGACGTTTTCGAGAAGTTACATAAATCTGGCCAAAAATTTTTGGACACCGCTTTTGTTTCTCAGGTGGATGTCGATCAATTTTATGGCATTGAAATAGTGGAATTTCCAGTGCGAATTGCGGAGACGGCACTTTGGCTGATGGATCACCAGATGAACATTGAAGCATCGGTTCGTTTCGGAAATTATTACGTTCGTTTGCCGCTGCAAAAAAGTGCGAAGATAGTTCATGGAAATGCTTTGCAACTTGATTGGAACGATGTATTACCGAAACAAAAATGCTCTTTTATACTGGGAAACCCGCCGTTTGTGGGCAAACAGTATCAAAATGATGTGCAAAAAGAGGACGTGCAGTTGGTTCTCTCGTCGCTTAAAGGTTTTGGGGTTCTTGACTATGTTTGCTGTTGGTATATCAAAGCCGCCCATTATATTCATGATACGAAAATTCCAGTCGGTTTTGTTTCGACCAATTCTATTTCGCAGGGAGAGCAAGCAGGTATATTATGGACATGGTTGTTTTCACAAGGAATTCATATCCATTTTGCGTATCAGACTTTTGTTTGGACGAGTGAAGCGAAGGGAAAAGCACATGTTCATTGCGTGATTATTGGGTTTAGTAACGAAAATCCTGAGCAAAAATTTTTGTTCCATGATATGGAGGGACGTATTACGTCGCGTTGTGTAACAAATATCAATCCTTATTTGGTGGAGGGAAATGACGTTCCGCTCAAATCGAGAACTCACCCACTTTGCGAAGTACCGGAGTGCGTTTTTGGCAGTATGCCGAACGATGGGGGACATTTTCTGTTCAGCGATCAGGAAAAGAAGGAATTTTTGAAATTAGAACCAGCGTCGTCGGAATTTTTTCGACGTTTTTTGGGAGCCGATGAATTTTTGAACGGGATTTCGCGTTGGTGTTTGTGGTTGGATGGCGTTTCTCCCTCGAAATTGCGTTCCTTGCGAGCAATCATGGAACGTATTAATTTGGTTCGTAAATATAGAGAGTCCAGCAAACGCGAAACGACTCGAAAACTTGCAAAGGCCGCCAGTTTATTTGGCGAAATCCGACAACCGAGTGCGAAGTACATATTGATACCACGAGTCTCTTCGGAGCGGCGCGACTACATTCCTATTGGTTTTGTTGCACCACGAACAATAGCGGGTGATGCGACGCTGATTATTCCGGGAGCGAAATTGTTTCATTTCGGCATGTTGACATCGGCGATGCATAATGCGTGGATGCGGCGAGTTTGCGGTCGGCTTAAATCTGATTATCGCTATTCGGCGAAGATAGTGTACAACAATTTCCCGTGGCCCGGCGGTGTGCATTTTGAAAATTTGACGGAAGCACAAAAAACGCGAATCGAAGAAAAGGCGAGTGCGGTTTTGGAGGTGCGCAAGTTGTTTCCTGACAGCACTTTATCTGATTTATACGATCCGCTTTCGATGCCAGCGGAGCTTTTGAAGGCGCACCGCGAACTTGACAAAGCGGTGGATCGTGCTTATCGAAAAGAGCCATTTGCGAGTGACGAGGAGCGACTTGCATTTCTGTTTCAATTATACGAAAAACTGACGAACGCACCGACGTTTATTTCTGAAATGGAAACATAAAAAATGGGATACTTCAAAAATGAGTTGATCAAGCCGGATGTTTATGAAATTTTTTGTCACTGCGATTTCTGAAACTCGTCGCACGATCTTTGAAAGAGCACGGATTCTGGTGCTTTTTGGGTGACCAATTTCTGTGTTTTGATTGCTTTGTCGAATTTTTTGTCGAGTGCGTAAACATGCGCCAATGTATCGAGAAATTCAATTGATTTCGGTTCTTCGTCCAAAGCGACCCGCATCAAAAGCATTGCCGCATCGAAATTTCCGTTTGTGTTTGCAAGTAACCATGCTGCCTGATTACACAACGAAGCGTGCGATAAAACTCCGTCTTGAACTTGTCGTTCAATTGTTCGGAGTGCTTCTGCAATCAGTGTTTCATTTCTTTTACTGAAAGAGTTTTTTGCCTCATCAGAAAGTTGTTCTGTAAATTTTTCTGTAATTTTGTAACGTAAAATAATTACATCCACGTCAGTCGGAACATGTTCGAGAGATTTTTCGATAAGTTGCGCCGCATCATCCCATTTTTCGGTCTCAATTGCGGCAAGTGCCTGAAAATAAAGGAGTCTCGCACGTCGCTCGGCAATTGTTTTGGTGCGAGTTTGTTCATTTGTACGTTTAATATATTCCTCGCTGGCAATCAGGGACAGTGCGTGCTCCAAAATTTGAATGGCGGATGTTGGATCGCATTTCAATGAGTGCAAAGCGGAAAGATACGAGCAGGCAGATTCGGCAGCGACAATATCGCCTTCGTCAATAACAAGCTGAAATTCAGATTGAGCCCACTGGAGTCGGAAAATACCCCACAAAACAACACCAACGACGAAATGATCATTGAACGAACTCGGTTCGAGTGGATCGATTGCCAAAAATGGACTCGATTGACGTACTTGAGATGTCCGCGTTTTCAAAGCACGATGAATGAGTGAGTCACGTTCTGCGACCATTTCCAATTTATCACACATTTCGGCAAGAAAATAAAGTGCTAATATGTCGGGCCATCCTCCTGATTTTATTCCCTTTTGCTCTTTTTCTGTGTCATTCTGAAAGGATATCAATTGTTCGGTCAATCGTGTGCATCGTTTTTGGAGACCAGCTTTTTGGTCATCTATTTGCGTGTCAGTTTGGACAGAATTCTCATTTTTCTTCAGTGCAGAGTCATCGACTGTTTCATCGACATCTTTTTGATTCGATATTGCATCCTCAATATCGCAATAAAGAGATGCCATTTCAAAAACCAGGTGAAAACGAGAATCACGTTCATGTCCGGCAAATCTCTGTCGCAGAGTCCGAAACCAAAAATAGCGTTTGTCTTCTTGCGGCGGTGCTCCAGCAAGAAGGCATTTAATCGTTTCTGTGCGGAGCAATTCATTCGATTCAAAAAATGCGATTCGACACAAAGTATACAATTTTTCTTCACTGCTGAGAAAAGTGCGAATCGGATGAGCAAAATCCCAAATGTATCCTCCTTTTTGCGTCGTATCAGTGGCACTGGCATACAACTCGATCAATTGCTGGACAGTTTCACTTTCTTTTCCGAGAGCCGTCGCTTCATGTGTTGCCAAAATCAGCGCAATTGCCCTCGATATTTCGGGATCATCGTGATTATCAAAACGACGCAAAAATGAATAATCAAGCTCATTCATTCGTAAAAGCTGGTCCATTGATCGTTTTCGGATAATATAACTCTCATTACCAAGTTTTTCGATCAGTTGAGTCAGATGTTTCGTATTTGGCGGCGATTCAGTGGGAGTCGATTCAGCGGAAACGAGTAAAAAACCATTTCCTATTAGAAAAAAGGAGAAAACACCAATCAAAAAACAGTTCATCTTTGATATAAACATCGGAGCGAGTGGCTTTTGCCGGAAAGTTTTGTACATTTTTCGAGATAAAAAAGCAATAAACCCGCCGACTAACGTCGGCGGCTCGCTGATATGTGGCAACATTTCACTTTTTGCGATTTATGACAAAATGTGCCAGTGAGCAGATGGCATCAAAAGCGTCTGCATTTTTGGAAATGCCCCGAATATCATCAATTGCCTCATTGACAATTTTTGCTGCGATTTCATAAACTTGTTCAGTCACATTTTTTGTAAGTAAATCGGTCACAATTTGTTCTGCCGTTTCATTAGATAAATTGTCTTGATTTAGTAACAAAATCATGTCATCACGTTTATTTGCCGAAATCTGCTCGAAATACAAAATAAGTGGCAGTGTCGGTTTTCGATTCAATATATCCGTTCGCAGTGTTTTCCCTGCTTCTGACATATTTCCAATCAAATCCAGAATGTCATCAATCATCTGGAAAGCGATGCCAATTTTATGTCCAAATGAGCGAAATTTGTGGACAGTTTCTGAGTCGATCTGTTTTTTTGAGTCGGCATAAAACGCGCCCAGCTGCGCACTACAAGCAAGAAGTGGGGCGGTTTTTCCTGCAATAATTTCGAAATACTGCTTCGATGTCATGTCGAATTGTCCAATCAATCCGATTTGACGCAGTTCTCCTTCGCAAGTTACTCGACATGCTTCAGTCAATTGTCTGAATCCATATAAATCTTCTTCTTCGGTGACAAGTTGCATCGCCTGTGTCAGCAAATAATCTCCTGCCAGCACTCCGACTTGCACACTCCACAAAACATTGTGTGTTGCCAAATGCCGTCTCAGCGATCCACCATCTAAAATATCATCGTGAATCAACGAAGCTGTGTGAACAAACTCGATTGCAGTCGCCATTCGGATTTGCCGCATTGAAACAGATCCCAAAGATTTTGCAACAAGAAAGAGAAGTGAGGGGCGCAGTCGTTTTCCACCATTTGCAAAACTATATCGGACCACTTTTTCAATAAAAGGGTCAATATGAGAAAGCGTTTGAATCGCATTTTGCTCCAGTACATCCATTTCATCGTGGATGAGTCGATCAACGAGTTCAAGAGACATGAATTGAGTGAAACCGTTTTCAGAACCCGTGCGCGAAAGTCCGTGTCAGGAAAACGAAAAAAAGAATGAGTGAAAATGAAAAAGGGAGACGTTTAGAAAAAGTACAATAATAAGTATCAGCGAATAAATAATATATCCAAAAATAATAGACCACGAAAGTACACGAAAATTGCACGAAATCACCATTTTCGTGTACTTTCGTGAATTTCGCAGTGAAAAAATCAGTGGAGGGTTTTCAAAAATTTGGTGGTTATTTATGGGTAATACCTAAGTTCGGCAAAACAGATGAGTGTTGTAGTTTGGAGCCGTTCCAATAAACATAGACAATTGTAACAAAATTGAACTCATGCAGGCGGTGTATTTGTATCTCGGAGGGGTTTTGGAGTGGTCGTAAACGATTGACATCAAACGTATGTGTTCACGGTTTTTTTTATTATTTTCATAACATACACAAAACCCGCCGACTTACGTCGGCGGCTCGCCTGCCATTTTGGGTGTTTTTCTTTCAGGCGAAATTCTTATTTGTTCTTTACTTAAAAATTAGCATGGATAATGCGAGATGGAGCGATGAAAGAGACACGTTTTCTCTCCAAATCGACAGACAGGCGAAATTGTTGCAATAATGTGCGTGGTTCTTGCGAGAGGAGTGGAACAAGATTATTGAATCGTGCTTTTCCGGTTTGTTTATCGATTCCATGAAGTGCAGTTGAAAAGACAGTTGTTTGCTTGCCTTTTTGGATAACATCATGGACAGCGACAGTAAATGGAATTATTGGCAATTGACTCGGTTGATTTAATAATTGAAACCAGTTTTCAATTTGGGCGGGTGTTTCCCAGCATGTTTTTCCTTCGAGGTCGTATAACATGATTGTTGCTGCTCCGACATCGCGGCATGGAACATTATTCACAGCTCTGCGATATCGAGTAAATGGCACATTTCCTTCTTTTTCTTCTTTTGCATTAAAATCAATTTGGCGACGTTCGATATTAAAAACAAGGAGTTTGTTGTCGCACCACTGCACGTCAAAATCAGCTTCGTGTGAATAAAATTCGGTTTGTTTGCCATTTTTTTGTTTGTCGTTTTTTGAAACATCCTCGTTTTTGGGGAGAAAACTTGGGAGTTTGACACCAACTTTTCTTCCCCAGTCGCCTTCTTGTCCTAAAACATCTTTCTTTGTCAAGAGATCAAAAACTTGCAGTGTTTTACTTCCCCATGAAATTGATCCGATAAAACGTCCAAAATAAAAAGGTCGCACCAGTGCATCTCCCGTCAAACCTTCTCGAATCATGTATGTTGGAAGTGATCCACTTGTTCCGGTTTCAGAAAATGTCAGTGCTCTTTTTCGTATCAAAAAGAGGTCATTCAAATCACATGCCTGTAAATGGAATGTTTGTGTTTTTGCACCAGAACCTGAAAGTGATTGTTGTAAAAATACTATATTTGATTCAAAAACAAAAATTCCTCCTTCTGGAATTGTGCTTTCTGCGATGATTTCGCCACTTTCTGGATCGAGAGCAAGTGCGATGCGTCGATCAGATGAAACGAGAAAAAGATTTTTTTGGTTTCCTAGAAGATATGCACTTCCAAAAGAAAGAGTCCGCTGCCAAATCGTTTGACCAGTCAGTGGATCAATTCCGCAGAGCAGATTGTCCTCCAAATAACAAATCACATTCGGCATGACAAAGAGTGGTTCTCGAAGAATTGCATTTTCCTTGTTTTGTCGTTGTTGCCAAAGATGGTGAATGTTCATGGCACTTAAAATGTTGTCAGCGACAAGTGGAGAGGCAACTCGTTTGGTCCAAACAACTTTTGGAGTCCCGATTCCCGATGTGTCGAGAGCAATGATTTCATTTTCTCGTACAAAGATAAGAAGATGATTACATCCGGCCAGATACATTCGTTGTTCCCCTCGATTTCTCTGTGTCGATTGCTCACCAAAATAGATGTTTTGATCCAACATCGGAGAATGTCCTGCCAAATCAACACGCCAATTTTCTTGTCCATATTTATCGAACGAAACAAGAAAAATTTTGTCCCCCATCTTTTCCATGAAATAGGAAGAAGATAAAAAAGGTTGATATGTTCCACGAAAATAGATGCTTTGGCGATTATCGAGAGATCGATTTTTCTCTTGAACAGTGTATATGAGCTTTTGAAGCGGCGGTGAATCGGGATTTCGTCGTGATTCAGTCATACTTTTCATCAATTCGTCTTCTTCGAGTAAAACGGTTTCAGTTCCCCAGTCGATTTGATCCGATGATGCCATTGTTTCTGGATATTTTGTAACAGAAGACGTTTTATCAGAAATTTCTGACGAGTCGGAGGTGGGTGTGTCTGAGTCGGGCATGTGAAATTGGTCAAATGGCATCACTTCCCAGTCAACAGGCGATTTTGAGAGTGATGCAGAAAGCAACTCAGAGGCAAGTTGATCTTGATTTCTTTGATATTGTTCGAGAAGGAGCCGATTGGCCTCTGATGCCGCAGGAAAAGCCCGAAAAATTGCTTTTATTGCACAAAGTCGCTGAATTGGTAACAAAATCGAAGAATCAGAACCTTCTCCAAATTTACTAGAATTATTAGAAAGTGAATTGGTTATTTGAGTAGAATTTGTTTCAGAATTGTTCATTTGAGCAACGACATCATTCAAAAGCGATTCAGAAATGGCACAAATCGTTTCTTTCAGTGGAGAATTCGGATTTTTTTCCATAAACCGAAGTAACAATGATCCAAATGCCGAGTGAAGTCTGTTCGATAATTCTGGAGTAACCGCGATAAAAATCGGTGAGGTTTGTCTCATATTAGTTAATTTTTCCAGTGTTTCGTTCAGCTGATCTCGATCTGCGTGTTGTAATGCACATGATGCGAGTGTATACAAAGCGGCTCCTTTTTCTTCGGGTGATTCGGAGAGCGATTCCAATTCTTTTGCAGCATGTTTCCATTTCGGATAATCATTTTCAATGGCAAAAAGGAGCGTTTGACGCAAATAATGAGCTGCTATTTCTGAATACTTATTCTTCAAAGAACGCATGAACAAATCAATCGCGGTCTCATATTGTCCTTCTGCACTGGCAAGTCGTCCTGCCTGTATTAGCGTTTCAGAATCATTCGGTGTTTTGATTAGCAATTCTTGAACTCTGTTTTTTAGAGGTTCCCACTGGTCAAAGCATGTCAGATCAATTGGCGTTTGTGAAAAAAAACGTCCCTGTAATGCAACTAAATTTCCGAGTGGAAGTCCATGAGACCTCTTTGATTTATTTTCATTACTAATACTTTCGTTTTCAAATTGTTCAGCAGATTTCCATTTTTCGACATGAGACTTCTCGTTTGTTGGCAAAATGTCGAGTCTATAATTTTCTAAATCAATTCGTCCTAAAAAAGAGCCGCATGGTTCGGAGCTTTTTTGTACGAAATCATTTGGCAAATCATTAGAATAAGTATTGTTATTGATGGAAGAAAAAGTATTCTGAGACGCTGTTGGTGCCAAAGAAATACTTGGTGATTCAAAAAGTGGCAAAAAATAGTATTGACCACAATGAATCCCCAGTCCACTTGGACACACTCCTTTTTGAAACAACAATTTCGATTTGAATTCTCCTGTTTGTAAATCTAAAATGTAAATTTCTTTTGGAGTGATAACAAAAACCGAATCCTTTTCAATGGAGGCCACATACAAAGCGTTGGTCCGAGATGTTTTCCATGTCCATCGCAAATTTCCGGTCAGTGAATCAAGACAAAAAAGTGCCGCTGAATCAGGCGGAGCCACGAGAATCAAGTTCCTTTCTATCATCATTGTCGGAACTTGCCATCCACTCTGAGAAAAAAGGCGCCGAAACATTTCATCAGATGGAGGCCCATTGATGAAAAAGCGATTCTGATTTTTTGGTTTGTTCGATTCTGATTCGGCATTTGTATCCAAGTAACTAAAACACCAGAGAAGACGAAGTGTGTCTGCGTCCAGAGCAACAACAAGTCCTGTTCCAGTGGGGCAAAACAAAAGACCGCCGGAATAAGTCGGAATGAGTCCATAAAACGTGCGACATGGATCATTTTCGATGGCAATTGGAGGAATTGCCAGCTCCTGTCTTCGCAGACATGTTCCTGTTTCAGCATCGAAAACGAGAAGTTGGATGACCCCATTTTGTTCTGCGATGCAATAAAGACGTCCGCACAGTGAAAGCGGCGCGCCGAGAAAAAAAGTTTCTGAAACAGAAATCGAATTTTCGAGATTCTGCCCAGCAGCATCGATTTTATTATTATTATTATTATTATTATTATTATTATTATTATTATTATTATTATTATTATTATTATTATTGTTGTTGTTGTTGTTGTTACTCGTCCAATGTGTTTCGCCTGTTTGAACACGGCGTGCAACGAGACAATTTCCGATCGGAGAATCTGCTTTATTTCCGCGTCTGGAACCTCGAATCACGAAATTGAGTGAGGCGGGTGATTGTTCGATTGAAAAAATCAAATTACCATCACTGCTCATTTGATGTGCAATGCGATCATGCCAGAAAAACAAATATAGTTCCTGCATTGCTGCTGCCACACTACTTCGATACATCGACGACGAATTCACTGCTCCGACACTGTTTGGAGACGTTTCATCACGAATCATCCAGAGACATTTTCCAGTTTGCGCGTCAATCGCAAAAAGCTCGCCAAAACCACGAACGATGAGACGATTTTGAACGAGCAGTGGCTCCGCCGCCGGAATATACAAATCGGCACTTCTTTGTCGAGATTGCATAAGTGTTTTGGCCACTTGAATCAAATTAGGTTGATTCAAAATTGAAAATTTCCAAAGCACTTCAAAAAACGGAGAAGTGGCGTGTGTTTGTGGATTCTGAGATGCAGTTCCTCGATTTTGTAACCAACCGCTCTGTTCGATCCAGTCTGCCAAGTTGCCGTCATTGTTTTCGGAAGAAAGCGACTCAATATATTCAAAAATCGTTTCTGGTGAATCGGGACTCCATTGTTTCTTTCCGAAAAAGGTGATTTGCGGATTCGGCGAACGATTCCAAAACTCTTGAATCGTTTTTTGTGCAGAAAGAGAATCTCCGGTCCTAATTTGACAAAGAGCCAGTGTCAAACTAAACATCGGCTCAAATTGCACAACAGAATCGTGCTTGTATCTTAAAAGACGTGAAAGAGTGATTATAGCTGCATGATAACTCCCCTGCTCGAATTGATTCATTCCGATTAAAAAAGTGGCCATTCGACCTGAATCTGTCGGGAAGTAGGCATGTGCCAGCCGCTCTATTTCTTCCAAAGACCCAGTTGAAACTGCATTTTCGAGATGTTTTTTCGCCAGTGTTTCATTTTGTAACAAATACGATTCGCGTCCTTTCGGAGGAAAAAAAGCGATCATATCTTCAATCTGGTCGGCCAGTGTCTGATTCAGAGTGCGAATTTCAGAATTAAATAAAGCATCATTCCGATTGTTTTGAGTTTTATTATCATTTAGCTTTTCGTCATTTGATGAATCGACATTTACATTTAGTGGATCGGAATTTGGTTCCACCGCATTTTTGTTTTGCGATTTTTCAGGCGACAAAAAGAAATCGGTTTGTCCCTCCAAAATGGAACCCAAAATTTGGGCCGCCTCTGCAAATTTTCCTGAAATTCTGAGCCGCTCCGCCTGTTCAAAGCGTCTCCTGACAGCTCGTTCGACGGGAACAATACGTTCAAAAATAGGATATATTGTTTCGACTTCCATTTGCTCCGCAGATTGATTCACCTCATTTTTAGGTAAATCAACCGGTATTTCTCCGCGTCCAGACGACACAAGAAAAAGAGACAAAAAAAATAATGTAACAAAATAACGCATGGAATCAAGAAAAAACTGACTACTGATTACTCGCAACTAAAAAACTCCCCATTCACATTCACGACTTTCGGAAAATCAAACCTGCATATCCGACGACGCGCGAAGTATCTCCAGTGACATCTGCACTTGTCATATAACCAACTTCCTCGATTGGTCCGAGTTTTCCCAATTGCAGCAGTGTTTCCATTGCAAAAACGAGTGGAACGAGTCCACACATCGAAATTTGGCGAGACCTAATCGTTTCATAAATCTGCTCAGGAGAAAGAGAAAGAATGGCATCCAGTGCGACGCGGTCTAATTTGCGGGTCGTTTCTGCACTGGAAAAATGATTCATGTCACTTGAAACGATAAACAGCGGTGGATTCGGCATTTGTTTCAATAATGCTGCCAAATGGGATGCTCCCTGTGCGATCATGTTCCATGGAGACGGCCCCATCACAACTGCCGCCATTTTTGTATTCGGAGACAAGCGATGTAAAATTGGCAATTGAACTTCCAGTGAATGTTCGCTGGTATGCGCTTCTTCGTCAAATTCAAAGAGAAGAACCGATTCCACCAACGCAGCAGAAAGCTCCAAATCAATTGCCACTTGTCGTCCCGGAAGATTCCAAAAACGATGGGGGGAAACTGCCCAGTCCACTCCGGTCGTTCGATGTTTTGGTCCAAATAATATAACTGACTGTGGAATTTGCACTCGAGAAAGCGTTTGTGCTGCCAGCTGACCAGAGTATTGCCATCCAGCATGTGGAATCATTACTGCGGCGGCAGAAATTTTGTTTTTCGATTCTGTAACAGGAATATCACGGAATAATTCATCGAGATCGGAATCGACTTCCTCGGATGTGGCTGGATAAAAAGAACCTGCAATTGCCGCCGCGCGGTCTTTCTCTCCAATCTTTTCATGCACGATTGAAGCCAAATGCCACTCGTTTGTTGTTGCCGACGTTTCAAAGGAAATAATCTCTCCGAGATCAAGATCGTCCAATTGCATTATATTCAAAGAATCGTTCAAAATATCAGATGTACTCTTATTTTGTACGAAATCAAGTGTCCAGCCTTTTGGACTTGATATCATTAAACTGCGATAATATGGTTCAAATGCACTCAAATCACTCGACTTAGCATTTCCATGAATCACAGGGTCCCAGTAAACGGCCATCTCCATTTCCGCACGATGCACTTCGTGCCATGTCATGCCAAAATCTCGCACTGTTTCTGCGAGTGCCTGCAAAAGAGCGACCATTGATTTTTGGAGTGACACATCAGGGCGAACAGAAATTTGTGAGCAAATAATCGGCGACCGAGTCGGAATTTTGAGAGACAAGGAGATTCCCGAAACATTGCCATCGAATAGTCCGATGACATAATTACTTGGCGCGACTCCTTCGACCATTCCCAGAAAGATTTTCATGCAGGCATCTCTTATTTCCTTCGTTTCAGTAGGAGTTGGCCCTGGTACTTGTGGGCCGGTTCTGTTAAATTTTGCTGCAAAAATCATTTCGTCCGCCGTCTTTTTGTCCTCAATTTTTGTGGCGGAAAAAGGACCACGAATGGACCTGCCTTCAAATGTATGAAGTAGTGATGCGTCATCGAGCCAAGTGTCGCACGGCAGACCAGCTTTCCGGCAAACGGCTTCCAAAAAATCGACCTGAGACATATTAAAATCAAGAGCAACACCAGGAAGCAACAGACCTCGATTTCCACCTTTCGCAATTTGTATTCCATGCTGTCCGATTGTAATCGCATTGATTCGATCACGACCGCGCAGTGGGACTCGCCGCATTCCCCAAAGAATCCAAATTTCGAGATCGAGTTCAAAAAGCTCCGCCGCAGTAATTGGCGGAAATCTTGGGTCTTCCAATGCTGCCAAATTCGCCGCTTGTTCCATCGCATTTCCAAGTGGAATAGCATCAGACATCGTTCCCATACAACTGCGCAGATCACCACGCTTTTTGAGACTTACAAAAGCACCGAGAATAGGAACATGCGCAATTTCTGGAACCTGATCACTTATTTTTGCCCCCTTCGTCTGAGTCACTATTGACGCAATTCGCCGTCCGACTGCGTGAAAAAGCTCAATTTGTTGCGATTCGGAAAGATATGGTTCTTGCATGACAATGTTCTCACAATGTTTTCAGGGACAGAAAATCGACTTTTGATGATTTTTTGATGATGTCAAGTGCGGGGCGACAGTACAAATAATAAAAAACGTGCAAACAGTAAAATAATAGTTCAGTCCACTGGTGGAATTAGACGCGCACGACACGCATCAGATGTTTTCCCATTATAACACATGAGGCGGCAAAATACACCCCCTCTTTCTTTGGATGTCTGTCTCAATACAGTCCACTAACAAGTTTTGTGAACTTCGGAATTTTTTACCACAGAGGGCACGGAGAACACGGAGAATACAAGACACTCTGTGAACTCTGTGTCTCTGTGGTGAAAACTTGTTAGCAGACTGTGTCTCAATACAGGCCGCCAACAAGTTTTGTGAAAATGGGTCGAAATGAAATGCCTCCCATTCCTGACTCCGAATGAGTTTTAGAACGGTAAAAAATCGTGTCTCACAAACCTCGTCCCCATCGGCGTTCGTTTCCAAAACCAGAGCGTTCCATGTTCCCGAACACCTCGGCGTTCCATGTTCCCGAACACCTCGGCGTTCCATGTCCATGAACACCGGCGGTGTTCAATAATGGTAGAAACGAATTGCCCACAAAAACACACAACTCCGTCGGAGTTGAATAATGGTCACCGTTATTGAACCCCGAATGGGGTTCTGACGTTTTTGATGTTCGTGTTACTACCGATATTGAATCCCGATGGGATTCGGGAAGTGTCAATATAATGTGCTGCAAAGTTGTACAAACCGTCAATGCGATCCCTTTGGTCGGTGCTTGCCGCACGGGCGGAAGATACTTTCCGGCTTTTATTTTTGTCAATTTCATCAAAATCGCAGAATTTGTTGGCGGTCTGTGTCCCATGATGTCAGGACGACACCAAAGTTCATACTGGCAGTTTACACAAAATGAACACATTGTGAACGGCAACAAAATAAAATGGCGGCAAATGAAATGGCGGCAAAATGAAAATTTGCCTCACAAACAAGCCTTTCCAATAATTCAAATATTACTACTTGCAAAGTTGAAAATTTCATGTATACTGGCTCCGTCTGTGGGGGCAGGCCGATGTCCTTATTTGTTTTGACACCACTTTCCTCCAAAATAATCGAACAAAGTAATCGAAATCTTTTCTGTGGAAATAGTCAAGTGAAAATAGCAATTGGAAGCGATCATCATGGAAAATTGATACGAGCCGGTGTGACCATGCTCCTGCGGGGAGCCGGAAACGAAGTACTCGAATTTGGACCAGCCATCGAAGAAAATAAATCCGTCGATTATCCCGATATTGCTTCGGAAGTTGCAAGTCGCGTTCATGACCACTCAGTTGATCGCGGCATTTTGATTTGCGGCACTGGAATTGGCATGTGTATTGTTGCCAATAAATTCTCAGGAGTTCGCGCCGCCCCAATTATCGATGATCTTTCCGCTGAATTGAGTCGTCGCCACAATGACCTGAATGTTCTTTGTCTTTCTGGTGAAATGTTGACCGAAGAAGCGATTCGGCACATTGTTGAAATTTGGCTGAAAACGCCGTTTGACGGCGGACGACACGAAAAACGGCTTCGCAAAATTTCTCAAATCGAGGAAGACGGAGGCCTTTCTGAAAGATAATTCTAAAACGTCATGACACTTTGCCACTGTAAAAATATCGAAATCGAACCTCCTTCTATTGACACGATTTTACGTCAATGTGGAACCTCGAAAGATGCTCTGATTCCCATTTTACAGGCGGTTCAAAAAGAATATCGTTATTTGCCACAATCGGTTTTGCGTGAAATATGCAAAAAAACGGACATCACTCCCGCCGATTTAGTCGGTGTCGCCACTTTTTATGACCAGTTTCGACACGAACCAGTTGGCGAACATCTCATTCATGTTTGTACAGGAACCGCATGTCATGTCAAAGGCGCAGATCGTGTTTTGGAGCGATTTCGTCAAAAATTGGACATTCCTGAACATTCCGATACTGATCCGACTCGGCAATTTACGATTCAAAAAGTCGCTTGTCTCGGTTGTTGCACCCTCGCTCCTGTCGTCCAAATTGATGGCATCACTTATGGACACGTCACACAAAACCAAGTCGGAGACGTGTTGGACGATTTTCAAAATCGAACTGGAATATCACGACAATCTCATGTCAACAGTGAAAAAACGTCGAAAATTGAAAAAATTCGCATCGGACTTGGATCATGTTGTCAGGCACAGGGAAGTTCCGAAGTTCGAGACGAGGCAAATCGCATTATCGAGCAAATGGGACTTGATATCGAAGTCGAGCCTGTTGGATGTGTTGGAATGTGTCATCAGGCACCATTACTGGAAGCAATTTCAGCATCGGGTGTTTCCACGTTTTATGCAAAAGTAAAACGGGAAGACGTGAAATCGATTTTGTTGCAAAATTACCGACCGAAAAATGTGTTCGGACTTATTTGTTATCGAATCGGAAAGTTGCTGGAACGTCTTTGGAGCAATGAGTTCGACGACCCGGCCCACGCACGTTTGATAAAAACAAATTGGCTCGATGTCAATTCTTTTTTGGGGCCGCAGCATCATTTTGCGATGGAACACTGCGGTGAAATGAATCCATGCGACATCGAAACATATCAGAAAAATGGAGGATTCACTGCACTTAAACAAATTGTGCAGACGAGTATTTCCTCAGATGAAATGATTTCTCAACTAGAAAAATCTGGTTTGCGTGGACGCGGCGGAGCAGGTTTTCGCACATTTCTCAAATGGAAAGCCGTCAAAGCGGCGGCGAGAAACTTGCACGCAAATGTTCCAACAAACACGGCAGAAATTATTGTTACAAATTCTGTCATGGATTCTCCAAACGCTTTGGATTCGGATTCAATTGCAGATTTATCCACAAATGAAAACAATGAAAATATAGTAAAAAATTCAAATGGCGAATGTTCAAATGACGAACACGATGTGTTTATCGTTTGTAATGGAGACGAAGGAGACCCGGGTGCGTTCATGGATCGAATGCTTCTCGAATCATTTCCATTTCGTGTCATCGAAGGAATAATTATTGCCGCCAAATGTGTTGGAGCCACAAAAGGATTTTTCTATATTCGTGCTGAATATCCACTTGCAGTGGAACGAATCCGCCGCGCCATCGATATTTGTTACGAACATGGATTGCTCGGACCCAGAATTTTTGAAACTGATTTTTCGTTCGATTTGTCGGTCAAAGAAGGGGCAGGTGCATTTGTGTGCGGCGAAGAAACCGCACTTCTTGAATCAATGGAGGGACGGCGTGGAATGCCGCGAATGCGCCCGCCATTTCCGGCACAAAAGGGATTGTTTGGAAAACCGACACTAATTAACAATGTCGAAACATATTCACTCCTTCCTTTCATTTTTAGAAACGGCGCAGAACAATTTGCCCAGTTTGGAACCGAATTGAGCAAAGGAACGAAAGTTTTTGCACTTGCCGGCAAAATCAGACGCGGCGGACTCATCGAAGTTCCGATGGGAATTTCAATTCGTGAAGTCGTCGAAAAGATCGGCGGGGGAGTCGCGGGCAACAAAAAGTTCAAAGCCGTGCAAATCGGAGGGCCATCTGGTGGATGTGTTCCGGCCGCTCTCATCGACACTCCAGTCGATTTTGAATCGCTGACTGCGGCGGGAGCAATTATGGGGTCCGGCGGACTTGTCGTTCTCGATGAAGATGATTGCATGGTTGATGTGGCCCGATATTTCTTGCAGTTCACGCAAGAACAATCATGCGGAAAATGTACATTTTGCCGAATTGGCACAAAAAGAATGCTCGAAATTTTGAAT
>JBOFGF010000268.1:0-4079 GCA_051649005.1 Thermoguttaceae bacterium | reverse complement strand
CAGTTTAGTACCAAAAATCGCTGCGCCGGTCAAAACGATTCCACTTTTAATAATAGAACGACGTGAAAATTGCTGTGTCATAGTAATAATAGTAGTAGTGTGGGAGAATAAGAAAATGGCACAAAAGTCTACTTGACTGCGAGATGCTGAAAAGGTGTTATAACGAATAAAGACATAATAATGCGCATCACTTGCGATCAGTCGTCACTATTCTACTCCTTTTCAAATACGATTGCAATCACCATTTTGCTGCCTCTCTGATGATTGTCAGTCCGATAACAAGTTTTGTGAACTTCGGAATTTTTTACCACAGAGGGCACGGAGAACACGGAGAATACAAGACACTCTGTGAACTCTGTGTCTCTGTGGTGAAAACTTGTTAGCAGACTGTGATGATTGCAAAGTAGAAATTTGACATAGGAGCCGAAAAATATCAAAAAGATGTGTAAAACGACAAGGCGAGCAGCACGGGCGGAAGATACTTTCCGACTTCTATTTTTGTAACTCGTGTGAATTATCGCAACAAAATAAAAAAACGGCCAAAAAATAGGTTTTTGCATCAAAAAATTCACGTTACAAAAAAATCTCACGTCAAACAGCTTTTACCAGATGCGCCCAATTGGTTTGCCTGTAATTTGGTTATTCATTAAAGCAATCCGTCCAATGTGTCAATGACCGACTGCATGTCTGATGGGATCGGAGCAGTTATCTCCATTTTTTTTTCAGTCATCGGATGTGTAAAAACGAGTCGATGTGCGTGCAGAGCTTGTCGGTGCAACAAAACAGTTCCGGCGGGCTGATTTTCGTCGAAAGTCAGTGGCCGTTCGCCGCACAATTCTTCCCGAGTCACGATTTTTTTGCCGCCATAAAGACGGTCACACAAAATTGGATATCCAGTGTGTGCCAAATGGACGCGAATTTGATGCGTCCTGCCTGTTTTGGGAAAACAACGAATTTGAGTTAAATTTTTATAACGCTTTTCAACTTCGTAAAAAGTCTGCGCAGCTTTTCCATCGGGATCGTTTGTCGGGGCAATTCGCATTTTTTCTTTGCTTTTAGGATGCAGACCAATTGGTGCATCAATCATGTCTCGGTCCAAATGTGGTTTTCCTAAAACGATTGCCACATATTCTTTCTGGATTTTGTGTTCTTCAAAAAGAGCGGCGAGTTTGGCATGAATGATGTCATTTTTTGCAACAATAATTGCTCCGCTGGTATCTCGATCAAGACGATGCACGATTCCTGGTCGCAGTGGTCCACGAATTGTACTCAATTTTCCCATAAAATGGTATGCCAGTGCGGCCACGAGAGTTCCAGACCAGTGCCCACGAGATGGATGAACCACCATTCCAACTGGTTTATTAACGATGACCAATTCGTCGTCTTCGTATAACAAATCGAGTGAAATCGGTTCAGGAACAGGTGCTTCGCGCGGAATTTCGGGAAGTGTGAAATGAACGACTTGCCCCGGCTTCAATCGAAAAGAGGGTTTTCCTGATGTCGGATTCTCCCCTTCTGTTTCAATTAAAACGCCGCCATTCATGATCGCCGCACGAACGAGAGTTCGACTGTAATTCGGAAAATGATGCGCCAAAAAAACATCGAGTCGCCATCCAGCCTCGGAAGCATCCACTTCTTTGACGAGGATTACTCCTGGTTCTTGCGGAGATAATGGAATAAATGAAACAGAATCTGCTGAATCCATAATTGTAACTTAAAAAAAGATATTTGAAACCGATTGATATGAATCTGAAAAAGCGGGTTGTTTTTATCGCACAATGTTTATCCACTTTTCGTAAAAACGGGTTGTTATGTTGATATTACTTTTTCGAGCCGTTGTTTGAATTGATTGAAACTCGGCAAATTGATATGCTGAAAATCAATCTCGCCGTTTTGGATTTTGTCATTTAGAAGTTCGCGTGTCGGCTTTTCTTTCAATACTTTTTCAAGTTCACCTTTCAGTTGATGCTTACTTTCGTTGACATCGCCGAACGTCGTGTCTTCTAATGAGTGAAATTTTTCCTCTGGATGGGGTTCCCGTTTTCTGTAAATAGCACACAAGAACCACGCCTCGGAGATCGGTTTTGCGAGCATGGGAACGCCGCGAGTAAAATTAGCTGCGTCAAAACCCGCAATTACCGAGTCGTATTTTCCTTGCCAGTCTCCCGACTTTGCTCTTGTTCCGTCTGAATCCTTAAAAAATATGGCAACAACAGGAACATTTTCATCTTTTTGTTTTTGCAGCGCAACAATTCCCAAATAGGCCGCATTGAAAAAGAAATACACATTTCCTTTCTCACCGTCTTTACTTCGGCGACGTATTTTTTTTGATTCGCGTGCTGTTTTTCCGACGTGTTCCAACACTTTGCGAGAAACAAAACGGAAAACGCATTCCGATGATTCATTGACCGGCAAAATCTGACGTATCAGATGTGTGAGCGGTCCTTCGTGAAACGTATCGCCGATGATTTCCGGGGTTTCCGTCGTACCAATGTCCGTCGAACCTTCGCCGCTGAGGAGAAATAATAATTTGGACATTATCGCACCTCGTTTTCGTTCTCGTTCTCGTTTTCGTTGCCGAGGGCGACTATTTCGTCGAACAGTCCAGTCAAGTTTGTGTCATCAAAAACTTCGCCGGGACCGAGAATACCGAGCTTTTCATTGATGGAAGGAATTGCAAAAAACGGAATACTGCGTGTGTATCCCTCCGCCGTTTTGTAAAAATAATGCACGGATTTGCGTGCAACATCGTCATCCAGATAGTTCAGAACCAAAGCATTATGCGTTGTTACGCAAATCTGCTTTTCCGAACTAACCATCTCGTTCAACAGAAAACCGATCAGCTCCGGGTTGATGCCGTTTTCAATCTCGTCGAAAAGGAAGAACGAATAGAATTATTGCAACTCGCAGAGCAGTGCGAGAATGCGCAATAATCCATCATTGACGTATCGAGCAGTTGTGTGGTAAAAGGAATGCCCATCGTTAAAAGCATCACCAAAATCAATGCCAAACGATCCATCTTGATTCACTTTTGACTTGAAAAATCCGAATGATGGATAAACGGCTTTGAGTTTGCGAGATATTTCCGCGCGCTCCATATCCGTCAACATGTTGTGAATATATGCGGCAAGGTTTGTCCCTTCATATCCCACCGTGTTCGGTCTTCCTTGGCTTGATTGGCGGAGATTTTGTGGAGCAATTAAACCGAGCATGTGGATGCTTCGGATTTCGTCTAAGAATTCAGTAAACTCAAAAAAATCTGTCTCAAAAACGTCCCTGCTCAGTTGAGAGAGAATCGAACCAGAATAATTGAAATGAATTTTTTGTTCGATTTTTGCCTCGCCATTTTCTCGCAGGATGTATTTTTTTTCTGCAATGAAAAAGATGGAATGAAATTCTTTCTTGCCAATGACAATTTTTTCTTCCAAACAACGCGAAGTCCAACATTCATACGTTCCTGCCCAATATCCCGACAAATTGGCTTTTGCACCCACACTATAAAACGAAAATTCCACCTTAAACTGAATTATGTTATTCGGATTATCACGATAAAAAGGCAAACTATCCGCCGACCAACCGCGATTTTGGAGCCAGCTGTCCATTTCCCCTTTCATCAGTTGCGACAAAAAGTCCATGAACTGCAAGAAAGTCGATTTGCCGCAGCCGTTCAGACCGATCAGGCAGTTGAATTTAGCCAAGTCAATCTCGAAATCGACGAGCGATTTGAAATTGTTCACTTTTATTTTTGTAATACGCATGGTTTAATTCCTTAATTTTCCGTTTTATTTTTTGCAACGAAAGGCATTAAAAACACGAAATCCTATTTTCCGAGTTTTCTGTGTTTTTCGTGTTTTATGTGTGCTCAGTTGTCAATTTTAACGTCCCCTGATTTGTCTGAACAATTACAATGTTATCAGGAGAACTCATAAGAATCAATCCAGAGCCACAAAAAAACCGAAAAGTCGCGTCCCAAGTCGCCGCCGAAATAAGTTACCGCTGAAATACTCCGTCGAATTTGCTGTTGTCATCAGTCCACTAACAAGTTTTGTGAACTTCGGAATTTTTTACCACAGAGGGCA
>JBOFGF010000267.1:0-8837 GCA_051649005.1 Thermoguttaceae bacterium | reverse complement strand
CAATATGGCATCATCCATTTAGCTTTTGCATCCATTGTTTCGACATCAGTTGCCTGCGGCATCAACAAAACGCGATATGGCAACACATTTTGTAACAATGCGACATAGTTTTCGATTTCGATGAAATCTTCTGGTGTGTCGATGACAAATTTCAATTGGTAATTATACCGAGAGATGAGATTTTGCACCACTTCGGGGCGAAAACGATTTGCCTCGTGCTGTCGAATCAACTCTTCTTGAACATCTTTTTCGTCTGGACAGATGGGCGCGCCTGATTCCGTCACATTTGAAAATAACGGGGTCGAATTGCTTAATTTTGGCGAAATGGAGACCAGATCGCAGGTAATTGCCACATCGACGATTCCAGACGTTTCGACAGTAACAGTGCAATCATATTCGTGCAAAAGTCGTGTCAGTTCCTCGATTTCGGGCTGAATCATTGGTTCTCCTCCGGTGATGACGACGTGTGAATGATCGAGCAAAAGCACTCGTCCAACTATTTCATCAGCGGATAGATCGGCCCCGACTTCGCCATGTGTTTCTGAAAAATTTGAGCGCGCATACACCGTGTCACAGAAACGACATCGCAGTTCGCATCCGAGAACTCGCACAAAAACACTGGGAGTTCCGGCCCAAATTCCTTCTCCCTGCTTCGATTGGTATATTTCAAGAATCCACATGACTTTTTTGTGTTTATACTACGAAAAAGGCTCAAACGAAAAATGCCGCCATTTTACTTTATTATTTTATTCCGGTCTGCCAATTCTACCAAATTCCATCGCTTTCGTCAATCGTGAGACATTGATATGTCGCCGGAAAATTTTGTACATTTTTTGGGAGGCGTTCGGGAAAACATTCATGGTGATTTGCATTTTCATTCTGATCGTCCCACAAATGCAAAACTTGGAGGAGAATCACCAATTTTTCGAGAATTATAGCCATCGTTGAAAAATGCTCTTGCAGCAAATGAAAAAAAATGTCATTATACGCACTCTTTTTATACACAATTACTTTTACACAATTGCTTTCGGATATTTATTTTCAATAAAGTGCCGCGATAATTACCACGATCAACAAAGTGGCAAGATGGCTGGTATTTGGATTGATGACCGCATAAAAATAGGGGAATCGTATGCGAATTTCGCTTCAAACATTGCTGGCATTCGAAGACAAAGTCTTCGATTTGGAGCAGCATCGACAACTGGAGAGGATCATTACAAAGCAGTCCGAGGCAACTGCGACACTGGCGAGACTGCGCAAAGTAACACGAGATTTCCGACTTGGCGTTCCTGGATGCGAGAATCGTAATGAAGAATTGGACCCCAATTTCGTTGCTGAATATCTCGATCATCAAATGGATGACCAGACGCAAAAGGAGTTTGAAACGTATTGTCTCGAATCAGATATTTATTTGGCAGAAATTGCCTCGATTCATCAGATTTTGGCAAATGTTCTCGGCGAACCTGCGCGCACAAGTCGAGAATGTCGATTGCTTTGTTATGCACTCGAACAAGACAAATCATCGCCGGAGTCGATTCCAAATCACTCTAAAACAGACCGACACGACGAAACGGAAAATAAATTCGGTGTAATTGGGAGTCAGCACAAATCAAATCCACGTTTTTCACGAGACGATCAATCTGCGAGTCGTCCAAAAAACACTCAATTTGAGTCGTCTATTATTCCTGTTGCACCGTCTGGAAATCGATTTCAGGAACTCAAGTTATTTCTTTCTTCAAACGAATCCGCGTCTTCATTGCACGAAGAATTGATGCCAACAACATTGTCATCAACACTGTCATCGACGATATTGCCATCTGAATCATCACCACTTAATTCCAAACAATCTCGACAGGAGAGAAATGAAGCCACGCAGACACAAAAATTGTTTTCGTGGACCCGCTGGTCATTTTGGATTTTTGCTTTTGTAATTTGCTCCTCGCCATTATTCATCTATATTTCAGAAAAAAACGCTGCAAAAAAACTGCCGCTCGAAAGTATTTGTCAAACCGCCACTGTGCCAATTTCGACAACTCAAATCTCTGAAACAGACACCTTTGAAATAGGTGATTTCGCGCAAACTGTTTCTGCGGTAATACCAGCGGCGATTCAGGAACATGTGTCAAAACCGCAAAAAACCACTGCTGCTCAGCATCAAATCGAAGTATCAACCGATCCACTGCATCATCCAGACACGCAAAAATCATTCTCTTTTGAAGTATCGGGATCAGAATTAACCTCATCTGAATCGGTCGTTCCAACTGCATCTGTTTCAGTAACAGCAAATGCTGCTCCGACAGAAACGACAGTACATGCGGCGGATCACATGCAAACATCGGCGGCGGTGAACGCGCATGTCAAAAAATTGGAACCGACAATAGTTGGGGAAAAAACATTGGTGCCAAACACTGCTTCTACTCACACTTCAAATGAATCGATGCCGGAATCTTTGGTACAATCGCCTCCTGATCCATTTGCCGCAGTTTTTGTTACAACTCAGTCACATGAACCACACACATCCGCAAATACACAAGAAAATGTTTCAGGAAACATTGTTGTTGCACCAGAATCAAGTACATCAACACCGCCGCAATTACATGAAACAATTGTTGCTTTCCAGCCGATTTCAAAGGCACCATCGAAAACCATTCAGCGTGTTGTAACAGATAATCAATCTGAAAATCCGCCGAGGCTCGAAGTGAAACCGATTATTTCACCAAGTGAAATAGTGGATGCTAATTCGATGCGATCTTGGCCAAACACATCGAACATTTTGCCGGTCACTCAAATTCGTGAATCTGATACAAAAAATCAGGAAATGGCGAGTAATGCAGATGCAAATGCGGTCGATTCAATCAACAATTCCAGAATGAAAAGTGCGAATTGGAATGTACAAACGGAGGATGAGACGAACATGGCATCATCCGCAGATAAATCAATTGCTTGGTCAAATGCGACCGATGTTATTCAGAAGAGCAATAACACGAACAATCAGACACCGGCCTCGAAAACTGCACAGCAAGAAAGTTCGGAGACAACGCAGGTTTCTCGACTGGGATGTGTCCCTGAATCGACTGAACCAGTCATGTTATTTTCCGCTTCATCTGCGAGTGCGCAGTGGCGAAAAGAGATGGCTCCATTCGATCTGGAAGCAGATCAATATCTGTTGTCTTTGGCACCATTTCGTGCCACTTTCGAGTTGGCAAATTCATTCGATATTGAGATGATCGGCGACTCAAAATTATGTATTTTGCCCATTGATGAAGACGGAAATCCCGGAATTTATGTCGATTATGGACGCATTGTAATACGCCCGAAAAAGACCGGTTCAGACGATTCTATTGATTCAATAAAGACACTCCGAATTGAAACGGAAAAAATTGAAGGACTTATTTCACTACAAGGAAACCAAAGCATCTTTTTCATTGATACTTTTGCGGGAGTCACCGACGCACAAAAAGAAATACCAATTGCCAATGAATCCGGTGTGAATGAAATGGGACTTTCATCATTAAAAACGGAATCAATTATCGGATTTCTTCCGGCGACCAATGAAGCCATTTACTGGGCAAGTGCCGGAATGTCAGAACCACTTTTGGTCTCGAAAAACTCGACTGCACTACTTTCGCCGGACTGTTTTCTGCTGGGAGAATTGCAGCACGAGCCAAATTGGCTAAAAAATTCAATTCCGACTGTGGAACAAACCTCATTGGCGCAGACTTGTCAGCGAATTTTCAATGAAACAAACGGAAACTGCGAAGAAGCTTTGCAACAATTGACGCGAAACCGCTCCATTGCTGTTCGTGGCTTCGGCTTTCGTCTGTGGGGAGATTTGGGGCGATTCGATGTCCCACTAAAACTCCTCTCCAAAGCAACTAATGATGATGAGCCAATACGAAAAATTCTAGTTCCATATTTTAGAGAAGTAATGAAACGAGACGAAGAAACTGTCCAAAGACTTTCCGAATCAATCCAAATGGTGCGAAAATAAATAAATAAATTGTTCCGCCGCTCCCCGTCTGCTGAAAAAAATGTTGTGCGTTCTCGGTTTTTGTGTGTCTTTTCCATAAATTTCCACAAAAACCGCCAAAATTCGATTGCCCTAAAAAGACGCAATAAAATCAGCACCGATTTATACTGGTTTATCTTGCCATTTCAGGGCGACTCGCCCAATAAACCCGCCCAACAAACCCGCCAACTTACGTTGGCGGCTCGCCAAAACGCCGGCGACTCGCCCAATAAACCGGCAAACAAACCCGCCGACTTACGTTGACGGCTCGCCAAAACGCCGACGACTCGCCCAATAAACCGGCAAAACATTGACGCGATTTTTGTATTTTGCATCGCAAAAAATCTAAAACCGTGAACAATTACAAAAAGTTGCTATTCTGAAGATGTTGCTTTTTTGGCAAAAAAGCATAAAATTTAATCTGGACCTCACAATAAATGTATGTCTGGGCAAATCAATTCATTTTTTCTGAAAGGATGTTATTGTGACAAAGATATCAAGAGCAACACGCCGTGATTTTTTGAAAAAATCGGTCGGTGCCACAACAGGTCTTTGGGCGGCTTCTATGTTCACCAGACAGGGAGCGACTGGTCAAACGGCGACTCCGCCGATTTCCAAAAATGATCGGCCTCGTATTGGTGTCATCGGCCTCGGTGGAATGGGACAAACTGATGCAGGATTCGCCGCGGAATTTGGAGACATTGTGGCCATTTGCGATGTCAACACGGCAAAATGGGACATCGCCAAACAGCGACTCGGTGACAAATTACGAAGTGATGTCGGCACATATCAAGATTATCGAAAGTTGCTCGACAGAAACGATATTGATGTAATTGTACAAGCGACAACTGATCACTGGCACACTAAAATCAACATTGATGCACTGCGATCTGGGAGAGATGTTTATGGCGAAAAACCTTTTTCGCTCACAATCGAAGAAGGAAAACTACTGCGAAAAGTCGTGAAAGATTCGGGACGAATTTTTCAACTCGGCACTCAGCAGAGAAGTGGAAAACAGTTTTTTGACGGCGGAAAACATCCAAGACCTTTTCAAGAAGCAGTCGAAATTGTGCGAAATGGACGACTCGGTCGCCTCAAACAAGTTTGGGTCGCAATTCCGTATGTCAGCATGAAAGGAGGCACTTTCCCAAAAGAGGCAATTCCTGAAACACTCAACTGGGATATGTATCAAGGACAATCTCCAATCCGAAATTTCACGCCAAGAAGATATCATCCTTTTCGTGGATGGTTCGATTACAGTGGAAGTATGGCCGCAGACTGGGGAAACCACCATTTTGACATCGCACAGTGGGGAATGGACACAGAAAACACCGGCCCAATTTCCATCGAAGGACGCGGCATTTTTCCAAATGAGGGAAAACCTGAAAGTTATGACGTTCCTGACCGATTTTTCGCCCGGCTTTTATACAAAAATAATGTCGAAGTCCTCTTTTTTACATCACTTGCTGAACGACAATTATATGGGTTTCCGGTCGAACCGCATGTCGAAACCACAAAAGAACAGCTCGATTGGATGTTCGGAGGAGAAGACATTCCAGATGAAATTAAAAACTATAACAGAAATGGTGTCATGTTCATCGGAGAAAATGGGCGCATTTTTGTCAATCGCGCTGGCATTTATGGAAAACCATTCGAGGAACTTGCAGAGAATCCACTCCCAGAAAATGGATGGAAAGTCCGCCCCAGTGATTTTCACATGAAAAATTTCTTTGATTGTGTAAAATCACGCGAACTACCTGTTGCTAATGCAGAAATCGGTCACCGCAGTCTCACTCCATGTCAGCTCACTGTTATTTCCATTCGCCTCGGTGGTCGCAAACTGACGTGGAATCCCGAAAATGAAGAAATCGTCGGGGATAATGAAGCAAAAATGATGCAGGCACGAGAACAGAGAGAACCATATACCATTTCGTAATTGTTTACTCGAAACGGCTATTTATTATTTATTATGATATATCGCGCACCACTCTCGTTTGTGTGCCCCATTTTACTTTTGGGAATCATTCTCATTTGTCTTCTCACGCTTCCAATGTGCGGGGCAAACTTGGAAAGTCTGGGGTCCACAATTTATTGGATGCGATTTTCGCGGACGCTTTTGGCAATGATTGCCGGCGGTGGACTCGCACTCGCTGGACTAATTTTTCAGGCAATGTTTCGAAATCCACTGGCGACTCCATATACTCTCGGAGTTGCAAGTGGTGCTTCGTTCGGCGCGGCTTTGTACATGCAAACGGGACTGCCTGCTTTGATGCTCGCTTCGTGTGGATTTTCCGGCATTTCACTCGGTGCTTTCGGCGGAGCAATTACTGCGATGATCATCGTATTCCTCTTATCGCGTGTTAAAAATTCATCGTCGGAACAAATGCTTCTCGCTGGTGTCGCCGTCAATTTCTTTTTTGCCAGTTTCATTGTTCTAATTCAGTGCATCGCCGCTCCTCACAGTGCTCTCCAAATTCTCCGATGGACTATGGGAGGTGTACAAAGTGCGATTTTAGTCGATTCCTTTCAATTGGCTCCGCCTGTCATCTTGGCGGCGTGCTGTCTCGCGTATTTTTCAAGAGAACTGAATCTCCTCGCAACTGGAGCCGAACGTGCTAAGTCGCTCGGAGTCCATGTCACTCGAACTCGATTCCTGCTATTTGCAATTTCGTCTCTTCTTGTTGGAGGAATTGTTGCCGTGACTGGCCCAATTGGTTTCGTAGGACTAATGGTTCCTCACATAACTCGAAAATGGATCGGGCCAAATCACATCGAACTAATTCCGACCACTTTTTTAGTCGGCTCTCTTTTTCTCGCCCTGTGCGACACTCTCGGACGCACGCTTTCTTATCCGGCAGAAATCCCCGTCGGAGTGATCACTGGACTTTTGGGAGGCCCATTCTTTCTCTGGCTCCTGCTCCATTCTTCAGAAAATCAATGATGATATGCTGCGAATCGTCATCAATTAGATGTTTAACCCACTTTCGTAGAAAGTGGTTGTTTCGCAAAACAAAGCAAATTTCTAAAAAAATGACACTAACAAAAGTATCGTTTTATGCCGGTGCGTAAAAGTTACAAAATCACTGTTTTGCAACTTTTTGCCGCCATTGTTCCAGTTGAAATTGTACTTGTTCCGGCGATGTCGATCCCAAACTTTTCATCGCGGCGACCGCATTTTCCGCTCCCAAAATGGAATAAACATCGTCGTCAAAACCATCGAATATGTCGCTAAATTCTTGCATTGACAAATTTTGTAACGGAATTTTCCGCTCCATCGCACTTCGGACGAGCTTTCCGACAATTCCGTGCGCCGTTCGCTGCGGCACTCCTTTTTGTATCAAATACTCCATTAGTACTGTCGCATCGAGATATCCAAGATCGAGACGTGATTGAATAGATTCTCGATTTAAGACGGCTCCTTCAACAAGTGGGGCGGCAAGTGAAAGCATCATTTCAATTGTGTCACACGCATCGAAAATCGGCTCTTTGTCTTCCTGCAAGTCTCGGTTGTATGCCAGTGGAAGTCCTTTTGTCAAGACAAGAAGCGTTTGCAAATTGCCAATCATTCTCGCCGTTTTGCCACGAATCAATTCCAACACGTCTGGATTGACTTTTTGAGGCATTATCGACGAGCCTGTACAAAAAGTCTGCGGAGGTCGCAAAAAATTAAATTCGGATGTTGACCAGATGATCCATTCTTCTGCAAGTGTGCTCAGATGAATTGCCACTTGTGCCAAACAGAAAGCGGTTTCCAGCACGAAATCGCGGTCACTCGAAACGTCGATGCTATTTTGTGCGATGCCATCGAACTGGAGATATGCCGCCGTTTTCGTTCGGTCAATTGGCAAACTGGTTCCAGCAAGTGCCGCACTTCCGAGTCCGATAACATTGACACGGCGGCGGCAATCGGCAAGTCGCTCTCTGTCGCGTTCAAATTTTTCACAATAAGCAAGCCAAACATGGGATGCCAAAACCGGCTGTGCTCGCTGCATGTGCGTATAACCAGGAACAATCACGTCCAAATCCTTTTCACAGCGGTTCACAAAAGCGATCTGCACATCAATTAGGCGGCGATCTATCCGATCAATTGCATCACGAACCCAGAGTCGCAAGTCTGTCACGACTTGGTCATTTCGACTCCGTGCTGTGTGCAATTTTCGTCCCACATCACCGATTTTTTCAATCAGAGCGCGTTCGATGTGCATGTGAATATCTTCAAGTGCAATACTGAACGAAAACGTTCCTGAATCGAGTTCGTGCTTGATTTCGAGCAGTCCTGTTTCGATTTGGTGCAATTCATCTTTGGTAATCAATGCGACATCGCACAACATTTTGGCGTGTGCCAGAGAGCCGCGAATATCGACTTCATAAAGTCTTTTATCGAAACTGATACTTTCGGTGAACTGTTCCACGCGGCAATCGGTATTTTCTGTGAAGACACCGTTCCACGCTTTTTCTTTTTTTTCTGATGCAATAGTCGAAGTTGTCATTATTCTCCTTGTTTATAGTGTACTTCGTTGTTTTGGCGAACCGGTGCGTGAGCACCGGCATTCAAGTCAGCGATTCTTCGAATTCTTTCATCGATTGGCACGTCGCCGCCGCCACTGCTAACGAGTCGAGAACGACCAAATCGCCGATGCGTGAAATTCGGTCGCTCACACGTTTCGGCACATTTTTGAACCGGGCAGTCAAAACACGGAGCAAGGCACCAATTTTGCCTTCTGCTTTGCCTTCAACTCTGCCTTCAACTCGCCCTCTTGCTTCCGCTTCTTCAAAAACTGTCAGCATCATGTTATCGTTCCTTTCATCAAAAACTGTTTTAGCCGTC
>JBOFGF010000266.1:0-1792 GCA_051649005.1 Thermoguttaceae bacterium | reverse complement strand
TACTAAACTGAGTGCTCTCTCTTACTCACAAGTCGTCGGTGCAAACGACCGTGTTCGGATGGCCATTTCAGGCTGCGGAGGTCGCGGCGGTGAACTAATGAAATCGTTCGGAGAAATTCCAAATGTTGAAATTTCACATCTCATAGACCCCGACAAAAATCGAGTCGAAAGTATGTCAAAGCGAGTGCAAGAGGCACATAAAAATTCGCCACAAACATTCGCCGATGTTCGAAAAGCACTCGAAGATAAAAATTTTGATGCTATTGCGGTTTCATCATGCAATCACTGGCATTCATTAACGACGATCTGGGCATGTCAAGCAGGAAAAGACGTGTATGTCGAAAAACCATGCAGTCAACGCCTTTTCGAAGGTCGCAAATGTATCGAAGCTGCTGAAAAATACAAGCGTCTTGTTCAACATGGCACTCAGCGACGATCTGAATCTGCGTGGGCAAAAACGATTGCAGCGATTCAGCAAAACAAATTCGGAAAGCTCACTGCGGCAAAAGTTTACTGCAATAGGCCGCGCGGCCCACTCGGTTTCAAACCACTCAGTGATGCCCCCGCAAATCTCGACTGGAATCTCTGGACCGGTCCCGCCGCCGAAACTCCATATCACGCCAATTTAGCTCCTTATAACTGGCACTGGTTTTGGAATACTGGAAATGGTGAGATTGGAAACAATGGCGTTCATTATTTCGACCTTTGTCGCTGGGCAATGCAAGTCAAACATCCAGACAGTGTCTGTTCGTTTGGAACCCGATTTGTGAAAGATGCGGCGGCAAACTACAAAGATCAGGCCGAGACACCGAACATTCACTTTGTGTTGTACGATTTTGGTGGTATTCCGTTGATTTATGAATCGTGCAACATTGCTGGCCCGCGACCACAGTGGGAACCACGAGAAGAGGCCGAATTTTACACAGAACAGGGAGTTTTGCGCGGATTGAAATTTTATCCTTACAAAAATAAAGAAACTCTCGAATTGGAGGCGACACCAATTGATTTGAAAGTAGATGATTTTGCCGCGCCAACACCGGGAGGACCTTTTGGCAGTTTCGTTCATAATCTTCGCAATCGAAGCAGTGCAAAGTTGAATGCACCAATTTCAGAGGGGCACTTGTCGGCCAGTGTCTGCCACTGGGGAAATGCCGCATATCGAGCAGGAGAAAAGAACGAAGCGACTCCAATGCCGAAAATAAGAGAAACTATCGGAAACAATGTTGTCTTGCAGCAGTCAATTGACAAAGTTCTCGCTAATGTTCTGAGTCAGTTGCCAGAAGTGACGTTGGAACAGATTCCTTTCCGAATGGGCCCAAAATTGGCAATCGACAAAGAAAAGGAAAAATTTGTGGACAACTCGGTGGTCGATCAATTCCTGACTCGCCCACCGCGCGGTGAATTTGCAATTCCTGATGCCGTTTGACTGAGTTCCGTTTGACAGAGTTTGGACTCATTAAAACATGAGTCCAAAACCTCCGTGTATTGTGTTTGTTTGAAATTCATGGCAAAAGTCGCCGTCATATCGCAAAAACAGAGAAGTGGCTGGCCCGCATGACACACTAACATTCAAACCGATTGCTAGTCGATTCGGATTCATGCTGGCCCCACGAACCGTGTATTGTGTTCCGGCAAAATTCATAACACGCACACTTTCCTCTCCACTGCCATAATCGTGGAACCATCCAATCGAAAAGGATGGATTGACGAGCCAGCCGCTTCGATCAAAATATGAGCGTTCGACCCGCACTCCCAGCGTGTGCATGAAAGCACCGTGATTGTCTCGGCTGAC
>JBOFGF010000265.1:0-6629 GCA_051649005.1 Thermoguttaceae bacterium | reverse complement strand
AATAGTTTACAATCAGCAACTTTGTTCTTTGAATGTCTCGCTCTCTCCATTCGACTTGATCGGAGTCAGATGGAATTCGCCAAACGGAAAAATTGCCAAAGTTCGAATCAAAAACAGCGAAGAATTCGGATATTCAAATGGAAAACTAGATCGACAAGTGCGGGAGTTCGGAGACCGAATTCACGCTGCTCGACTCGGAATTGAGTGGAAGAAACTTGAAAATCCTAATTTTGAACAAACAACAAATACAGTTACTGATGTGCCAAACTGGCAAGTAATGGGAAATTTTGCATTACAAGGAACACGAGATGTCGCCATTTTTCGAGAAGGCAAGTCAAGTCTGAAACTTGTGGGAGACGATTCACTCCAGCAAAATCCAGGGGCATTTTTGTCCGCCCCATTTGCTCCCCCTGAAACTGGACGAATTTTTGTTTCATTTGATATTGGAGTACCAGACAATGAATTGACATGTCCTTTGAATGTTGTTTTAGTGGCTCAAAATCAAGGACGACCTGTTTTTCGCCGATTTGCGTGTAATTCCGTTGTCACGCCACTTCTCGATACAATTCCGCCCCAGAAAGGGGTTCGATGGGCACGAATCGTCGCACCTTTCGAGTCACTGCCACTCTGTTCTTATGAACAATTCCGCATCGGATTTGAACCCGTCTCGTCGGGAACTTTCTGGATCGACAATGTTGTTTTGCATCATGTCGCATTTTCCAAAGAAGAAACACACGAATTATTGCGAATTCTAAATGCAGCAAGTGTTCGTTTAACGACGAATAGATTTTCTGATTTAATGGAAATTTTGGATGGATATTGGGCAAAATTTTTGCAGCGAAATGTCCCACTGCCTTCGACTATTCTCAATTCACCATGTAATATTGCTGCGACATCTGCCCCGAAAACAGGGATGGCATTCTCTTCACAAACCGCATCAAAGTCGACCAATTTGACAACAAGAATGACAAATCCGAACACAACTGGAACCAATTCATCTGAGACGAACCCAGTTGTGGCTCCCACTGAATCTCCCGGAACATGGACGCGAGTCAAAAACTGGTTCTGGAAACCTTGATCAACTGGTTCTGGAAACCCTGATCTTGGTATACAATCATTCTGCATGAAAAAACAGTAAAAAACAGAAAATTATATTCCTGCTTATATTCTGCAAATAACTCCCAATTATTTTCAATTGGAGGTTTCATCTTTCAACTGCGCAGAAGTTCCAACTACATCGGAGGCTCTTTGCCAAAAAATGTAATACTATTTTACTATTTCTAAATGACCAACTGCATTAAACAACCGGCGCAAATTGCTCGTAAAATCGCACATCTCCAGAATTGAAATGGCGAATATCGCGGACACCATATTTCATCATTGCAAGTCGAGTGAGACCGAGACCGAATGCAAATCCGCTGTATTCATTTGGGTCAATTCCGCCCGACTCGAGTACTTTCGGATGGACGAGACCACACGGAATCAGTTCGATCCAGCCATCTCCACAAGTCGCACATCCAGAGCCGCCGCAGAAAAGACAATTCAAGTCAAGCTCAAATCCGGGTTCGACAAAAGGAAAATAGCCGGGCCGCAGTCGAACTTTCACATCACGTTTGAAAATTTCAGACAGGAGCGTCTTCATTACTCCAATTAGATTAGCAATTGAAATGTCTCGATCAACCATGAGACCTTCACATTGATAAAACGTGTTTTCATGGCTCGGATCAATTGATTCATATCGAAAGCAGCGACCAGGGAAAATGGCGCGAACCGGCGCACCAAATCGACGAAGTGTGCGCACTTGATTCGCCGAAGTATGTGTCCGAAGAACCATGTTGTTCGATAACCAAAAAGTGTCTTGCATGTCACGAGCAGGATGGTCTTTTGCCACATTTAGTGCTTCAAAATTGAAAAATTCCGTTTCTGCTTCGGGACTATCCAAAACGGCAAATCCCATCCCCTCAAAAATTTGCTCCAACTCCATTTGCACCATGCTGATCGGATGAATCGCACCGAGAGCACCAAATGGAGACGGAAGTGTCAAATCGAACTCTTTTTTGGTGAGAACCACCTCCGACGATTTGGCTCGATCCAAAGATGATTGGATTATTTCTGTTGCAAATTGTTTAAGCGAATTCAGTTGCTGACCAAATTCTTTTTTTTCTTCTGGAGAAAATGTCGAAAAATCTGTTTCTTTGGCGAGGTTTGTGATGAGACCTTTCCGTCCAAGGAATTTGATGCGGATTTGCTCGACTTGTTCGGTTGTTTTGGCGACAGTGAGATCAATCAGAAGCTGTTCACGAATCATTTCAAATGGGGAAGTAGAAGACATATTCAATCACGGGAAGTGTGGGACAATTCATTTGCCGGTGCCTCCGAGTCCAATTTCAGTAATCTTATTATTCTCGGATCGTTCATAAACTTCGACACATTTTATCATGTTTTTGCGGCAATACAACATGGACTCAGTGAAGCGACAAAATGTTGCACCAACAAAACATCAATGTGTCAATAAATATCAATTGGCGAGTCTTCTGTGGTGTGTGACGAGTTGTCAGTGAAGAGAAATTCGTTCTTTTAAAATTATTCACTTTGGGCAAATTATCGAGTGGGCAAATTATCGAGATTCGCCCAGTCGCACAAATTCAGGGAGCTCGCCGATCAATGGACGCAAATAGTCCAAACATGATTTTGTGACAAAAAGATTGATATCGTCGATATATTCTTTCGGCATTGGTTTCTCTCCGAGTGCCACTTCGGAAAGTGGAGCGGTTCCAAGTTCATAAGAATATGGATTCGTGGAAATGCGTTTGATTGTCACCATCACTCCGCTTGTTCCAGAAACGGCAAGTCGGACCGCTTCTTTTCCACATGAATACGCCTGATCAACATCAAGAGGAACAGTCCGGTCAGCCGCAGCCATTTGAAGTGACTCACAAATCTGGAATTCGCCGCGCCATCCAAAATGGTTTACCAAAAGACGATGTAAAACGACTGCCGCACTTGCTCCGCCCATCGCACCAAATTCGACGTTCGAAAATTTATCGGTCGTCTGAGACTCGCTGATCGGACGACCATCTGCATAACAAACGCCTTCGCCGCAGACAATACTGACCCAGCCAAATTGGTCGTGAATTTGTTTGACGCGTTCGAGAAATTTCTTTTCTTCAAAAGGTCTTTCTGGCACAAGAATGATGTGAGGAGCGTCTTCTGGGGAACGTTTTGCACATGCAGCAGCGGCAGGAAGCCAGCCAGCTGAGCGACCAACTGTTTGAAATACTGTGAATTGATCGACCTTTTTCATGTCACAAGCCAAAATGCCTCCCTGCAAAATTGAGAGTGCGACGAATCGACCAGCAGATGGAAATCCTGGCGTGTTATCCGTTCCCATCAAATCATTATCGACTGTTTTGGGAACTCCGACCCCGCGCAGGTCATATCCATGATCTTTGCAATACTTTTCGATCCGATGAATCGTGTCCATCGTGTCATTGCCGCCAATCAAAAAACAATAACGTATATTTCGCTTTTTGAACATTTCCAAAATTTTTGGAAGCTCATCATCTTTAAGTTTGTGGCGACAACTTCCCAGAGCACTGGACGGAGTTTCTTTGAGACGTTCAATTACTTCCGCCTTTTCTTTCCCCAAATCAATAACATTATCGTGCATAAAACCTTCAATTCCGAAACGCATTCCGAAAACTTGTTCGATGCTGTCCGAAGAATTGAGAGCCGCCTGAATAAGTCCGCAAAGACTCGCATTGATTACAGCAGTGGGACCACCGCTTTGACCGAGAATGGCATTTCCGCGCATGTTATTTCTGGAGATAAAAATTTGGGAAAAATATGAAAAAATGTGCTGTGCAACAATTAAAATATATTTGTATGCGTTCACGGGTTTTGTTTATCGAGCCGCCGGCGTAAGTCGGCGGTTTTGTTCGGCGGTGTATTTGGCGAGCCGCCAACGTAAGTTGGCGGGTTTTGTTTGGCATCGGAATTCGTCCCCGAATCCCGACGGGATTCGGAAATGCAATTTCATGGTAATCAAATTTAATCTGTATTTGTGGAAATTTATAGAAAAAACACAAAAAACCCGTGAACGCATACAAATATTTTAATAAAGGAAACGAATGGCGGCTGTCCCCGCATGTGTTTGATATTGTTCAGAGAACAAATACGAATAATCGAGACTCATTTCAATTTGCTTGCTGCGACGTTTGAACGAAATTCCCACGTCGCCGATGTGTCTGTCGGCAAGTACTGAACTCATCATGACTGGGACGGAAGAACCGACGGCATAAACATTGTAATTTGTGCTCCGGTCTCCGAAATTCGCCAAATAACGTGCATGAAACTCGTGTGATGAAATCCATCCAACTCCGCATGAATCACTCGTCAAACGAAAACCGACGGGAACTATACAAAGATTCGCCGTCGTTTTGTCCTGATGCAGAATGGTTTCGCCTCCCCATCTGATATTTGAATCTCCCTGAAACAGTGCGCTGTATTGTACGCCAATTGTCGGAATGAATCGTCCCTGTGCAAATCTCATTGACTTTTCCGCATTGATTGCAAAATTTATCATATTGTTTTGAATCTTGCTACTCATTTGGGCCGATCCGTTCCACTGAGACATTTTCGATTCGCTCCCCAGCCATCCGAGTGTGGCAAAAAGGTCAAATGATGACATTTGAGAATTGATATACGCAAATAAACCGCCATAATTCGTTTCGCTTGTTGTTGGAAGCAGTGAACCGGATGATGTTGATTTGCCATATCCGACGATGCCAGAGAGTCCTATTCGATCCCACTGCGACGAACGATCCACTCCAAAAAGAGCTGTATATTCATTGCTCGAAGTTTTATATTGATAGTTTCCACTGTTCAAATTGGAGCCACGATTGTTTGAATAAGTGAAACCGCCCCAATAATTTTTGGCAGATGCGGGACCTGATTGACCACGAACCTGTGTATGTGCGACATTTCGTCTCGAATAGGAATTGTTCGTCGGCATAAACCGGAGTGTGTCAATCATCTTGTTGTTGATATTTGAGAAACTCGACTGCGAACCGGATAGATTCGTCAAATCAAACCCCGATTGGACGAGTCTGCTCGCTGCATCTGCATCCATGATGTTGATCGTGTAATCAATGAACGAATTGCCTCCAGTATATGCGTCATAAACGCCATTGATTCCTGGTGTGACATTTGGAAACTTTGTTTGTAAACGAGTCAGCTCATAGTACAAATCGGAATTTTGATAATAAAGATCGGAAATTTTATAAATACGACTCCCTGAATTTTGAATTTTTGCCCCATTATTTTCATAATTTGTGAGACCATTTCCGATGTACACCGACTTTGTATCGCCGACGTTCATAATGTATGAATCGATTTTTGTGTACAAAGTCGAGTCTTTTTCGAGAATTAGCGAACCACCTTGAATTGCAGCATCATCAGCACTGCTAGTTGCAGTTACAAAAAGTGTTCCAGTTGATTCCACAACAACAGGCATGTCAGTAAATTGACTTCCATTATTTAGTGTGACATTTCCCGAAACATTTGCACCATTTCCGAATTGAATTAATCCACTATTTGCAAAAGTCGCCGAGGCATTTTGTGCGACAGAAAGTTTTCCCTGCGACAAAAGGCCCCCACTTTCGGTTCCATTGTCAGTGAATGTGTAATTTCCTGCATTAATGTTCATTTCAGCAGGAGCAATATTCCCCGCTAATTTCACGACTCCCGTCTGATTTTGATTGAAATTTGCAGTGTCGCCGGCATAAAAGTCCCCTTTGTCCCAGTTTCCTCCCCCCTGATTTTTTCCCAATTTCCAAGTTCCGTTTCCTGTTCCTGTTGTTTTCCATTCGAGTGATTCTGCTCCTGCCAAAGTGAGCGAGTATTGATCGACTCCTGCACTGTTTGTTTTTGTGACACTCGATTTATCTCGATATGCGGACAAATCAAACGACGTGTCATAAACGCCATTTGTGCCCGCGTTAATCGAAAGAAAATTTCCGTCTCCAGTTGCAAGCAATTTTATTTTCCCCGGAGTTGCTCCTGAATTTGTAACAGAAACCTCATTTGCAATCAAAGACAAAACGCCGCTTTCCGTGCTGCGCGCCAGAATTCCACCATTTTGGAAAGTGAAATTACCATCACTTGCCACGATTTTTGCATCTCCTGAAAAGTTGAGTTTTCCCGATGAACCGAGAGTGGCTGATCCGCTTGTTCCATGCAGTGTGATTGTGCTGTCGTTTCCCAAATTCAGCGTCCCAGAAGATATTAAAAGTGTTCCTGTCCCCACTTTTCCACAGGCCGCTCTCGTTGTCGATCCGCCGCCAGTCAATCCACCTTCTCCGCAATTCCCACCAAGTTCGAGAGTCCCAATTACATTGACTGCTCCGCCTTTTAGTGTCATTGTCCCATTTCCGCCGTCGCCTCCGACTCCCCCGATTCCCACATTTCCGACTTTGCCAGCAGCACCATCCGTGCCATCCGACGCTCCAATGACATTTTTTCCCGCTTTTCCTGCGAGTCCTATATTTCCAGCAATACCTGCTTCGCCGCCATCACCGCCGTTTCCACCGTTTCCGCCAAGTTTCGCCGATCCTGTAAATGTGGTCGTG
>JBOFGF010000264.1:0-4761 GCA_051649005.1 Thermoguttaceae bacterium | reverse complement strand
AAGTAGTCCGACCATTTTTCCGGTCTCGCCTTCATGAAGTGCCTGAACAGCAAAATTTCCGAGTTGCGATGCGAGCATTCTGTCAGAAGCGACTGGCGAACCGCCTCGCAAAATGTGCCCCAAAACGACGGCGCGACTGTCAAAAGGATTTCCTGCTCGTTTCATTATTTCTTGAACAGCTACTGCCCCTCCGAGTCCATCTCCCTCGGCGACAATAGCAATGACGGACGATTTTCCAAGATCACGAATTTTTTTCAGTTGTTCGACGATTTTTTTCGGTGCCTCCTCGATTTCAGGAACGAATGCGAGTTCCGCTCCTGCGGCGATTGCTGTGGCCAGTGCAATATCACCACAGTGTCGTCCCATAACTTCGACAAAAAACATCAAATCATGGCTTCCAGCTGTGTCTCGAAGTTTATCAACAGCATCAACGGCAGTGTGAACGGCGGTCAAAAATCCAATCGTCAAATCGGTTCCAAGAAGGTCATTGTCAATTGTGCCTGGGAGACCGATCACTTGTCCTTCCCAAACGCGCCCGAGTTCGATGGCACCCGACAACGTGCCATTTCCACCAATCGGCAACAGCGCATTGATATTATGTTTCCGTAAAACAGCGGCCGCAGTTTCCACTCCTTCTCGTGTTTGAAATCGGTGTGAACGACTGCTGTGCAAAATCGTTCCCCCCAGTTTGACAAGTCCAGAAACAGAGCGAACTCCCATCAAAGGAAGACCTTCACTATTTATCTCAAAGTCACCATCCACATAAAAGTCTTCATTGAAAATTCCTTCGTATCCATATTTTATACCAACGATTTCGTCGCCGCGCAGCAGAGCAGAACGAACAATTGACCGAATACATGGATTCATTCCCGGCGCATCACCACCACTACAAAGAACGCCTATTCGCATAGTAATATCGCTTAATTAAACTAAAAGTATTGATTAGATGTCAGTATTGTTCACGGAATTTTTATTGTTTTATCGCAGATCGACAATCTCTTTTCGAGCTGCTTGAAGTCTTCGGCGGATCACACCGGCAATCGCGCTCATCAAGCGAAATCCAAATGAGGTCTCTTTTTCACATAATTTTCGAAGTTTGATGCCGTCTATTGCTAAAATCTCAGCTTTTGCACGACATATACCACTGGAATTGGTTTTATATGGTTCCACGAGAGCAGACCAAACGAGCATATCACCTTTTCCACATATATCGACCGTCTCTCGTTTTCCATTTGGCATCATGTACTGAATGTCTACTTGTCCCGAAAGAACGACGATCAGCTGCGTCGATTCTTCATTTTCCCGATAAATAATGTTGTTACTCTCATAAGTTTTTATCTCAGAAATAGCAATCAGCTCTTTGATAGTTGTGTCTGGCAGTGAAGGCATGCCAAGCGACATTTTGAGAACTTCTGGAGATGGTTTCATAACAAGAACCCTTTGAAAAAACGAAAGAAAAAAGGATAAAAAAATAGGAAATATAATATCTTGTGCCAGCAGATATTGATTATGACGTTTTTAGCTGACAAGTCAAGATGAGTCATTTTTTTATTTTGGGCAGTCTTCTGGCGATCAATTTTGTACCACATTTATTATTGATGCTTGTAATATCCATCCGAGATCAAAATGCAATCGATCAAAATATTTTCCATTTTGGATGTGCGTTCACGGGTTTTGTGTGTGTTTCAGCTAAAACTGTATTGCCCTGAAAGGGCATTTCATGGCGACTCGCCCAATAAACCCGCCGACTTACGTCGGCGGCTCGCCAAACGTGACTCGCCAAACATAGACGCAAATTTTGCACTGCAAAAAATCTAAAACACTAAACGGAGACCATTTTGGGTTGATTTCTTTCGACCAAAAGCTTTGTTGCAATGTTCATTCGAGTGTCGTCGCATCGGAAGCAGCAGGAGTGAACGCAGAAATAAAAATTTCAGGATGAATCATTTCCTTCAGAAATCGGACGGCTCCGTCGCCAAAAAGAAAATTGGCCCCATTCGGGTGAAAGCTATAAAGCTCGTTGTTATTAGTGCAATTAATCAACTGTGTGCCGCCGGCACCACACGATTCTCTCATATAAAAAGGGGCGAGATTGCTCGCCCAGTCAGCACCGGAGGCAGGTCTTGTTTCAGGTGTTCCTGCTATTGGAATACGTCCGAATCCATATCTAAAAGGTCTTGCCGCACATTCAACAAAAATGAACGTGTTAGACAAACCATCCAAAACGGATGCCGTGGTGACAGTACATGGTGCCATATAACTCGTAATTGTGTCAGGATTGTAGATAGAAATGATTGGCGGCTGCAAAATGCCACGAAGTTCATTGATGCCGCGTGGTTTCACTATTCCATCGTCAAAAAGAGGTTTGATCTTTCCCGTCGTTCGCTGAATTTGTTCCATCACTGTGTAATCGCCGACGAAATACTCATTATTTCCGAATCGACTTTGACGCGGCGATTCGGGACACTGGACTATCGACAAATTCTGTTTTGTGGCGGCATCATTTTCAGACGCAGACCAATGTTTGTCGAATCGTATTTGCTCAAAAAGAGCGATTTGCTCCAAATCGGGGAGGAGAAAAGAAATAATATGGTGTTTGATCCGTTGATCAGATGGATTTTCAATTCCCCATTTAGAGGGAGGAAACTGATTGAAGCGGTCGTGATAATTGTGAATTGCCAAACCAATTTGTTTCATTTTGTTGGCACATTGCAAACGCCGCACTGTTTCTCTTGCAGCCTGCACTGCCGGGAGCAGAAGTCCCAATAACATCGAAATAACAGCAGTTACGACAATCAATTCAATGAGAGTGAATCCCAGTTTGCTGATTCGATTTGTCATTGCTCCAAAAAAGTAAAAACGGTTTTCATATCTTACCTGTTTTCATATTTTCCCTATTCCACACAATCGCGCAAGTGATTTTGTGTGTACTCAGTTTTTACAGCATATTCTAATTTTCAGCATATTTTAATTTTTCTCATTCCAAGTCGTGCGCCGGTGGGCGATAATTGGTTATTTCCCCAGTTGATTGATCCAAAACGAGAACATGTCCATTTGGCAAAGTGGCGATTTTGTATCGATAATCGAAATTAAAAACGCGGCTAATTTTTTCCTGTTGTTCATTACCGGAATCTACATTGTCGAATAAAAAAGAGTCAAAAATGCCGTTTGGCAGGAAAACGCGGACAAGATTCATTTTTTTCTCCGATGTAACAAGTCGTCCATCTGGCAAAGCCGCCAGTTCGACCGGATTACAGCAGCCGACAAAACCCGAAAAATCATCATTTGCATCCGCCTCTCCGTCCCATGACAAAGATGGCTCCCAGTGTCCATCTTGTGTAAACGCCTCGATGCGATGCTTTCCCGGATTCGTGATGTACAAAATTCCCGATATTGGCGAAATTGCCATTGTAATCGGAGCCGCATAAACGAAAAAGCCGGGAAAAACAGAAGAATCAGCTGCCGATGTTTCGGAATCGACCGCCTGTCCAAATCTGCTTACGAGCTTTCCCTCTTTATCAAAACACAAAATTTCTCGATTGTGCGAATCGGCAACGAAAAGGGCGTTTTCAGTCAAAACAAGACTTCCGATTCGAGGTGGAATTGCAAATCCAGCTGGAAAATTCTTCTTAGAAACTTCTGGCAATTCAAATGAAAATTCCTCTTTTCCATCCAGTGAGCAAACGGCAATTCGTACGCGAGAAGTAGCTGAATCATATTGACTCAGCGCGACTTTCAGCGCAACAACCATTTTCCCTGCAAATAATGTTGCTTGTTCGTTTGATTTTTTTTCCGCAGAAATGGGTGAGCCAAAAACTATTGCAGTTGCGCAGTCCAGCAATAATGGCATTGGTTGTCCTAAATACTTGCCAGTTGATGAATATCGATGAATCAAATGAAAAGGCGGTTGATATTCAAGAATATGAGCCACTTTATTAGAAGACACCATCTTGTCTTCGATGCCAATATAACATTCGCCATTTGGAGACAAAGCAAAACATGTGACCGATTGCAAATAAAATGGCGGCCATTTATCTGCGGATATATTGTTTCTGATCTCGTTTGCTCGCAAAATTTCTAAAACAGAAAACGAATCTTCTTTGATAAATCCGATTATTGGCAGCTTTTTTGGGGAATTCTGTTCAATATTTTCTATGGAAATCATTTTCGGCAATATCGTCGAAAACATCCAAAGTGCCAGAGTCCCGCCACAAAAAGCGGAAAGAAGAAAGAGCACAAGAAGGCGAAGGAATCGTTTTATTGTCATACAAACTTGTTGTCTAACCTAAAAATTGCTACAATTCATTGGCTACATTTGGTAGTATAGGGAATTCACACACAATTGTCAAGAATGGAACAACCCACCACGTTTCGAGCCGGTGCGTCAGCACCGACATTCATTTCAACGCATCCTCGAATTCTTTGAGCGACTGACACGTTGCTGCGGCGACAGTTAGCTCCGTCAATCGGTCGTGACAACTGATTCTATAGACGTTTTTTATAACTCGTTGTGGCAACTGACCAAATCTCGCCTTCAAAACGGTAAGAATCGAAAGTATTTCCCCCTCGGCTTTCCCCTCGGCTTTGCCCTCGGCTTTCCCCTCGGCTTTCCCCTCGGCTTTCCCCTCGGCTTTGCCGCGTGCTTCGCCTTCTGCCTTTCCTTCCTCTCTGGCATATTGGAGACCCATGTGATATTCCAGCTCCGCCAGTCGTCGACGACGCAAATAATCCTGCATCTTTGGATCGGACGAAAATCGCTGC
>JBOFGF010000263.1:0-3793 GCA_051649005.1 Thermoguttaceae bacterium | reverse complement strand
CGCGAAAGCAAGCAGTATTGCACTCGGACCAACGCCGGAATTGAGGCCGGAACAGCGCGGTCAAATGCACTGGAACGATGCAAATCTCTGTTTCCAAAAATGGCACAGCTGCGCCAGTTGTCATCCAGATGCCAGAGTTGATGCACTGAACTGGGACCTTCTGAATGATGGAATGGGGAATCCTAAAAATGCGAAAAGCATGCTCCATTCAATCGATACTCCTCCTGCCATGTGGGAAGGTGTCCGAAAATCCGCCGAATTTGCGGTTCGGACAGGATTTCAATATATTCTTTTTGCTGTTCCAGATGAACCTAAATGTTTGGAAATTGAAGCATATATTCGTAGTTTGAAACCACTCGAAAGCCCACTCTTGGTCGATGGAAAATTGAGTGAACGAGCAATTCGAGGAAAAGCCATTTTTGAAGATGCAAAAATCGGCTGTTCAAAGTGCCATCCAGCTCCTTTGTACACTGATCAAAAAATGCACGATGTTAATAGCAAAGTCTTTTTCGATAGAAAATCGAATTTTGACACACCATCATTGATTGAAGTTTGGCGCACGGCTCCATATTTGCACGATGGAAGATATACGAAAATGAAGGATGTTTTCAAACAAGGAAAGCACGGCGACGTTGATGGTGGCACCGCGAGTTTGACAGATGAGCAACTAGATGATCTTGTCGAATTTATCATGTCTTTGTAGACGGCATCGACTTGAAGATGGCATCGACACTGCATAATAAAAACATTCCTCATTCAATTCCGACGAAATCGCTCGGTATATTGACGAGAGTTCCGGCCCAAGACAAACCGACACCGAAACCGACGAGCATCGTCCATTCATTCGGTTTGATCATTCCTGCTTTCCAGGCATCGACCATGGCAATCGGGATGCTGCTGGAGACGGTGTTTCCACGGTGCATCATGTCATTAAAATAACGAGTTGAGTCGAGAGAACATATTTCACGCAGACGATCCAACATATATCGATTTGCTTGATGAAAGACGAAACAGCCGATTTCTTCCCGAGTTTTGCCGCTTTTCGCTAAAAGTTCTTCAACGAGTGGCGGCACTCGGTCAATGGCGAAAGAGAAAATTCCAGGTCCGTGCATTTTTAGCTGGTTTTGTGACCGCATACATCCTTTGTCGTCCTGAATTTCGATTTCCGTTTCGAGTGATTTTGGCATCCGCAGACCGCCTGCTGGGACAATGAGGAGGTCGGCCCCACTGCCATCAGTTCCAAAAACGAATGGACCAATTGGGGACTGCTCGCTTTGCAATGATTTCGTGTTTTCCGAATGTGCTGGATGAATGGAAGAACGAGATGTCGAAATCCATGTCGCAGATGCACCATCACCAAAAAGAGGCCGAGTAACTCGGTCCATCGGATTGATAAATTTCGTGTATGTTTCGGAAGTAATGAAGAGGACATTTTTCGCCATTCCTGTCTCGATAAGTCCTTTGCAAAGAGAGAGTCCATAAACATATCCACTGCATCCGAGATTAAAGTCGAGTGCCCCGCATGACTTCGGAAGTCCAAGCTGTTCATGAATCAGGCAGGCCGAAGTTGGGAGAAAATAATCTGGCGACTGCGTGCAAAAAATTAGAAAATCGATGTTTTCTGGTTCGCAATTTCCATTTTCAAAGAGTTTTTCGGCGGCTTTGACACCCATATCAACAGCGGTTTCATTATCGGCGGAAATTGGACGGCGTTCGATTCCGAGTTTTCGAACCATTTTCTCTTCCGTCCAAGCAGGAAAACAAGTGGCTAGTTCAGCATTACCGACATATTGTTCGGGGAGATAACTGGCGATACTCCTAATTTCAGCGAATCGAGACATCAGAATTATTGAGGCAATCAAAAAAATGGGAATAACTTGCTGGTAATCACTAAATTTCTGATAAAAATGTTTTTATCGAAAATTCCATATTTAGAAAGTATACAGGCAAGTGAAAAAATGTAAACTACTACAATCGTTCTCAAATGCCATGAATCATAGAAGCCGGAAATGAATGCAGCGCATTGACGGCCCAAACATTTTGCGGTAAATACGGCACTGTCTTTGTTTTGCATCGTGAACGCGAATTTTGCACAATAAAAAATCTAAAACCGTGAACGAATATGTATTAGTCACGCCATTTTGTTCAGCATTTTCGTCGCCTCTTATCAAGTCCAGAGCGTTTTTCCGAAAACAGAATGTTTTTCCGAAAAACCTAAAAATCGGTGTTGACCTAAATCGCAAAAATCGAGAAACTTCCAGACAAAGCATTATTATTCGGGTGTGTTTTTTGGAAAGTATTGAGTGGGGTTTTGGGAGGAGTTTCCGTCAGTTCCCGATAAACTGGACAGAACGGAACAAATTATTTAACACAGCATTTGAGCGCAATTTGCAATCACATCGATGAAATACAGCACCGCAGGTGAATCACATGGTCATGGCATTTTGGCTCTCATCGAACAATTTCCGGCGGGATTTCGAGTCGAAACGGAGCAGATTGATGCCCAATTGCGACGCAGACAAGGTGGATATGGACGAGGAGGACGGCAAAAAATTGAAACAGATCGAGTCGAAATACTGACCGGTTTGTGGCAGGGAATCACGACCGGTGCTCCGATCACTCTCTGGATTGAAAATAAAGATTGCCGAATTGATGCCGCCCCAGAAATACCATCGCCGCGCCCCGGTCATGTCGATCTGGCAGGAAGTGTGAAATATGGACTCCCGATCCGCCCGATCATGGAACGCGCAAGTGCGAGAGAAACAGCCGGTCGTGTCGCCGCTGGTGCTCTGGCACAGCAATTTCTCGCCTCAAAAGGAATCACCGTCATTGCTTTTGTCCGAAGTATTGGACAAGTTTCGGATAAATTGAATAACGATTTGAGAGCCGATTTGGACGAAAAACTAAACACAAATTTGAGTAAACAAAGAGGATCATCGAAACAAAGAGGAGTATCAAAAAACGATAAAATCGCAAAAACTTCGGCGGCAGAATTATCGAATGGACTGCCAGCAGTGCTTTTGGAACGTCGTTCTCGCAGTGAGCTTTATTCGATTTTTCCTGAAAATGATGCGGCAATGAAAAAAGTAATTGATGCAGCAGCAGCGGCGGGCGACACACTCGGTGGAATAATTGAATGTCATGTTTTTGGCGTTCCCATCGGACTCGGTTCACATGTTCAGTGGAACGAAAAATTAGACGGTCTTCTTGCACAGGCAGTCATGTCGATTCAAGGAATAAAAGGAGTCGAAATCGGTCTCGGTTTTGATGCGGCCAAAACATTCGGGTCAGAAATGCACGACCCGATTTCATTTGATTTGGCATTCGAGGAGTCGTCGTGTCGTGGTTTTGTGCGTCCGAGCAATCGCGCTGGTGGTATTGAAGGAGGCATTTCAAATGGTGCTCCGATTGTTTTGCGAGCTGCCATGAAACCGATTCCCACGATGAAAAAGCCACTTCAATCAATTGACATGAAAACGAAACAATCGTGTCCGACGATTTACGAGCGGAGTGACGTATGCGCCGTTCCTGCTGCAAGTGTGGTCGTCGAAACGGCAGTTGCAGCAACAATAATGTCCGTTTTTCCGTAAAATAAAAAACGCCGAATCGAGCGAACGAAATAAACATTTTTCGCCAATTTTTGTTAAATCGGAGACAATTAAATTTTGCACGATCAAACACGCCAATTCATCATAATGATGATTTTCCTGATAATGGGGCCGCTCCTGACAGGCGGGATTCTCATTGGAATCGTTCTGCGCCATTTGCAGGGAAATGCCAGAGAAGTGGAGCG
>JBOFGF010000262.1:0-3898 GCA_051649005.1 Thermoguttaceae bacterium | reverse complement strand
ACAACGTCATCTCCAATATAGATGCTCTCATCGCAATATCGTGAAAGGACTAACATGTGTCTATCTCCTTATTCTCGCTCTTTAATTTCTGTTATTTGCTATTACCGATTTCTGTGAAATCGAGTATGAACATTTCTTTCGTCCCTTTTTGATACGAAACAAAACCAAATTTGTTTGCAAAAAAATATCTTTTTTAGACATTTAATACAAAATTAGATGTTTATTGCAAAGAAAATTCCTCAGCAATAAAGTATTCGACATTGCACAGAGTACGATTAAATGAAAGCAGCGAAAAAAGAGCGGGAACTGAAATTCGTTCGCGGAATACGCAGATTATTCCATGTACAATGAATTTCAGGAAAAAAAGAGATGCGTTCGCGGACGAGGTGTTTTCGCCGCCAAACACACCGCCGACTTGCGCCGACGGCAAACATTCGGCATATTACGGCAATGAAACGGACACGCCGTCGTCCACCGCGCTGAGAGGAACCAAAATACTGGTCGGTGTCGTAATTGCAATTGGGCGAACTGCGCCATCGCCAATCACAAATTGGCAAACTCCTTGATGATAACTGCCAAAACCGGCCGAAAAAGCAGGTTCCTGCCGATCTCTAATATCTTCATTCGCTCGATAAAGAGGAATGGCCGCATACTGCGTCATGTCAGACGCACTATTTCGGTAATGGAGTATGACTCGTGCAGACGCGATTCCTCCCCATGCACTCGCAGACAAATACGAACAATCCCCCCCAGTTTCCCGCATTGCCGGGGTCGAAATATCCTTTGTGTCGCACTGTCCGAGAAGGCTAACAGGAATGTGTTTTTCGCCAAAAAGCAACTGATTCGATGCACCATCTTGCCATCTTGCCATTGTATCACGCGGCTGCCAACTGGCACGGGAATTGGTGTCAGCGAGCTGCGAAACACGGAAAGGTCCCGCTGCAACAACGGCAAATGGTTCACTTAAGTAGGTTGCCGAAAAACTTTTGCTCCAACCATCATTATTTATGTGTGTCGTGGCATTCGAGCCAATCACAAAAGCATAATCAGTTTGAGGCCCCAGTGGTGCGCGTTGATTATTATCTGCACTTTTCGGATTATAGTGCGTTCCTCCCGAACGTCGTGAAGGACAAAGCATTATTGACACCCCGGCCAATGATTTGCGATGATCTTCAGTCAGTTGGTCGTTCCACCACCATGCTTGTGGACTCCAACTCCAATTGTTGGTACGTCCGATGAAAAAATCATAAAGAGAAGTCTGTTCAATGAAAGGATAAAGAAGTGGCCAGAGAGACGTGAGAGATTCGACATAAAGATCGTTGCTTCCTGTATTAGGTATGGCTGCTGGCGGCAAACCCATTCTCGTATCGTGAAAGTTATGAACACCGAGACCGAATTGTTTCATGTGGTTCGTACACTGCATTCTTCGTGCGGCTTCTCGGGCTGCTTGCACGGCGGGCAAAAGAAGGGCGATCAAAACGCCGATGATGGCGATGACGACCAAAAGCTCGACAAGAGTAAAAGCCGCAAAAAAACGGCGACGATTTGCGAAGGCCCGCGAACGGAGTTCGCGGCTCAAATTACCCCCCACCCCCATTTTAACATTTTGGAGGAATTTTGCGATAAAATTCGTTTCCATTTTCAAGTTCCTTTGTGAAAAATTTGGAAAATTGTAAAACTCCGGTGTTCCCGCACCGGCTCGAAACGCCGGCGGTTCGCCGATGAAACGCTGCTGCGCTGTAAAAACAACCGCTTTCTGTAAAACGGAATATGCGTCTTATATCAGTTTTTTTCTGATTTGTCAACAGGAGAATTGAAAAAAGTGATGTTATTCACTTGTTCTTCCGTTTCTTTCGCCGATCCGTCATTTTGAATTATCCAAGTGGCACGACTTTCCTTCTGGGCAATAGAAAATTGAGCCGCCTCCCGATCTCTCCACTCTGTTTCGGTCCAGCCGCGCTGCTGCACTCGGCTCAGTCGAGTCGCATCTGAAGCCGACACAAAAATCACACCTTGAACATGCCGGTCCCATCCCGACTCGAGAAGAAGCGGGGCATCGACAATCAGGAGCCTGCACTGCTTTTCTCGATATTCATCGATTAGTCTGCCCATCTCACACGAAATGATCGGATGTGTCACCGACTTCCAAAAAGCGAGATCGGAATGTCCCTGTTCAGTCTGGGCAAAAACGATTTTCGCCAATTTTTTTCGGTCGAGGTGACCATTTTGGACAAAAACGTCATTTCCCCATCTCGATTTTGCCGCCGCTTTTACTTCGTTCTGTTCCAGCGCGGCATGACCGAGTTTATCTGCATCGAGAATTTCCGCCCCATTTTTTTGAAACAATGAAGCCACAAAACTTTTTCCACTTCCAATTCCTCCAATGAGACCAAGAATTCGCATTGTATATCACTTTTTTTTGTCGAGAGGTTCGACGACAGCGTTTCGAAATTCGATTGGGCCGCCTTCTGACTGGAATCCGATTTTTCCCGGAATTTGCTCAAAATTGGTTGCCCAGTTGACGAGTTTGCCATTTGCAATGACGATGATAACACCGTCTTCACAAAGAATTTCAAGATTATTCCACTCCCCCTCTTTTTTTTCTGTGTCGGTGATTTTCTTGAGTCCGTTGATTTTTCCCGGCACTGCGCCGCCATCACGATTTTGAGCCAGTGGACTATCCGAAACTTTCATTCCATGAAATCCCCAAATATCACCAAGATCGCCATGTTTGAGTTGAACTTCCGCGCATCGAGGCAAAAATGTCTTTTCAGGAACAGCATTCATCCGCAGAAAAATACCACTATTTGTCGGTTCGACACCTTCTGGCCAGCGATATTCGAGAGCAAGACGGAAATTCTGAAAATCGTCTGATGTCGCCAAAAAGCCGAAAGGTTCACCTTGACATTTGAGCGTGCCTTCGGGAGTGAATGAAAAGGCATCACCAACATTGACACCTTCTTTGTGTCCATAAAATCCCCAGTCGGACAGATTTTTTCGCTCAAAAAGATTGATTTCCTCGGCAAACAGTGAAACCGAAAAGAGACTGACAATAATCACTAAAAGATGTTTTTTAAGCATTGGTAAATTTGTGAAAAATGGTGAAAAGTATTGAAAAATAACAACCGAGTAACAAAACAAGTACGCGCTCACTCGCACAACATAATGACAATGTTCAAGTATGCAATTTATTGTATCCGAAAATTTTTGATAATTCAACAGTGCGAAAAAAACAGTAAAAAACGGCCGACTTACGTCGGCGGCTCGCCAAACAAATGCCGGTGTTTACTCACCGGCTCGAAACGCTGGCCGATTTCTGAGAAACGGCATCTCGACTCAAAATGTTTTTATGTTATACTGTAAATGACACAGAATTGGATGTTTATTCCGATTTCAGGGACCATTGTTTCGTAAAAACAGACACAAATTTAACACCGCATCAAATGGGTTTTTTCTCACGCATTAAAGAGGGACTTGCTAAAACAGTCCAAGTCCTCAAAACAGATATCCGCGATCTTTTCAAACGATCAGGACGATTGGTCGATGACAAATTTCTCGAAGAATTATTCGAGATGTTCGTCAAAACGGACATGGGAGTTGCCGCTTCAAACGAAATAATTGCGGAAGTCGGCACCCAATTTCGCGGCCGCGTCGTGGAAATGGCGGATGTACTGAATGTTATCAAAGACAAGCTGAAAAATTTAATGGCACAGCCGCCAGTGCCAATCCGATTTGCAGAAAGCGGAAAAGGCCCGACTGTGATAATGGTTTGTGGCGTGAATGGGAGTGGCAAAACAACAACTATCGCAAAACTGACTGCAATGTTAATCAGTGACGGTAAAAAGGTCGTTTTGGGAGCCGCCGACACGTTTCGAGCCGCCGCAGTCGAACAATTGAC
>JBOFGF010000261.1:0-3263 GCA_051649005.1 Thermoguttaceae bacterium | reverse complement strand
CAAATGCCACTGCCACACGGTCAAACGTCGCATCTTTTTTAGCGTATTGGAGAAAACCGATTGTATAGGCAAAACATAGCAAGTCGCTCATGTCTGCTTCGAGACCTCGAATACCGCTGGTTCCAAATTTCACGCCGCTTGTTGCCATGAGTTCATGAATCGCTGTTTTCGTCATACGAGTATATGCTTTCGTGTAAATGGTTTAGAAAAGAGGCAATGTCGTTTTCGTTCACGGATATTGGTTTGGACTCAAAATTGAATGTTTGGCCTCGTTTCGCTTTGCGAAACAATTAAGCACTGCGCAGAAAGCGGTTGTTTCGGTCAGCGAGCCGCCGATGTCAATCGGCAGGTGAATTGAAAAAATTACCGCGATCAAAATCGATATTTTGTCGCCGTTTTCAGTATATTTGGCAAAACTTATTTTTTTACTGCTTTTTAGGAGTCAACTGGAGTCTTATTGATTGTGCGATAAATGAAGTCTGTGTACCAAAAAGGACCAATTGATTCGAGAGGAATTCCCTGAAAAACAAGCTCATCCAGAGCACGAATTGTTGTAACATTTCCGTCTGAATCGCGGTTTAATATCCAAACTTCTGTCGGGTCCATGTAATCAATGAAACTATTTTGGTGCGAAGTAATGAAAAATTGCGATCCGCCCACTTCAAGTGAATAACGTCGCATTTGCATAACTAGCGATTTCATTTGATTCAGGTCCATGTACATTTCAGGGCCTTCCATGCCAACAAGTGGAACCGGCATCGGGTCTTCAAGCAAAAGGAGATTCGTGAAAAGTCTAAGAGTGCCTTCACTAATCTGATTTGCGTAAAATGGGCGCGAATGTCCAGGAAGATGAAAAAGGAGATGAATGCGACCTGCCTCTGTTCGTTCGTAAGTTACCTTATCGACGTTTGGAATGCGCTGCCCAATAATATCAAGAATACCATCCAACTCATATTTGTGTTTTTCTTCCATTCGCTTAAATTCATTTAGTAATCGCATTGGCTTTGTAAATTTATGCGAAATCGGAATAAGTCCTGATGAATTGTCGGGTGTAAAATAGGAAAGATGAAAATTAGCGAGTATTCGTTTCAGTTGCGGAACATCAAGCAAATCTTCGAAATCGCCAAGTGCCGCAAGTGCCAAATGTTTTTGATCAATTTCTTGTATTCTTTTTAGCTCGTTGTTTTGTGAACCCGGCCAGGGAGCAATTTGCCTGATTTGTCTTTTTCCATTTTGAAAGAGAAGAACCGGTTTTGCTTTTTCTTCGGGATTGTCGCTTCGATAAACCAATGCCTCCATTTCGACAAATGGAGCAAGTGTACTCGGATGACGATTGATACTGACGGCATAAGTCAGTGAAGGTTGTCCAACACAGGGGCGATATACCACACCAATACAAACTGGCCCGTCTGCCTGGTAATTGTGAATTGATTCGAAGCCTCCGCGAATTGATGTGGCTTCGGCGACTCCGAGAGTCAGACAGTCCGCCAAAAAGGCGAACGCTTCGAGAATACTACTTTTGCCGCTTCCGCTTTCGCCAATAAATACTGTCAGTGGAGTTAGGTCATACGGAGATAAATCAATTTCTTCGTCAATAACCAACGCTTGCTGAAAACTAGACCCAAAAGATATCTGTTTGATGGCTCTGAAGTTTTTTATCCAAAAACCAATGATGACAGGAAGTGTTTGCGCTTTGTTCATGAAGTAAACCAGTTACGCCCCCAAAAGGGGTGAAAGTTATGGATTGTTTCGGCAAAATAACAGTTCATTGTATCAATTTTTCGAGACTTCGTCAACTCCCCCCGCAATTCATGTCACGTTTTGATGGTTTGACAAAATTTAGCAAAATCCTTTTTAGTGCATTGACAAAAAACAAAAAAAAGTGGAAAATAAGTAAATATGTTATTCGGGGTTTAGCACGCTTTCGCTTTGCGAAACAATTAAGCACTGCGCAGAAAGCGGTTGTTTAAGTTTATATTGTTGCTGATATACTGCAAACGGAGCAAAATTGGATGTTTAGCCAGCTTTCGTAGAAAGCTGTTGTTTCACAAAAACAAGCTTTGTAAATTGAATCGGAACGAGAGGTTTTTATGAATCATTTTTATGCCGGCCTGTTTTACGGAGGAGTATCGCTTCTTTCGTTATTGGTGGCAAATGAGAGCGAATTTCCGATGCTAAGAGCATCAGAAACGGTGACTATTGGAAAACCGATTGTCATTTCAACGACGGTTCTGTCTGAACGCATCCTTTCGACGGTTCCTGCTGGGACAATTCACTCTGGATTGTTTTCTTCAAAAGTCGTTCCAGAAAATCGAATTGTAGAATCGTTAAAACCGCTGATTGTGCCAGAGACTGTCGCTAAAACCGCTGTTCATTCGGAAGTTCTTGTTGAAGCAGACCAGACAGTGTCAAACGACCAGACGGTGTCAAATGACAATCGGTCTCCAATAAAACATATTGAAGAGCAGGAAAAGGTTTTTGTTACAAAGCCGCCACTGAATGAAATTAGCGTGCGCACGCCGCCACCAGTGCCGATAAATGACTTACGGAGTTCGGAATTGGTGAATGAAGCATTACCAAATAGATTTGAAGTGGGGGGCTTAGACCGTTTAGACAGTATTTTTTCGATGCCGCTTCCGCTTCCGAATGGAATAGAAACGAAGCGATTGCAACAAAGAGACTTTTTGGAGCAGACAGACAAAGAAGTGGTTCGTGGACAAAATCGGACGGATGCTGCATCGATATTAAGTACGCGGCCTGGTCCACCGGAGGGTCCTATTGACGCATCAGAAATCGATCCACGATTACTGGTTCAGGAGGTGGTGGGAAAAGAGGTGATTGAAGATATTGAGTCTGAGTCTAAGCAGGAGAAAGGAAAACCGGTGCGACGTGAGTTGAAGGCGGACACGAATGGAACGCTTCTTTTATCGACGATAGTATCGACGGTATTATTATGTTTTTCGGTATTTATAGCTTATGATTATCGGCAGCGATGGATGCAGGCATTATTGAACCAGAATGAGCGATATTCACTTGGTTTTGGCGACGACGGATGTGAGATGGAGTGGGAGGTGGTGCGGGATCAGATAGGGATTTGGGGACATCAATTCGAGGTTGGGAGGCTATGAGGGAGTATTTTCGGTTTTTTTTCCAGTGATGCCAGAAGGCGAGCCGCCGGCGTTTCGAGCCGGTGCATTAGCACCGGAATTTGTTTGGCGAGTTTGTTTGGCGAGCCGCCGGCGTTAGTCGGCGGTTATTTGGCG
>JBOFGF010000260.1:0-10159 GCA_051649005.1 Thermoguttaceae bacterium | reverse complement strand
CGATGCCATCGGAATTAGTTCGAGCGCATTCGATGTTGGACAATTACGTTGACAAATTGTACAAAAAAGAAGGTTTCAAAGACGAAGTGGCGCGAGTATCTCACCTTTTTGTAATGTATGACCGATTGACATCAAATGAATGACATCGGAAGATTGAATTTGAACAACCGAATACGAACGATAAATTGCGTGTATTAAAATAGTTTTTTATTCCTCTTTCCCCTTTTTTATTATGTGGTTTTCTGAAGAAAGAAATTTGAATCAATCTGATGTTTTGCAACTTACGCATCGTTTCGCCGATGAATCACGAAAAAATGTGTGTAAAAATCCGAAACGCGTGTTACTCCTTCCACCGGATATTACCAGAGCACACAGTGGGTCTGGATGGATAACAGAAGAACTTTATAACATTTTTTCCAAAGATGCGGATGTGCATTTGATTCCAACACTGGGACAACACGTTCCTCATACACCGGAACAAAATAAATGGATGTTCGGCTCCGTGCCAGAAGAACACATTCATAAACACGACTGGCGAGCTGGGGCCCGTGTGATCGGAGAAATTCCGTCCGATTATGTACGAAAAATATCAGATGGCCGCGCTGACTGGGCCATTCCTGTTTCACTTAATACAATGCTGCTCGATGGAAATTGGGACCTAATTTTGAATGTCGGGCACGTCGTCCCACACGAAGTTCTCGGTTTTGCTAATCATAACAAAAATTATTTCATTGGACTCGGTGGCAAAGATATGATTTGTGCATCGCATCTGATGGCCGCGTGTTGTGGCATCGAACAAAATCTCGGGACATTAACAACACCGCTCCGCGCCTGTTTCAACAAAGCCGAAACTGATTATCTTGCTCACTTGCCGGATGCCTATTTTCAAGTAGTTATGGCTTATAACGATGCCAACCAACTCGTTCATACTGGTGTTTATGCAGGAGACGATGTCGAAACATATTTGGCGGCCGCACGAGCTTCGCAAAAGCAAAACATCACTGTCGTGCCCCCACTGAAAAAAGTCGTCGCTGTTATGCAGGGAGATGAATTTTACAGCACTTGGGTCGCCAACAAAGCCGTTTATCGTACAAGAAAAGCAATTGCAGAGGGGGGCGAACTCATCATCATTGCACCTGGATTAAAACGATTTGGCGAACAACCCGAAATTGATGCCATCATTCGGAAATATGGATATTCTGGAACTGAAAACGTGATGAAATTGTGGAAAAACTGTCCACCGGATGGTGATTTACGCGACTTCGCTGTCGGCACAGCCCACTTGATTCATGGTTCTTCTGAGGGCCGTTTCACGATTACTTATGCGCCCGGCAACATGTCGAAAGCCGACATCGAGTTGGTTCATTTTGGATATGCGGACTATAATGAAACAATAAATCGTTACAATCCCGAAAAATTACAAAATGGATTCAATACGATGCCAGACGGAGAAGAAATTTACTTCATCAGCACGCCATCTGCTGGTCTTTGGTCAACTAAAGAGCGACTCGCGTGAGAAACAGTAAAAATAAAAATCCGTTCACTGAGATTGTTGTTTTTTCAATTTACATGTTAACAGCAATAAACCCGCCAACTTACGTTGGCGGCTCGCCAAACATGGACGCGAATTTTACATTGCAAAAAATCTAAAATAGTGAACTGATACAAGTATTTTGCGAAATCCAATAAACGCATATTTGGTTTTGATTTCCGGTGTTTTTTCAAGCAAAATTACCATGTTCAGACACGTTTTTCCGACATATCAATGTAATAAGGTCGTCTACTTGGCACACGAAAAAAACATTTGCGAAAGCCATGAAACAGAAAAGATGCAAATATCAGTCCGAAAAATACCACATAAGTGACACCACCTGCCCGATGATATCCATTTTTCAATTGAGCCTTTATTGATGGAGTGTTGTCTGGTTCGACCATGCACGAAAAAATCGTATTGGGAAAATTTTGCCGAGCCTCCATCAATAGATGTGTGTAAACTCCAAAACGTCGAAACTCACGACCAACATAGATAAACTCGATAAAAACATTGTCACTAGGAAGATTTATTACCAATTCGGTGTTTCCGCGTTTTGCGTGATATTCTTTTGATGTCGTCCAAAAAAAACCAGCGACATCACCACTCTCAATATCTGTCGCAGTCCAAACCACACCTCCTCGATTAAATAAAGTTTGGAATTTATCAGCACGATCTTCTGGTCTGATCCACGGATAACTTGTCGTGTCATCTCCCATACATTTAGATAGCTTCGGAATAATGATGTCGGCACTCGTTTTATCAGCAAAAGAAAACGTAAGTCGCTGGTTGTATTCCGACAAAAATGAGTGAAATGGAACGTCTGGCTGTAATGAGAAGAAAAAGACTTCTCCAATACTGAACCATTTAGTTGGAATATGCAGAAAAGAGAGAGTCCGCGCGATCAAACTTTTGTAATCGCCTGCCCAGATAAATTCCAAAGCACTTTTCAATTTACGAATGATTATCGACACTTGATATATGACGACCGAGTGGCCGAAAAACGTGATGTTTCAACTACATCGCTCAAAGATTCGTCGCACGATGCCTTTGTCTTTGACAGGTGATCCGATTTTTAGATGGAGTTTTCCCATAAAAATCATTTTTGGGGCAAGAATCGCATCTTTCATTGCCAAAAAAGGATTGAAATCGTTTAATAATCCACGAATTTTGAATCCAGCAACAAGTTCCAACTCATTAGTGCGTCCATTTCTCCGAATCGTGTCCAGAAATGTCTTTTGGAAAAGCACAACTCGCTGATAATCGGGATGGATGGCCTTTTTTTCGCACGAAATTTGTTTTAGTGCATCCATCACACCAGCAATATTGACTGTTTTTGGGCATCTAGTCGAACATGTTTGGCACGAAACACATTGCCAAACAGCGGCGGATTTTGTCGCTTTATCGATTTCTCCGCATTGCAGCAGTCGCATTATTGTACTCGGCAGTACATCCATATTTTCTGACATTGGACATCCTGCGGAGCATTTTCCGCATTGGTAACAAAGTGAAATATCGGTGTGTGCAAGTGCTTCGACTTGTTCGATGGCGGCGGGCTTTGTTTTGGTGTGCATGATAGAAAAAGAATAAGTTATGAATATATTTTGAAAAATAATATATTTGGAATAATTTGACGAAACAATCAAGCAAAGACATCGACATGGAACATGGTCATTTTCTCAAAAAAGAGGTTAATTGTCAATGCGTTAATTGGAATACTGCAAATTCAAACTTTCAAGCAGAATGAAAAAATAAAAATTCATTTTGCGAGTTGTGGCACATCTATTTATTCACCGATTGCCAAAAAAGGAACACAAAAACCGCGTAAATTAGGAAGTCAGTGTTTTTGAAAAATAAATTGTTAGATAAACCCATTTTTTTGAGCAATTTGCTTTTGCACTAATTGGACTTTTTCTTGCATGATTGAAAGAGCAGTGGCCTGAAATGCGGCGCACCAAATCCATGTATATCGATATCCATTGTGACCGCCGAAACCAAAAAAGAGAAGCATAATCAAAATGGAAACAACGGCCAATGAAACGCGAAAACAATAAAGGCCGTCAGAACCGTGTCCATGCCGGTCTAAAAATTGATAATAGCACATCATTTCCCAGTGATTTACCAGAAAGCAAAAGATTAACATCAAGAAACCAACAATTCCGATCAATCCTAATTCACCAGGGATTTGTCCATATAAAAAATGGGACAAAAACCCCTCTCCAGTTCCTAATCCGTGACAATTTGGTCCGACTCCATAAATAGGAGATTTTTGCAACAAATCGAGACCATCCCAAAAACCTTTGAGACGTCCTTCTGCGGAAGAGTTTGCACTTTCATCGACACTACTGTCAACAATTGATCGATAACGATCTTTTAGATTGTCGCTCAGAGTCGCCCATAAAACGATGCTGCCCAATAAAAGTATCGGAATATAGACAAAACGTCTTTTGGAAATTAATGCCGCCACAAAAATAGTGATTCCGAGTGCGAGAAATGCGGTTCGAGAACCCGTCAACTGAATACATCTGACACTGAGGAGACAATAACACGCCACAAAAAGATAATGCCATTTTTTGTGAATCACAACGACAAAAGGCAATAACATTGGTATAAAATAGACAACCGAAGCTCCGAAGGCATTTGGGTCGTTCATTGTGGAGTCGACACCGATCATTCGGACAGTTCCCATCGCATATACATATCTTCCATTTCGATATTCCTGATAAGAGTGGAGCATGTACAAAAAGAAGCATATCAAAAAGCCAGTAACGAGGTTTTTGAGGTCTTTTTCTGTTTTCACGCTCGTCATTACGAGTATGTAAAAGGCAAGATATTTGAGCCAGTCTTGTAGTGCGATGGATTCAAATAGATTGGTGTAAGGACTCATTGTGGCGGAGATAATCATTGCACAAGCAATGATGGCGACCGCAAAATTGATACGATTTTCGGTTAATTGCTTTTCAGCAATCGCGGCCCAGGCCACCAAAGTGCAGATCATGTAGACCCTTTCGAGGCGGACTGTCCCGAGAATCGGCCAGACTTCAAATGGTCGATGAAGAAAAAGCCACATGTATCCGATAATGACCCAAATCATGGAAAGTGAAAACGGTGAGTTATTGACGGAAATTAATTTTTTCTTTTTCTAAACATCAACTTGTTTTTTTCTAATGTCCCTGGAAGACATGTTGATGGCAAATATGGATTCGGGCACAGAATCGGAAAGAGTGCGGAGCATGTCAGGAATATCGAGCGATTCCAGCGTTTCAATTTTTTCTGCCGATTTTCGGGCGAAAACGAGGAAGCGACATTCTCTGATGGCAATCATCCTCAAAATGTCCTGCAACTGATGGAAACTGTGGTGATAATAGGAAAGCTGAGAAAAACGTTTCAGTGTGTCAGCTCCAACGATAAATGTAGTCGGTCCAATAAAGAGCCGCGATTTTTCTTCAAATAGTGATGCGCGAGTCACCCAAACCACCTGATCTGGACTTGATTGGTTTATTTCATTTAGACGGTTTTGGAGATCGATATAATCGAGAGGTGGTTTGCCCATTGTTTGTGTCGCAATTTCCAAAGCGACGCGAGAACCGAGTCTTTCCTGTGCGATATCGACCATTTGGAGATGTCCCTGGTGAATCGGATTGAATGATCCGGGAAAAATAGCCTGCGAGAACTCCGCTCGTGGATTATATCCGAGTGAGCGTTGATGCGAAGGCTCATTATGCTGGACAAAATGGATGATTTCGTTCCCCTTCCAGAGAACAGCCCAAGTATGACCAAAAAAGAGATCAACCAAAGCAGGCGACGCGATTGCTTCTTGTTGCTGAATGTGTTCTCCATCTTTCAATTCAAGCGAAATAGGAAATTCGGAGATGAATTCGACATTTTTTCGGAAAGGTTCTCCATAAGTGGGCAATTCTTTTTTGCCGAACTGCGACGAGTTTGAATCGGCAGACAATGGATTTGATTTCCAATGAGCAGAAATATCAGTTGCTTCGGCAGCAACCGGAAGTGCTGTGGCAATCACATTTAGAATGAGATTGGAGACAAGTCTTTCTTCTTCAAATCGGGAGCGCGCGCCTTTTTTGAGAGTGATCGAATAAATAGCTGTTCGGAAAATAGTCTGAACGGCGACGTGGACACGATTTGCTCCCTTTTTTTCACGGTCTGTTTCGAGTGAAGCGGTGCAACTGACGGCAACAAGATTCTGAAAATCTTCCAAATCGGTTCCATGAAATTCGGAGCGATTTATGTGTGATTCATCAGAGTGGTGAGCTGAAATTTTTCTTGCTGTAACAAAAGTTGGATTTTCTAAAAAATTGGCTTCGTGTGAAATGGGTATTGGATTCGGAATTTTTCGGGCGTGCAAAAGTCGCATTCCACGATGAAAAGCGGTCATGGCAATGTTGCAGGCGGTTCGAACACAGCAAGTCTGATCAGTAGGATGTCCGATATATCTATTCAGAGACTCGACAGAATATGGGACAGCCGCTTCGAGAAGAGTACGAGAAGCTCCCGGCACAGACAACAAATCACTGATTGCGAGAGAACCTCCGCCAGTTACACAGATGACAAGCTGGACCGGCGAATCGTGAATTTGATCAATCAGAGCGTTGTACATGAAAAAACGAGAATAATGGAAAAATGTGACTATTTACTACTCCAATATACCATATTTTCCTGAATAATCAAGTCGCAAATTTTTTGCATGCGGCGGATTTTATTCCCAAAATGGGTGCTATTATACAGCACACCTGCATAAAACGATACTTTTGTTAGTGTAATTTTTTTAGAAATTTGCTTTGTTTTGCGAAACATCCGCTTTCTACGAAAGCGGGTTAAACATCTAATTGATGACGATTCACAGTATATTGACAAAAGCAGGACAATTAACGATTAAATGCGAACTACAATATACAATCACAATTTCAGCACATTGTCCATGCATATTGCAGCCAAATCTTCGCCGTACAAAGGCGGCGGCTCTTTTTTGAGAAACTTATGATTCCAGATCGAGCGAACGATATCTTTCGCTTTTTCAATGGCATCGTTGATGTCATCGGAATTCCATTTCGCAGTTTTGAAATACGATTGATTCATTTTACTGGAAATGGAAATGTATCCAAGTTCGATTTCCAGTGCATCGTCTTTTTGGTCGCAAAAACCAGCACGTCTCAAAATGTAGTCATATAATGGCAACTGAAAATCAATCCATCCTGTTTTTTTGTTGAAGTGATCTTTTACAGGGTCTTTTGGGTTACTATCCGATGTTTTATAATCCCAAATTACAATTTTTCCCGTCTTTTCGTTTTGATCAATTCGGTCGATTCGGCCTCGTAAAAACATTTGTTTTCCATCTACTTCAAGAGCCACATCGGGATTCAATAAACCGTCAAACGAAAATTCTGTTGCAATAATTTTATAACCATTTTTTCGCCATTCGGATTGATCAGAAGCAAATTTTTTCAGACGCGCCAGTAGACGCTCTTTCTGAATAGAAATTGATGCGCGAATCGAGTTACCAAAATGTTCGCGGCAATACAAATCGAGCCAGTGCGTCAGTTCCTGTTCAATGTTTTCCGCCGATGTGGTGTCCTTCGCATCGGAATTTCCGAATCGTTGAAGAACATCGTGAACCATATTTCCGAACGACGGTGCATTCAATTCATCCGCATCATCTTGAACCGAAGACAACCTGAGTTGATGTTTCAAAAAATAGCGAAAAGGACATTTGAGATAATCCTTAAATTCGGTTACTCGCATGACAGGTTTCTCTGTTTGCATCAACACACGAGAATTTTTGTAATACAAATCGAGTTTTGGAACAGTAAATGTAGATTTGTCTTGTTGTGCTGGAAAACATGTTCCTTCGAGCAGCAATTCACATTCGGGCGGCGGCGTTTTGAAAAACTGCTGAACCCGTTTTGCGACCGTTTTTTCGTCTGCGGCAAATAAAAGGCGGCTCGGAATGAGAGTATCTCCTCCCAATGTGCGTGGAACAATCAAATGGACAGCATGATTCAAACCAATTTCATTGGGCGATTGCAATCGCGCTGACTGCAATTTTTTATCTACTTCTTTTCGCGTTTCCAAAATAGTTAGAAGAGCATAAACATCGCGTGCATGTCGGCGTGCATTGTCTTCGATTCCGAGATGTTTTCGTACATGATCTGGCAAAAAGGAGTCGGAAGTGTGATAAGACGGCGTGATTCCATCGTTCATGCTTGTTACAACAACAAAGGACGCGTCGTCCATCGGTAGTTCGAGCCAGCCGAGCATTTCAATTGCATCAGGAAAGTGGTGCGGAGGAATGTTTCCTTTTTCGAGAAGTGGTAATAAAATATCGAGTGCCTGTATTTCTGTAACTTCAGAAAAAAATGGCTCTTTGTTTCGATATTTCAAAAGAGCGAGTTGCTCCAAAACTTGCAGCGAATTGCTCGCAATTTTCAGTGCCGACTGGGATGCTTCTCTCTCGTCATATTGATAAAAAACATTAAAAATGCTTTTCCATTTTTCTGTCCAAAAAATGATCGGCTTCTTTGTAGACTTCTTTTGCGAAACAGAATTCGTTGTAAAAGACAAATCGAGCAATGCTTCCAAACCAAAAATTTCCACAATACTTTTCCAAAGAAATTTGAGCGACTCAAATGTTTGATTGTATTTCGGGAACAGAGGATTTACTATTTCGTGCCAATTTCCATCGACCATTTCGGGCAAAAAATGATTGAAATAATCATCTAATTCTGAAATATAACTTGAAATACAACTTGGTGAATCGGTGTAATTTTGTAACAAATTTGGAGTCGCATTTGGATGGTCATTTTCGCTTAGATCAGATAAAATTCCTTTCGCTTTTTTCCATTTTTTTGTTATAATCGTTTCGATATCAGGATGTCTTACCAGTTCGGCAAAATCCTCAAAAGATCGTGTTTCAATAAAATTACGAGCACAAAAAAGGAGCCGAAACAGTCCCGTCTGGGTCATTGGAGTGCCTGAAAAATGTCTCCCAATCAATCCTGCCTGATCGAAACGACGCATCAGAAATGGAATCACGTCTTCACTTTGTGTTCCAATAACAATTTCTTGTGGTGCAATTTTTTCGCCGGCTTTTGCCAAAAATCGAATGACAGCATTCGCCTGATGCTCCTGTTTTTGCACGATTTCTATCTGATCTTCTTGAATCGGAATCTGCACTTCCGTCCACCGATTTGGGATCAAACATCCGAATTCATCAAATCTGCTGGAAAGAGTTTCGGGTGCAAAAACCAGTGCTGTAACAAAATTACCAAATTTTTGTAACATTCGTTTTGGCACTTCGTTCATATCGACGAGTCCGACTAGAAAACATTCCAATTTTTGTTCATTGTAATACTGTCGGATTTGCTCTTCTTCTTCGCGGGACTGATTTTTGATGGCAAAATGACGTGCAATCTGCAAATCCCAAACATCGAGCCGATCCAATTCGGCAAGATATTTCTGTTGCAATTTTGCCATAATCGACCATCTGTCCGCCTCTTTGGGACAAAACTTGTTACGAGATATTTTTTCGACATCAGAAAATTCAATTCCGTCTATTGCAAGTTCTTTGTGAATTGTGGCAAATAATTTTCCTAGTTGCAGCCGGGCAACAAAATCTTCCCGACTTGGCAGATTCGGAACCAAAACTTGGCACAGATTGGGGGCATCTGCATCTAATTGGTCGATGGCACGAAGCCAAGCAAAACGCTGAGTCATGTCATCAGCAATCGGACGCTTCAATTCATAAAATTTTTCCGGCAAAGAACCGAATGTTATCATTTGCGGCGGATACCACGCTGAATCGAGAGAACCATCATCGGCTTTTTTTTCGACCAATTCGGTCAATTTTTCTTCGAGCCTGTTTATGGCTCGTCGCCCTGGAAGAACCACGAGAACATTTCGCATATCGAAACGTCTACTCTTTTTGCCGTCTTTTAAGGTAAATCGTTCCAAAAAATAATTCGCCGCCAAATCAAGAAGCGGCGAATTCCAGCCGAGAAATTCACGTTTCATTGTTTTGCTATTTTGGAAAATGTTCCGGCTGTGAAACGTATGCGTTCACAAAGTTTTTGCGTCATTGTTTTCCGATCATCGTTTGTTTGTATTCGTTCACGGAAATTGTGTGTTTTGGCCATTCCCATAAATACAGCTAAAATTCGATTGCCGAGAAATTACGCGATAAGATTCACACAAAATTCGCACCGGTTTATACCGATTTATTTTGCCATTTAACCACGACTTGCCCAACAAACCCGCCAACTTATGTTGGCGGTTCGCCAAACGTGGAAAGTCGGAAACTCGCCAAACGTGGAATGTCGGCAGCTCGCCAAACGCGAACGCGAATTTTGTATCGCAAAAAATCTAAAACCGTGAACGGAAATGTTATTTTTTATCGATTCTTTGTGAAAAAAACAGTTCAAATCATTTCTGTAGTTACTTGCTATTTCAAGAAAGTTGCCGAATAGGTCAATTGAAATTTCCTGATTATGCTGGATTAAGGGGCGGTTTTTTTGTGTTTTGTACGGCAGATGTAGCCACCAACAGATTTTCCAACCAACAGTCGGCATACCGCTTGCCATTCAGTCTCTCCGCTGGACAACGCGCGCCGCC
>JBOFGF010000259.1:0-7437 GCA_051649005.1 Thermoguttaceae bacterium | reverse complement strand
ATCGTCAAATTGCCCTGGAATGCTGCGACTGCGCCGGTGTCTGTATCTCGATTATAGAAACCGGAGGTCAATGTCCCGACTCCCTGTTTCACGATGGTTCCCTGTCCAACCGGATTGGACGAGCTGACTATCAGTCCCTGATACGCCTGATTGACGGCGTTATTGATTGTGAGCGTTTTATCCTGAATATCGAGATAAGTTCCCGCTTTTCCTGACAAACCGGTGATGGTCGCATCAGTAAGTGTTTGGAGTGTTCCCGCCTGAATGTTGAACGCACCTGTGAAAAGTGGTTTTCCAGCCGCATCTGTGGCACCGAATCCGGCGGCGAAGGTCGAACCAGTCAAACCGGATTTGACCAATGTTCCAGTACCGACAATATTTCCATACAACGTCTGGGACAATGGAGCATCAGTCGTTTTGAACTGAGTCTGATTGAGCGTGAGTGTATTGGCACCGATATTGACTTGTCGATTCCAAGTTGTCGGATCGGTTATATCGAGAGACGGATCAGTGGCGACATCACCGCCTCGCAGTCCATTCAGTGTTTGGTTCGCACCGGCAGCACTCATGTCGAAAATTGATGCCGCTCCGATGAGATCGACACCCGCCGAAGTCACCATGTTATTCGCTGATGTCGTCGCCAATGTTCCCTGAGTAACATTGGTCCAGCCACCATAAGTATTACTTGTCGCACCCAAAGTTACTGTTCCGAGCCCTGTTTTATTGAGATCGGCTGTTACTCCTGCTACTTGCCCGACCACGCCAGTTATCACCAAGTTCGAGTTAATACCTGCTTCGACAAAAGCTGCTGTTGCATGGCCGAGAAAAACATTGTTCGGCATCGCAACTTGTCCAAGATTGTCGGAAAGTTTCAATGTAGCTTTGTAATTTACTGGTAGTCCCGTCTTGGCATCGGTAAGTTCAATATCTTTTACCGCTGGATTCAACGGATCAAGACCAATTGTTACAGCACCGGTCGCCAGTGCTTTGGCCGCCGAAATTTGCACCGTTCCTTGCTGGATATTGAGAGCACCTGTGTTGTTGTATCCCCAAAGACCGTTTCCTTGCAGCGTGAGAGTACCGGCTCCCTGTTTGTTCAATGTTGGGACGAAAGTTGCTCCTGTCAGTGGATCGGTGATGACATCGCGTGCCAAAATCGTTTCGTTGCCGAGACCAGTTGTGCGGAAAACACTATCAACCTGATTGATGACCACTTTGGCGTTCTGAATAGTGATAACTCCCGAAGCTGGCCGCGATCCCACGTCGGTTCCGAGTGTCGTTTCAAAAACAGGGCGGAAACTATCCGTCTGATAATCGAGACTTCCAATGACGATCTTCGCACTCGTCGATTTGTCGTTTATCTGATTGGCACCGGAGATGCTCAAAACGCCATGATGAATTACGGTGTTTCCTGTGTACGAGTTGACGTTCGCAGCAAGTACCAAAACGCCATCACCAGCTTTGTTCAATGCACCACTGCCACTAATGACACCACTTTGCACGACTTTGAAGCGTGCTGAGTCTGACAAACCAGCACGACTTCCAGGTGTGCCATCTGTGAATACTTCATAAAACGAACTATCGCTGTTTGCCATCTCTATAAACCGGACAATTTCCGTTTGCGTTCCAGCTGCACCATTGACACGAAACGCCGAACGTATTTGTGTTGCCCCGCCGCTTCCTACAATAACGCGGTTAAGATCGCCGTGCGTCGCACCACCGTGCGCTCCCAAATTAGCTTCATTACGAACTTCGAGCTGTCCATTGAAAATTTGATAGCCACCATTATAACTTTCGTTGTTCGCCGTTAGTACGACCGTTCCAATTCCACCAACTTCATTGATATGAATCATGCTGTTCGTGTAAGCCGAAGTAATCGTTCCATCAATGATAAAACGATTCCCCATATCATAAGTCGAGTCGGCATTTTGCGTCCATCCGACGACCGTTCCATTTGCATTGAAACCACCGACTCCAGACGAAACACCAGGCTGACCGATGGTGATTGAATTGCTAATTGAAAGTACGCCTGCGTCCCTGTGTTTGGTGAGCTGCCCCGATCCATTCAAATTGCCGAGTGTCAATGTCGCATTTCCCAATTGATCTGCTCGATCAATGACAATCTCGGAATTGCCCATGACAAACAGCGAATTTAGCCCAGTGTTATTGTTATGAAATCGGAGTGTTCCGCCGCCATCAACCGCAACTTGCCCTGTCACCGTTCCATTTACGTTAGTGAAAGGATTCAGCGCCATGATTTTGCCACGATCCACCGATGTTCCAGTTCCGACATATTGACCGACAATGTTGTTGTTGACGGTTCCTCCGTAAATATTGAGCATACCCCACTGATCAATTCGAATCGTTCCGCCGCCATCGAGTGCATAATGGTTCAGCTCGGCTTGATTGATGTTGATCGTTCCGCTGTTCGTTCCACCATTGACAGCCACCGCCGAAGTCGTGTAGTTCCCACCAGTCGGTTTGTTTATGTTCAAAGTGCCGTTGCCACCGACATTCAAGGTGTTTCGCAAGTTGAGTACCCCACCACCCGCGACTACAGTTCCATTCGCACCGCCATTGACTGCAAATCGATCTGGCCACCAAGTCATATCACTTGTGAAATTGACTTGACTTCCAGCGTTAATGAAATCAAGACCATTGACTTGCAAGTTGCCACCACCGCCTCCTGCACTAAGGATTCGCGGCACAGGATTGTTTGGATTTGGCAGCGGTGCGCTCGTCTGAATGGTATTGACCGTGATTCCAGCGAGGAGGGCATTTAAGTTATTTCCACCAAAATTACCTGGTGTATTCCAGTAGAACTGGGTATGAGCGGCTGCGCCGGGTCCACCGACGTTGTTAGTTGGGGCGAAGTCATAAACGATACCAGGAGCCTGACCGAGGGCCGCTGGATCAATGTTTAAGACGACTTCGGCGTTTGCATTTTGCTGGAAACCACCATGCCAAGCAGCGAGGATGGCCAAAAGGAACGCACCACATCGAGTTCGCCAATTTCTCTTTGCTTTTCTTACCAAAAGCTCGCTCGTGATTCCATTCATTGTTTTCATACGAGTAAACAATCCTTTCTTTCAGACTCGTTCGGGTCGAACGAACTCCTTGTCATGCGTGTTTGTGCCGCAGTCCTCACGACCTCACGTTCCCTGGCACACAAATAATTATCCATAAAATTAAACGCCTTTCTCACGTTCAAAAAAGAACGGAGTCTAATGCGTATTTCAGTGAATCGGGAAAATCAGCGACTCGACTTGACAAATAATCCGATTTTAACAAAAAAAATATGAGCGAACCGCTTTCGGTTTAGCCCTTTCGGTTTAGCCCGCTTTCGTAGAAAGCGGTTGTTTCGCAAACGCTGCGTCATAAAAACAACCCGTTTCTACGAAACGGGGCTAAACGAAGTATTGCATCTATTCTGGCGACAATGTAGAATGGGAATAGCAGGGTGGAAAGTCGTTTCTACTCGATAGTAGCCAAAATTGCTCCATACAACATCCAAACGAGACTTTTCCGTGATAAGAAGTTGGTGTTATAACATAGTTTACGTCTTTGTGCTGGCATTTTTTTCGCCTCTTTTGATTTATCGTTCGATAAAACAGGGAAAATATAGACGTGGTTTCAGACAAAAATACTTGGGACGAATTCCGCGTCGCCGAAATATACTCTCAAAAAGTATTCTTAAAAATGATTCTTATGTGATTTGGTTTCACGCCGTAAGTGTCGGAGAAATCAATCTGCTCCGTCCACTTTTGAAGCGAATCGAGGCGACGGAGCCAAATTGGTGCTGTGTCATTTCCACGACATCCCAAACCGGAATGGAAATGGCGAAAAAATTATATGATTCCAAACACACGATCTTTTATTGTCCGCTCGATTTTAGCTGGGCCGTGAACAAAGCGATGCAGCGGCTCCAACCGGACATGCTCGTTTTAGCGGAGCAAGAATTGTGGCCGAATTTGATTGCGGCGGCAAAACGACACAGTGCCAAAGTCGCCATAATCAATGGACGCTTCAGCGAATCGGGATACAAAAAGTATCTATGGATTCGGCCATTTATTTCCCAAATGCTTCAACAACTCGATGCAATTGCGGTTCAAAGTGAGACTTATGCAGGCTGGTTTCGGCGACTCGGTGCATCGACAGAAACGATTCATATTCTTGGTTCTATGAAATTCGATGGTGCGAGTTCTGACCGGAATAATCCAGAAACGCTGCGACTTCGGAATTTGGCACACATTTCAGATGACGACATCGTTTTTTTGGCCGGAAGCACGCAGGCACCCGAAGAAATGTATGCGTTGGATTGTTATGAACACTTGAAAGGGGAGTATCCGAAGCTGCGTTTGATTCTTGTTCCACGACATCCTGAGCGATTTGAGGAAGTCGCTGATTTGCTTGAATCGCGGTCTGTTCTTTGGGAACGCCGCTCGAAATTGATAGATCAGGAAAGCATTCCCAAGAATCATCTTGCTTTGTATTCCGATGATTTAGATTGTGGATGCACGAACAAAGAGGTCAAACCGCGCATTTTGCTTGTTGACACAGTCGGCGAACTTGGCGCGTGGTGGGGATCGGCATCATTTGCATTTGTGGGTGGAAGCATGGGCAATCGCGGCGGTCAAAACATGATTGAACCGGCGGCTTATGGAGCAGTGGTCTGTTTCGGTCCAAATACGAAGAATTTTCGGGACATAGTTGATTTGATTCTCCGCGCGGATGCCGCCGCAGTCGTCAACGATCAGTGGGAGATGGAACAATTTTTGCGGCAAGGACTTTCGTCTCCAGAAACAGCGCATCAATTTGGACAAAAAGCGAAAGAATTGGTGGAATCACAGCTCGGTGCGACGGAGCGGACTCTCGAAATGCTCGTCCAACTGAGTCGAAAATATACTCAACACCGCCAATGAAGTCACGTTTTCAAAGTCCTGAAACCCGTCGGGTTTCAATTATGGTAGATATCGCAACAAAAACTACTACCAATGCCGTTCGGCCCCAACAAACCCGCCAACTTACGTTGGCGGCTCGCCAAATAAACGCCGACAAACAACCTAAATGCCGACAAACAACCGCTTTCTACGAAAGCGGGCTAAACGGACGGCTCGCCAGAAACGGGGCTGAACGCATACCTTTGTTCATTGTCGCACTTTTTCTGATGTATCAGGACGCAACTCGTCTGGTGTGATCAGGCCATCGCCGTTTTTGTCGAGCTTTCCAAAGAGAGCAAGTGCCGCCGGAGAAAGCGACGGAGCAAATTCTAAAAGTGAAACTTGTGCATCGCCGTCTCGGTCTCTCAAAATGAACCATGCCGGGAGTCCCCTCATTTCCTCTGGAGCAGTGTGATAAATTTTATCTGCCGGAATTTGACGGCTCGAAACAATTTCGTCAAATGCAGCGTCGTCAGACGGCGTTTCGTTTTTGAGAATCGTTTCTTCGGAAACATCAACTGGTTTATTATCAGATGTGGTATTTTCGGACTCCAGTGTCTTTTTCGATTCAGTTCCTGCGGAAAGCGGTCGAAACAACTGAAATTGCGATGAAACGAGTTGTGGTTGATCGAGTCTCTGGGGCGGATTAGGACGATGAATCGTTCGATTTTTTCCGTAAACATCGATAAATCGGACGAGTTCTTCGAGCGAAATGATTCCGTCGCCGTCAATATCAATTGATTGCGGCGATCCTGGCATCAGACTCCATTCCTCTTTTTGCAAAATTCCATCGCCATTTTGGTCGAATTTCGACATTAGAAAGTCGCCATATCTAATCAGTTTTCCCAAAACGACCGGTGCAATAGTATCTCTTTCCAGTAGTGGCAATATCAAAGCATCTTGCAGTTCAGGAGACGAAGGTGCAATTTCCCAGATAGCTGGAACGGTTCCAAGCATATATTTGTCAGGTGGATTCGCTGAATTTTCGTTAGAAGTAGGATTTAGCGTTTGAGCATTTTCGGGATTCGGTGGTTTTTGAAATTTGCCCCGACGAGATCGCGGCAATTCCTGTGCAAAGATTTTACCGCAAAAATGGTCGGAGACTGGAAGCAGCAGTCCGATTATGAGACCGATTACAAAGAAAAGACGGGAAGATGATCGTTTTCTCATAGAAACGCTTAGTATTGTAACATTATTTTCTAAATTCTAAATTGTCCAATCAATTTTTGTAGTTCGACAGTTTTGTTGTTCATTTCCGCCGAAATCCCCGCCGTTTGTTCGGCACTTGCAGTGTTTTGCTGCGTGACAGATTCAATTTGGTGAAGTCCATGAGAAACTTCCTTGACTCCGCTGGCTTGCTCGGTACTTGCACTTGCGATGGAAGCGATCAGTGATGCCACTTGAGTTGCCTGACTTACGATTTCATTTAGCATATCCGACGTTTGTGAAGCAATTCCTGCTCCGGCAGCAATTTGCTTGCTGCTATTATCAATCATCTGAGTTGTTTCTGCCGCAGCTTTTGCACTTCGAGAAGCGAGATTTCTTACTTCTTCGGCGACGACGGCAAAACCCTTTCCATGTGAACCTGCGCGGGCAGCCTCGACAGCGGCATTCAGAGCCAAAAGATTCGTTTGGAAAGATATGTCGTCGATGACTTTTACCACTTTTTGTACTTCTTGGGAATTCTTTGTGATTTGCTCCATTGCCGTGATCATTTTTTTCATCATTTCCTGTCCATTCACAGCAGAATCACTTGTTTGTTTGGCCAAACTATTTGCCTGATCGGCATTTTTTGCATTGTCGTTAGTTTGTCTCCCGATTTCAGTCATTGTGGCACTGATTTCTTCGACACTTGCGGCAGATTCCGAAGCACCTTGTGAGAGCGATTCACTGGCCTGTGCGACACGAGTGGCCCCTTCATTAACGGCGGCGACATTTTTAGCGAACGCATTCAAAATTTCCTTAACTTGTTCAACCATTTTTGCGAGTGCCAGATTCATGGCATCTTTTTCACCACGAACATTGATTTGCACACACCAATTTCCATCTCCGAGAGCCGCAGCAACAGAGGTGAGTTCTTTAATTTCAGCGAGGATTTCTCCGAAAGATCGCACCATTTGCCCGACTTCATCTTTTCGCATGAGGTCTGCCTGATGCAGTTGCAATTCCACATCCCCTTCTTTGGCGACGTGCAACATATTTGTCACAATCCGTTTGATTCCAGAAGTGATGTCGCGTGAAATCCAAGTGCAGAGGATCGTTCCGAGAATGACAGCACAAATAGTACTGACAACGAGTATTTTTGCAGATATGGACTCATTGCTTTTTGCATTATCTTTCGAAGTAGTGAACAAAAGATTCGCATCGCCGGAAATTTTCGCCAGTGAGGCATCTAATTTGAGCGATTCGTCATAAACGCTGCGAATTAGCCGATCTACTTCATTATAATCATTTACAGAATCATCGAAAGATTTGAGCATTTCATCAAAAGTTGTTT
>JBOFGF010000258.1:0-6316 GCA_051649005.1 Thermoguttaceae bacterium | reverse complement strand
GACATACAATCACTGCTAATCAGGAAGTTGATAAAAATCGCGGTCTCGGAGAACACATCCAGTCGGTTCTTCGTGTCGCATCAACTCGGTGCATCCACTGCAGGCGAGGCAAACTTTTTTGGAATCCATCGTTCCTGTTTCAATTATATCTTTTGGAGAATCTGGATATGCAAAACTACCACGTCCCTGTCCAAACAAAGCACACCAATTTTCATTGACGAGACCGGCGGCGACTTTTGGAACAAGATGTCGCAGCCAAGCAAAACCGGCTCCGCACATCGGAATAGTGGGACAACTTGCTTGTAATTCTCGTACAATTTCAGCAAATCGAACAACTCCCAGCAAAGGATATTCTGGAAATACTTCTGCTCCGCGAATCGCTTTGGAATAAGGTCTATTGAAATGAGGATTGTAATAAGGATTTCCAATTGTGATATTCAAAAGTGGCAAACCGAGTTCAACCAATTCCTTGACAAGTCGTTTTGGCTCTGATAAATCCCATTTTTTATAATCGTTTTGATCGACACCAAATCCCCATGGAAAAGTGATTGCATCATAAACACTGACTCGACTTGTTACAAAAACAGATGGAACTTCTGCTTTTATTCGCGTAATCGTTTCTTTCAAAAATCGTGTTCTATTTTCGTAACTTCCACCATATTTCCCATCTCTCGTATGCGAAGCCAAGATTTCATTTAGCAAATATCCATGACAACTTTTTATATCAATGCCATCGAACCCGCATTTAGCTGCCCACTTTGCTGCATAAATATACGCATCTTGCAATCGGTCCAGTTCATCGTCAGAAATCAGTGGATATTCAGGTGGTAATTTTTGTACAAAATCAAGTTTCCCACTGTGATGAGCGATAATTGGTTTCGGCGTTTTCCGCACTGGTTTACTATATCTTCCCGAATGAGTCAATTGAAGCACCGAAACTATGTCGTGTCCGCATTGTTTTTTTGCAATTGACCGCGTTTTTTCTTCGAGCGCGGCAAATCGATTTGCACTCTTCTCATTGATCCATAGTTGCTGTGAATTTGAACGTGCTTCATGAAGAACGGCAGTGGCTTCAAACCAAATCAGCGATGCACCTCCTGCGGCAAATCGTTCATATCTGCGAAAAGTCAGCTCGGTTGGTTCGCCATCTGGGCCAGAATCGAATCCTTCCATCGGCTGTGCAACAAAACGATTCGAAAGGAGATGGCCTGTTTTGAGAGACAATGGTTTTGCTAAAACAGTCGTGTCATCGCAAATTGGAAGCGTCCAATGGTTTTTGGCCAGTTCCGTTTCTAATTCCTCATAATTTTTCAAAAAATGATATTCCGGCATATTTTATTGCATGTAAAATTGAAAACTATCTGGACGCGCCAGTTCCAATCGCGGCAGTGTCAGTGACGGGCAAAATAATCTCCATTCCTGGACGCAAATCGCGTGGGTCATTCAGCTGATCTGCGTTCATTGCCATAATATCTCGCCATCTCGAAGTGTCTCGTAATTTGTCTGTTGCCAGTCGAAAAAGAGTGTCTCCTTCTTGAACCAAGTATTTAACACCGGGCTGTAAACTCGTCGAACGAGTTGCAAGTAAAGCATGGCTTCCCGAACGACGACCTGCGACATTGGCTGCATCTGAGTAAGTCGTCTGCAAATAATTTGCTGTCGGGACTTCGATCACCGTTCCTGGTTCCGGCATATATGCGATTCCATATTTACTTCGATTATGTTCGGCCAAAGCACGAAAAAGTGAACTATTTCCAAAAAGTTGACTGCTGATCGACATGTATGTGTCGCCGGGCTGAACTGTGTACTTCGTTGTTGTTGGTATATTTTGTACCAAATCACGATTTGATTGAAACGAACTTGCACCAGAAGATGTGTTGGTCGGATGGTCTGGGAGCGGAATCGGAGCATTTCCAACTGTTATTTTCGGAATATTTGCTGGTGCGGAAGTTGCCACTTTTTTATCGAATGAGAGGCGTTCGGAAGATGTGTATTCTTCTGTTGTGACATCTGAGACGACTTGACTTGCTTCTGCCACACGATTTTCTGTTCCATATTGTGGGAAAGTGGTCGCCGTGACAGCCGGAGGGGCTGAATGAATCGGAGGCAAATCATCTTGTGGAATCGGACTAAAACGAAGGCTCGGTGAACTTGAATCGCCATTTCGCCATTCTTGTAACTGATTTTGGAGTTTGGAACCGAGTGGCGGGTCAATTTTGGCAATTGATTCGTGCTCCGGTAAAACGGGGGGAATTGTGGTCGTAAAAGAACCGATTGTTTGGTGAGAATCTTGTGAAATTGTCAGTCCATTCGAATTGAGACCATTCGACAAAGTTGAAGTGAATACTTGTGGAGAAGAAAGGGCCGCCTCCGCAGACGAAACCTGCGGAGACATCGCCGCACTCATTGCTGTATTTGGAAGCGGAGCAGTTGTCGGAGCAGTAAACGATGCGCCGATTTGGTGAGTGGGATCATCTGGAATTTGTAGTGTTGATTCGGAAATAGTGGGAAGATTAGGAAGTGGTGGACCCGGCACAACATTTCCAGAACTGGGAATGGCGAGAGACGAGGACGATAAATTGGCAATGAGCGGCGGAATCGGAGCGACAATCGGCTGTGTTTCGGGCATATTTATATCAGGCGGCGCAGGTGGTTCATTAAATGGAACACTTTGCACGACTGTATTTGATGCGACTCCATTTGGTATCATTAAAGGGGCAGAATTTACAGTTGAAGGTGGACTTGCTGGAATGGCGATTCCATGCTCCGGCTCCGAAGGAACAGACTGCACTGAAAGATGAGGAAGCGACGTACTTTGAACGAGAGTGTCCGCTGAAAGTGGAATTGTCGGAGTCGGAGCCGAAAGTGGAATCACATTGACTGGCGGCGGAACAAGAGCGGCAAGTGCTGGAAGTGTCGAAATTGTTGTACTTGCCTCATTTGTCGACAAAGATGGGAGTGATGTCGTGTCAGCTACAATTGGTGAAAATGAATTTGTCGCAATTAAATCAAGGTCTGATGAGGAAACTTCCGTTGTTTGTGGCGATGTTGAAGGCGGAGACGACATTGAAACCGCCAAATTGGGAATCGTCTGAGCGGAAATTGTCGGATCGGGAATTACCGGAGATGGAATTCCCTGTGTCTGACTGACCAGTGCCGGATTGACAGGTGCCTGATTATCTGAATTTACCGGACTGGCTGACACGGACTCGACAGAAATCGCATCAAATGAAGTAAATCCATTCAAGTTCGCATTCAAATTATCAGAGGCGGGCAAATGAACTTCGTTGGCCGGAGCTGTGGCGACGACACCAATTGCTCCGGCGGCAACTTTCGACATGGAATCACCGTCAGTCTTAAATTGTGTACTTGTTGTTGGTGTATTTGCCAGCAAATCAGGGGCCGCCGCTGTTAAATTAGAATCATTTATTGGAGAGATTGGGAGAGCAAAAATATCACCCGTTTCCGCAGTCGAAAATGGATCGACATTTTTTGATGAATCAATCGAATTTGCCGCCAAAATTCCTGCGTCAAATGGATCGGAAATGGTCGATGTCGCCGGATTTGGAAAATCAACTAAATTTTTTGCGTCCGTTTTTGGCGGAGCAGGTTTTTCCACTTCCATTTTTGGCAAAACAGGTTTTTCCACATCTGTTGTTGGCAAAGCAGGTTTTGACGAGATTTCAGATGCGACATCCGTGTTTTTTTGAAGGGAATTGTCATCCAAATCAATCGTGTTATTTGTAGTCGCATCATTATTTGAAACTACTTCATTTGAAATAGAGACGGCCTCGTTTGTATTTGCAGATTTGGAGAAGAATGGACGGGCAACAAAATATCCACCTGAAAGCAGGAGAAGTGAGGCAGCCAAAACACCGGATTTGTATACGATTCCAGACCACTTCGAGACTGACCCATCAAAATCATCGTCATCTGTGTCATCAATATATGACGCAGCAGAAGCTGTTTTTAACGACTTTTCAGAAGATACGGAATCGGCACTCGCACCAGAAGCAATCACCGTCTGAATCGGAGTTGCCTGATTGATTATAGTATTTGCTTTTGGCAAATCCGTTTGTTTTGCTTCGACTGCTTTTTTGGTTTCGACCGTTCCAGCTTCTTCTGAATGTTCTTCTGATTCATCTTCAGTGAGCGACCGCTTTAACACCAAAAAAGAAGCGACATATTTTACTGCGCCGCCGATTTTTATCACTCCATTCCGACCAGTTTGAAGCGACCACGAAAAAATGGAGCGAAATGAAGAAAAAGACTGCGGCACAAACTTTGCAATTGTTCCACAAATACCAGCGAAAATTGCCACTGATAAACGAGCGGCAGTGCGACAAGAAGAGAGGGGAAGAGAGAGAATCCGCCCAATTAAACTTGGTTTCGAGAGCGTTTCTTCCTCGCATTCGTCATCGAAATCATCGACCAAAGGTGTTTTCGCACTGTTTTGAGTGGCACTGCAAGTAGCTCCTTTGGACGGCGCGGATGTTGAAATTGCAGAAGTCGATCTGCGCGGAATGTATTCGTCATCAGCGTCGTCGTCAGACGATTCCATGCCGTCCGGTTCATCGAATCCGTTTTCTCGCAGATTAGTCTGTGCAAAATCAGACTCATTAAAATCTGGATAATCATGATCATCAAACTCATTATTTGATGCAGAATCGCGTCGAAAATCTTTATTTCGTTTATCTTTTTTGGACATCCATGCCCTCGTAATTGGCTATATTTCTACTAAAGCGAATCAAACCACGGACATATTAAAAATCTGACAATAATTTTTCCTTGATAATCCGCCGTTTTTGACAATAAAATCTATTTATTCATCGGAAAGGAGATAAATCGTGTGTTGTTATACTGCGGATATTCGCAATAACATGCCTATTTTTGTTCAAAAACAGGCATTTGGCGAGAGGCGATTGTATTATGGTCCGTGACTTTTTCCGACAAAAAGTCATTGCCATTTCCACTATAACAAATTTTCCCATTTTTTTCAATACCAATTCGATTTGTTTTTAGTGCCACTGCAGTCTGCTAACAAGTTTTCACCACAGAGACACAGAGTTCACAGAGTGTCTTGTATTCTCCGTGTTCTCCGTGTTCTCCGTGCCCTCTGTGGTAAAAAATTCCGAAGTTCACAAAACTTGTTAGTGGACTGAGTGCCACTGTGTCGTGGAATAATCGCACAATTTACTGTTTCTATATTACCAAATACAAACATTTTCACTAAATTATCGTATTTCATTTCAGTGTAAAACTGGGAGCGAAACAGTTTGTGGGCCAGCCAATCGAGACGCATTTTGTAATGAATTTTGTTGCGAAATCGATTCATGTGAAGAAAGAATTACAGGATTATAATGTGTCGGCGAAGTCAAAGTTTGCTGTGCAAGTGCATCTACAAACTGATCTGATGTGCCACTCAATACAATCACGTCACTTGGAACATCGGGATTTCGGCGTGATCTGACAATTAAAATGACTTCGTCGCCGTCCTGTGCTCGGCGTTTGACTTCTTCGAGCGTGGCTTTTTCCACTTCATTCATTGCTTTTATACCGGAGCTTTGGCGATTTTGAGACATAATTTCTGAGATGCCTTCGCTGACATTTTGCTCGCCGACTACATTCTGTTCTGACAAATTGTCATTATTTGAAACCAGAGCAACAGGCGAAAAATCACTATTTTTCGTTTGAGAGACTAATAAAGCACGCGATTCTGAATCACTCAAAACGGGAATTGATGAAATAGCAAGATGCGAAAAAGATGCGGCGGGAGTCGTCGCAGATGGATAATCCGCAGAATTAGGAGCAGAATTGGCGGCGAAATCAGGAGCAGAATTGGCGGCGGAGAGTGGCAACAAATGTGACTGAAATGATGCTGAATTGGGCAGTTCTGGAGCATTAGTGGCGACAAAATTATTATTGGCCACTGTGGTGGGAGAAATTGGATTGGTCAAAGATGGATTTTCATAGATCGCCGATAATTGTAATTGTTTCAAAAATTCTCTGATAATGTGTGGGGGAACGAAATGACCATCATTTGCGACTGGGTCTGCCGTGTTACACACACCGATCAAAAATCCTTCTGCGGCAAAAAGGCCTCCGCCACTTCGGCCACTGACAGGTGCTTCGGAGACCTGAATATATTTGAAAGGAATGGCATTTTGGGGATTCGTTCCAATTCGATCAGTCGAAATGACGACATGTTGTTTGATTGTCGGATCGGCCCCGCCATCACATCCGACACTTATGACACGATCTTGTGCGGAAATTCGCAGTTCTTCGGGAGCAATTGGGATTGCTTGCACTGGACACG
>JBOFGF010000257.1:0-11642 GCA_051649005.1 Thermoguttaceae bacterium | reverse complement strand
GGATTTGTCGTCATTTCTCTGTGTTCTCCGTGCCCCTGTGCGAAAAAAATGAAAGCGGCAAAAACATTGCACTGGAAAGTGAACCACGAAACACACGATATTTTTAAAAAGCAGGTATAAAACTTTTGGGCGGGAGCCTTATTCATGGAATTTATTTATGGCATTTCACTCATCGTCTTTTCAGTGCGATTCCACCAATTTGTAGTGGTTTTTTCGATCTTCGTCCAAAACAGCCCGATCATGATGATTATTGCAATGAAGATCGTGAAATTCCAAATCCGAAAAAAACGCTGGAATCGGTGTTCATGTCTCAATTTGCGCTCTAAATGTTCGGCGGAAGCTGTTTGGGCGCATCGACGAATCTCAGTAAAAGAGTCAGAAGTAGATGTACTGGAAAATGTTTTCGATGTCATCCATTTTGCGACATTCATTTCTGGTGCTATTTCCACATTATTTTTTTCAATAACTTGCACATGGATATTAGTCAAATCCTTAGTCAAATCGGGTGTTTCTGATAAAACGGAATTTTTTGGTGCGTTTTCTGACATGTCTGAAACGACATTGCCTTCAACTGGCTCATATTCTTCCAAAGAAAAATCAGGTCGCTCTGTCTGTTCAGGTCGCACTGTCTGTTCGGACGATGCTGATGCGATCATATTTCCCTCACTAGCAAGATTGGGAATTAACATTACTGAATCGGAAAGTGCGTCGAAAAATTCGGTCACCGAAGAAAATCGAGCAGTTGGTGACAGAGCAAATGCTCGCCGAAGTACAGGCTGCATGGAAATCGACAAAGACGATAAATTTGAGAGCAATCCACCGCAAATTTCCTGTTCCAGTTCTTTTGTGGATTGTGCGTGATAAAAAGAATGATTTAGCTGACATTCAGCAACAATAAGAGCCAGTGCAAATTGGTCGATGCTTTCTTTTAAAATTGTATTTTGCGCGATTATAAATTGTTCGGGAGCGAACCAACGAATTGTTTCAGGCGACAGACTTGGAAAGCAATCTGCATTTTCTTCGCACCAAATTTCTCGAATTGAGGCGGCGATGTCCAAATCGAAAACTTGCACTCCATTTGCTTGACTGACCAAGATGCGATGCGGCGAAAGACTTCGATGCGAAAGTCCCTGTTTTTTGGCTTCTTCGAGCACGGAAACGATTGGTCGCATCACATCCAATAGAACCGTTTTCGGGATGGAATTTTGTGCGAGAAACCACTGTTCGACATACTCATAGAGAGTTGGACCATCTACAAAACGCGAAACGATACATATTTCTCCACTTGGCAATTCGATTTGACGATTTGGCTGAACACAGTGTGGATGTTGAAAAGCACTGACACGCTTTAATTGTTCATCAAATCTTTTTCGGCAATTTTCACTTGCGCAAAACGCCTCTGGAACGAAATAAAGACGTACTTGCTGTCCAACTTTCAAATCGAGTCCGCGCCAAACAGTGCCGAATTGACTTTCCAGCAACAAACGCTGAATCATAAACTCGCTGGAAATTATTTCCCCTTTTTGCTTAGACATATAAACCACACTTATCTTGTTTTGACGATGATTTTTTATTGTTTCTAAAAAGGATGCGTTCGCTTTTTTCCTTCTTGGGTTTCGTCATCGAGATCAGAAAAGAGATTTAGGAGAGTTTCAGCACGATTCGGTTGAGAAGAACCCGCCAATTCGATGACAGCTTTTTGGAGCAATTCACGACGCGGATCGTTTTGAGATGTATTTGATCGTAACTCAGCAGAATCATATCGATCAAACATGGCCGCCACTTCCAGAAGAATATGACGAATATCTAAAAATGATGAATCAAGGACTTGTTTGGGACTTTGCATGGCACGACAAATAGAATGTATTGTATAAATATAAATATGAATATGACGGCAAGACGCGGAACATGTCCACTATTTTACTCTTCATAACATAATTGTACAAGACAGTGTGAAACTACAGTGTGAAACCTGATGCAAGAAAATGACATTACAGTCATTCTGTGTCGTTCTGTGTCAGTAATGTCTGAGTATTCGACAATTATTTATCAAACGTCAATGTTTTGTATTGGCGTGCTGTCGATAATTCCGCCTCCAAGTAGTCGGTTTCCATTGTAAAAAACAGCGGACTGACCAAGTGCGATTCCATATTGTGGTTCATCAAATGTAACAGAAACGGCATTATCGCTTATTTCAAAAACAGAAGCATTCGCCATATTACATCGATATCGCACTTTGACTCCGCATTTCAAAGGCGATTCTTTTTGTAACAGCGGTCGTAATTTTTCTGGTTCTGGATGAATCCAATGAACGTCAGTGGCGATAAATTTTTTGCAGGCCAATTGGTCCCACGATCCAATCACGACTTCGTTTTGATCGGCGTTTATTTTTAGTACGAAAATGCGTTCTCCAAAACCTACTCCCATTCCTTTTCGTTGTCCGACTGTATATCGTTCGAATCCTCCGTGCAATGCAAGTGGTTTTCCAGAAACATCGACAAACTTTCCTGATGTGATTCGATCAGGACATCGTTGTTTCAAAAAAGCGGAGTGTTCACCCTTTTCGACGAAACAAATATCTTGACTTTCTTTTTGTCCTCTTAGTGGAAATCCGATTTTTTCGGCAATTTTGCGGACATCGACTTTCATCATCTCGCCAAGTGGAAAGTAGATTCGAGATAATTTTTTGGGATCAATTCCATACAATACATAAGACTGATCTTTTGTTGGATCGGCTCCGCAAAAAATGGCAGAAGTGCCGTCGATTTCACGGCGGATTGCATAATGACCAGTCGCAAAACCATCGCCATTTAGTTGTGTCATCGCGGCATCAAACACGACACCAAATTTAATTGTACGATTACACAAAACACATGGATTCGGAGTGCGTCCAGCCAAATACACATCTGTAAAATTTGTTACAACATGTTCGAATTCATTAGAAAAGTCGATTACTTTTAGTGGAATACGCAAAAATTCCGCCGCCGCACACGCGGCTGTTTCATCCTCCCTTTGATATGGATGTTTCATAAAGAGTCCGCACACCGAGTGTCCCTGCTCTTTAAGTTTCCAAGCGGCGACAGTGCTGTCAACACCGCCCGACATGGCAATAATTATTTTCATGAGAGCTGAAAGTAGTGGTTTTTGCGGTTTTTTTGCATATTTCAAGAAACAACCGATTTCTGCGAAAGCGAGCTAAACGTCAGTTTTTTGCATGTTTGAAGTACATCCCTGTTTTCTGCGCAGCTGTCCACATGCAGCAGCGATTCGATCCCCCTTTTTGAAACGAACTTTGACTTGCAGGCCTCCTTGTTCGAGCAATCTGACAAATTGTTGGATGGTGCCTGGATTTGGTGGACGAAATGGGAGTTCAGCGACAGTATTTAGTGGAATAATATTGACAATTGCAGTGCGATGTTTTAATAAAGTGACGAGTTCTCGTGCATGTTCGGGGGCATCATTTTGACCAGCAATTAACGTATATTCATAAGTCACACGTCTGCCAGTTTCGTGAAAATAGACATCGGCCGCATTCAAAATCGGCTCAATTCCCGAAACTCGATTTTGCGGCACAAGTTGTGAGCGCAGAATGTCGTTTGGTGCATGTAATGAAATCGCCAATTTATATCCTTTTCCGCCTTCTTTTACCGATTTAGCGAGCGACCTGATTCCAGTTGGAATCCCCACTGTCGAAATTGTAACACGTCGCACACTTAAATCAAGACCATTAGAACAAGTGGCATCATCGAGAGCGGAAAGCAGTGCATCCAAATTCAAAAGAGGTTCTCCGATTCCCATAATAACTAAATGTGTTAGTCGCTCTGTGTTTGGTAAGAGAGCATTTAATCGGAGTATTTGTTCTAATAATTCCCCGCGAGTCAAATTTCGGACAAATCCATCCATTCCACTTGCACAAAAAGCACATTTCATGGCGCATCCGACTTGTGTACTGATACATCCAGTGCGATGATCGCGGTCATCTCTCAGCAATACACATTCAATGCGTTCGCCGTCTTCCCACTCGATCAGCAATTTTTCGGTTCCTTCATCAGAATAAATGTGTTGGATTTCACGACCGCTCCAAACGCTTTTCCATTTTTCAGCAAGCATTTCCCGCATAGTTTTCGGGAGATTTACCATTTCATCGAAGGAGGATTTTTTTCGTGCAAATATCCAATTGCGGAGCTGTGCCACTCGAAAAGAAGGAACATGCAACTCCTGCATCAATTCGAGTAGTGCGGTTTGATCGAACTCCAAAATGGGATGTGTCATTGGATTAGAAACAGTAAAACAGTAAGTGTTGTATACAAACCCCCCCGCCATTTTGGACATCCTTCCTTAAAATAGGAGGGGTGTTATTTGAAGGTTTTATTTTTTACTGTTTCTTATCGACGGTACTTTCCAAAAAGTGGATGCTCACAAATTTAGGAAGTCTGCGAAAAAACATGGCAAAATTTTCCTGCGGAATAAAAACCACTTCTACTTTTTGGGCAGAATGACGAAAAAATAATCTGCAAAACCAGCAAATTGGGTGTTTTGTGGCGTTTGTGCGGGACAGATGTTACTCTTTATTGGAAAGTACAGTTATCGAGGCACGTCTATTGAAATAGTGACCTGACATCAATTGATTGGTCTTCTCTTGAAGCGGCGTTTTCATCAACTACTTCTTTTTCTGTCGCCGAGTAAAAAGAACCCATTTTGGGAATGTTGAAATTTGGACGTTTTGGAAATGGCAAAAGACGGATTTTCTGCTCCACTTTCTGCTCATTTTTTGATTTTGGCGATGATTCTGAAAATGCAGTGTCTGATAAATCTGAAATGTTCACATTCATCCCTTTTGTCTGCATCGTATTTGTCGATGATTTTTTGGGGAAATTTGCATTTTCCGAACAAAAATCCGATGAAAAATTATGCGTTTCCGATCCATTGTTTGAATACGACTCATTTTTTGAATACGATTCTTTTTGTATTCGATGAAATTCTGATGTGATCGTTTGCTGGAAAGTGGACAATTCATGGAACAAATCGATGTAAGTCGGGAGTGCGGTCTGCACTTCTGTTTCGACAAATTCTGCCGTCTTTTTCAAATACATTCCAGCCGTTTCACTGACATCCGCCGCTTTCTCGATTTTTGTTGCGGCAGATAAAATGCGGCGAACAACATCCTCAATTTTCGCCTCAAAATCGCTTTGTAGTGTCAAACCGGAAGCAAAATGGGCAGTAATCGGCTCCAAATTTTGCGAATTTGTCCTTTCATCGCACTCAGCAATCGGCATTTCAGGCGATTTTGCTTTCCAATTCTCGACTTTTTGTGCGGCGACCAGTGATCGACGAGTTTCAGCGATTAGTTCAGAGCGAAAGAGTTCTTCCAGAGAAACGACGTTTCCGCCGACAGCGACAATTTCATCAAACACTTCATCAAAGGCTTCTTCGGTTCGAGTTCGGCAACTTTCCATATATGTTGAAACCGTCGTTTCCATTGCCGTCTGGACAATACGAAGTGACTCCATTTCAGGAAGATGCGGCGGAGGAACTAGACTCCCAATGTGCATGTCCTCTGGTTCTATTTCAGATAAAACAGGGACAATTTGTTGAATCAGAACCGAATCAGAATCAAATTTGTTATTAGATGTTTCTTGAACTGAGGCATTTGTGTCCTCCTTTTCATTGTCTTTTTGTAACACGATTTTTCGCAATAATAAATCGTCGGACGAAATCTGCCAATTCGCCGTGATTTGATGCCCAGAAGATGGCAAAACAGCACATGATTTGAAAAGAGTGGTCGACTCGAATTGCTGGTGAAATGTCTCTAATTGATTCGTATAATGAAAATTATTTTGTTCGATGAAGTTTCGATAAGCTGTGCCAAATCCACTCTGTAATTTCTGTGCTGTGCTCCAAAATAGTTTGATGTTATTTTGTGAAGCCGCCTCAAATTCAGCATGTTGCTTCGCAGAAATACTTTCAGGAGCTGATTCTGTCGTTTGATATGCATGTTTTGGCTCTTTGCGAACAAAAGGAGGTCGTCCCTCCAAAATTGTCGCACCATATTGTGCGAGTGTTTCACTGTTCATGTCGATTTCCTCGATAGATGCTTCGGCAATCGGAGGATCAAATTTGTGGAAATTAGTTGAGTCGGTGTTAATTGAGTCTGTGTCAGTTGAGTCAGTGGAAAAGTGATCGACAATCACATCCAATGAGGCCAAATCGGCCTGCAAAGTGGAACTAGATTCATTTTTTTCGGCAACAAAGTCGCTCGATTGCTGACAGATCCCCACTTCCAGCTTTGTGTGTTCGAGAAGAAGGACGGGTGATGTTATTTCAAGTGCCATCATTTTGGGAATGTCGGCATCAATCGAATGGTCAATTTCACTTGAATTGCTCGCCAAAAATTTCGTCCCATCGGAGCATCTTTCATCGGATGCAATTTCATCATAATTTTCTGTTTCGAGACAAGCAATTTTGGAATTGTCCGACTCCGAATTGGCGACTGCATGATTTTCATCAATTGGTGTCAACTTGATCTGCTCCCATTTGGAAAGAGCGGCAAACTGCGATTCATCAGTCGTTTCACTCACCGACCCCGTTTGCCATGATTTGGATGTCATTTCCGATTCCGCGTGCCATTCTTCGTCATCTTCTTCGGGATATGGAGGCTTATATTCGCTGCGAAAAATGGATGCAATTTCAGTCCGAACTTCCAATTCACGTTCTTCTGTGACATTTGCAATTGATTTCGTTTCTATTGCTGATTCTGACATGCTTTTTACAACATCAATTTGAACATTGCTCGCTCCGTCATTACTCGTGTCATGGTTCGTTTCTGCGTCATTCAAATAAATTTTTTGTGAGTGTTTCGATTCATCGAGGACACCAAATTCGATGGCGGTGTCAAATGTTTTTATTTTGAGCGTTTTTTTCTTTCGCGCAATGATTTCTTCGACACTCTCTGTTGGAATTGCCTCTGACATCAATTTATCGGCTTTCACCATTTTGCCATTTTCCGAATTATTCGGAAATGCTGAATCAATTTCAAATTGTTGGAGATTTGACCAAGCAACTTGAATGAGGGAGTCGTTTACTTGTCGATGTCCGCGCTCGGCAGCATAATGAAGCACCGAATCACAAAGTTGATTAATCAAACGTGGACACCCCAATGTCAATTCATAAATTTTGCGTTTCGCGCTTTCGGCAAAGATGGGCCCAGAAAGAACATGAGATGTGTCAATACGATGAATTCGTTCATTTTTTACATCATTCTGATTAGAAGAAAATCTTGATTCATTTTCTTTATTTTCGCTTGTTTTGTTAATCTCGCCAATTTTACAAATTTCTTCAATTTTTCCATTCTTATTATTTTTTTCATTCTTGTCACTTTCTCCATTACTACTATTTCCGTCATTTTTGTCATTTTCGCAAATTTTGTTCGCTTGACTGAATTGGGAACCGAGTGCGACGGCGACTTGCCAGGCGACATATTGGGCTGTTTCCTCACGACTGAATGAGTCGAGATATGAACGTGAAACGATTCGCTGTTCGAGAGCCGCCAACTGTGGTGCTGCCAATTCCTCTTCGAGAGAAATTGTTCCAGCAAGAACAACGCGAAACAATGGATTCATTCCATCATCATAATTGGCGAGCGAACAAATTTCTTGGAGAACACTTTGTGATAAAAACTGCGATTCGTCCACCAAAAGAACGATGCCCGAAATCGACCGATGTCGAACAAAATTGATGATTCGGAGACGCAATTCGCCTTCGTCGCTCCCATCAAATGGCTCTTTCAACTCAAAAAGGAGCTGCTGCAAAAAAGCGTGCGGAGTTTTCAGATGTCCATTTGAAAAAAGGGCGACGGAGCTTTTTTCGCTCAATTGTCGCTGCAAAATGCGGAGGAGAAGTGTTTTGCCCATTCCAGACTCGCCGATCAGGAGCGAAATTCCACTGCCATGCTGAATAATTCGGTCAATCGTCAGACGCGCATCTTCAATTGAAGAAGCACAGAAAAACGATTCCGCATCAGGAACGGCAAGAAAAGGTCGCCGCTTAAATCCGAAAAATCTCTCGTACATGGAAATAGTGCGTCAATAGAGACAAAACAAGCAGAAAATTCAGGCGCATACGAATTTCGCTGGAATGTGAGCAAACACTCTAATCGTATTTATCGGCAATAATGGCATTGTCTCTCCAGTTAGATTCTTCAAATGCGCTCGTGGATTTTTTGTGTCAATGTTTTCAAATTCATCGGATGTTTGTATTCCTCCTCTCCGTGGTCAAAATGCCAGTCTCCGCGAACGCATACAAAGACACGATGAAATTGTCGAAGTTATCAAAGCCGTCGAAGAAGTCGAAAATAACGATAAAATAACGATAAAATAACGATAAAATAACGATAAAATAACGATAAAATGGCGATAAAATGGCGATAAAATGGCGATAAAATGGCGATAAAATGGCGATAAAATGGCGATAAAATAACGACAAAATGGCGACAAAATGGCGACAAAATGGCGATAGAATGGCGATAAAATGCGGAATTAGAACAAAAGTGAACAAGCTCAATTTGCGACAGCAACAAACGACATTGTTCGAAATGTCATTCTTATTGTATCTCGTGAGTTGATGCGGTTCCTGTCAAACCACGCAAAACTAGCTTCTTTTGAAAAGAAAAGCGACCGGTTGTCTGCAAAATTAGTATCGCCTCAGATGTGCGTCCATTAGGATAAAAAAGAATTGGATCGGACCAGCTATTTTTGGGGGGCGAATTATCATTAAAAATCATTTCGCCTTCACTCGGAGTGATGCTTACTGGCGGCAATCCAGCGAAAATAATCTGATGCGATAAAATTTTGCTATAAATTGACGGAATAATAGGATGAATTCTCGCTGTTTCAATGGGATTCGCACCGATTTCTGCGTCCTCGTTTAGAAGTTCCGCTCCAACAGCCGTCGCACCAAGTCCGATCTGCGATTTCTCACGCTGATCGAATATATCTTTTGGTAAAATTTCATAGATCGACTGGTCAATTCCATATCTGAACACAAACGCTTTTCCGGTTTTCATCGACTCCAAACGAGTACGATACAACTCGGCCTGCAAATCTCGCGCCGTCGAAGTGAGCCGACTTTTCGTCCATGTGCGAAATAAAGATGGTGCGCTTAGTGTGACCAGAGACGCAATTACAGCAAGAACCAAAAGCAATTCGATAAGAGTAAATGATCGCCGAATTATCGAGGCTCGCTGATTTATGGCAAAACAGGTCATCAAAATAATAAGATTTGCTTTTTTTCCACGACACTTTCGCTTTCCGTTAATGCGAGTAAATGTACAAGGCTCCCGCCCAAAAGTTTTATACCTGCTTTTAAAAATATCGTGTATTTCGTGGTGAACATTCCCGTGCAATGTTTTTTCCGGTTTCATTTTTTTTCGCACAGGGGCACGGAGGACACAGAGAAATGACGACAAATCCTCCGTGTCCTCTGCGCCTCTGTGAGAGAAAAATCTTATTTTTTTAACCACGAAATTCACGAACATCGACGCGAAAATCGCACGAAATGTGTTTGTATTTGGGTATTTTATTTTATGGTGAAAGCCTAACAGCAAGTAAACGCACAACTCATTCCATAGGAATGGCACCGGCAAGTAGTTCGGCAACACGAACACAGAAATTTTCATTCATCACCAAAACCTCGCCGCGTGCTAAAAGACGTTCGTTCACATAAATATCGACAGCATCACCTGCCATTCGATCAAGTGGAACCACCGCTCCTTTTCGTAATTTGAGGACATCTTCAAGATACATGTTTGTGCGTCCTAATTCGATTTTCACATCGAGTTCGACCTCTCCGATCTGATCGAGAGTTGCATGTTCGGTGCTCGGGACCGTTCCACCAAATTCAGGAAACTGAAACTCGATGACTTCAGTCGGCAAGTCCATTTTATTCATGGCGACAGAACGCAGTGACTCATCTGCCTTCTTCAAAATGTAATCGAGATCACCGCGCGGCAGTCCGTCCCCATCTTCATCCATTTGATTCGAACCAGTGAAAGCTGGCATCGTGCCACCAAAAGAAGACATCGGACCGGTGCTAATTGGAGAAGGCCCCGACTTGTTCGTAGCTCCAAAATCAATTGATGGGATCGGTTTTGGTGTCGCAGCTGCGGGACTGGGCATCGCCGTCGGAGGCGGATTGGTCTTTGTTTGAGCAGGCGAAATAGGCGAAATAGGCGAAATAGGTGGAATAGGTGGAATAGGTGGAATAGGTGGAACAGGCGGAATATCTGGTGCGGGGCGAGTCGCCGTCTGTTTTGGTTTCGGTGCAGCCGAGGCAAAAAGTGCATCGAGTTCGCTCTGATCGAGGATTCCTTTTTCCTGTGAATCTGGCTGGTTTTGAGAAGCGGGAGGTGAACTTTCTTGCGGCGGAGTTGGCGCACTCCCAGCACCCTGTCCCCCGAGTAGACGTTCGATGTCTCCCTGATCAAGTGCGCCGTTTCCCATGAAATCCGTTCTCTCTTTTATTCGTTGTGTGAAAAACAATATGACACATCAATATGCCACATTAGACAAATCGGCAAAATTGCACTAATAAAATCAATATCTGCTGAAAATCTTGTGGAAAAAATCCATTTTTCTCCTTTTTTTCACTGTCGCCGTGACAATGATGATTATTGTGATTATTTGGATATTTTCTATATTTATGTTTTTGCCGAATAATCTAGGATTTACATCGAATCGAGTGTCAAATCTGTGCAAATGACACCGCGCACATACGGCGTTCCTAGAACTTCGTTCACCGCTTTCTGAACCTTGTTTTTTATCGTCATAAGATTTACTTGAGTCCGATCTTCTCTGGAAGAAGAACGAAGAACTTGTGTGACCGCATCTCGAACAGCCATTTGCTTCTTTTCATAAAGTTTGTCGAACGCCGTCTCATCTTTCTTGAAAATTGAAACATGAACAGTAACAGAAAGACCTTCTAATTCGTCTGTGCTGCCACCACGAAAATCCTGAATACGAAATTTCTCTCCGAGCGGTTTTTCGACAGTTTCTTCTTTCGCTTTTTCCAATGGGAGTAGTGGCACATCGTCGATCACATTAGGAAACTGCCCCCCATAGTTCGTCTGCGCCGACTCGACAGTTTGTTTTCCAGACGGCAAAACCAATGCCAATATTGTTGTCTGGAATAACACGAGACAAACGAGTCCAACAAGGATATAAACTCGGCGAATTGACTTCGGCGAAGTAGGCGGAGGAATAATAACCTCATCGTCATCCAAATCAGGTTTATTGTCTTTTGCCATTAATGCTCCCTTTTTACTACTGAAAATAAAACTAGACGGATATATTATAGTCTACATTATTATTTCAAGCAGGAAAAGATAAAAAAATTTTTTCTTTTTTTTGAATTCTTTTGGAAAAAAACAAAAAATCGAAAAAAACATCACATTCCAGAAGACATTCCACTGTTATACATATCCATTCCTCCAATCGCATTTTTGGGATTTTTAATTTTTTCGACTTCGATCAAGTCATTGGCGAGTCGATGAATCACCATGTTTCCACTCGGTTCCAAGACGAGCATTTTCCCCGGCGAACGAAGGTCTGGTGTTTCCCTGGCCTGTGGTGTTTGCGATTTCATGAGAG
>JBOFGF010000256.1:0-4389 GCA_051649005.1 Thermoguttaceae bacterium | reverse complement strand
TCACAGAAGTCGAAGCCGAAAAACGACTTCAAGAATGTGGCAAAAACGCACTTGAAGAAAAGAAAAAAAGTGCGATTATGCAATTTCTCGAAATGTTTTGGGGACCAATTCCCTGGATGATCGAGGCGGCGGCAATTCTGTCCATCATTGCCGGAGATGTCCGCGATTTCTTTGTTATTTCGGCTCTCCTTATTTTCAATGCGTGCATCGGGTTTTGGGAAGAACACAAAGCTGGAAACGCACTGGCCGCGCTCAAAAAAGGACTCGCCCTCAAAGCAAAAGTGCTCAGAGATGCAAAATGGGTCAATGTCAATGCGGAAACACTCGTTCCTGGTGATGTTGTTACAATAAAACTCGGTGATGTCGTCCCAGCAGATGCCAAACTACTCGCTGGTTCATATTTGAGTGTCGATCAATCCGCATTGACAGGAGAATCTCTCCCAGTGAGCAAAAAAATCGGAGACTCGACATATTCAGGCTCCGTCGTCAAACAAGGAGAAATGACTGCAATTGTTACAGCAACTGGTGTTTATTCATTCTTCGGAAAAACAGCGAAATTAGTAAGTTCAGCCGGAAACATTTCACACTTCCAGCAAACCGTTTTGCGAGTCGGAAATTTCCTCATAATTCTTGCCGTCGTTCTTTGTACAATAATGAGCTTCGTCGTTTTGTTCCGCGATTGTGCCGCATCTGGTGGAATAACAATGCACAAAATTCTCGAACTCCTAAAATTCGTGCTGATTCTTTCTGTCGCTTCAATTCCAGTGGCGATGCCCGCCGTCCTCTCAATAGCAATGGCTCTCGGTGCTCTCACCATGTCTCGTTATAAAGCCATCGTCGCCAAACTACAGTCAATCGAAGAAGTCGCCGGTGTCGATGTACTCTGCTCTGATAAAACGGGGACTCTCACCAAAAATCAACTCACTTTGGGCGATCCACTACTCTTTCAAGCAGCAGATGCACAAGAATGTATTTTGGGAGGCGTTCTTGCAAGTAAAGAAAATAGTGATGATGAAATTGATCAAACTGTCATCAAAGGACTCAATAACTCCGCCGTCTTGAAATCGTACACGCAAACGGATTATTTGCCATTCGATCCGGTGACAAAACGCACTGAAAGTGTAACAAAAGGACCCGATGGAAAAGTGATGCGATGGATGAAAGGTGCTCCCCAAGTTGTTGTTGAAAAATGTCTAATGGACGACCAAGCAAAGAAAAAAGCAAATGACTGCGTGGCTGATTTTGCTGCAAAAGGTTATCGAACGCTCGGCATTGCTAAATCGTGCGACGACGGAAAAACCTGGGAATTGCTCGGCCTGCTCCCAATGTTCGATCCACCGCGAGATGATTCTGCAAAAACAATCGAGCAGGCAAAAGCACATGGTTTGACCGTCAAAATGGTCACCGGTGATGATATTGCGATTGCTTCTGAAATTTCTGGACGACTCGGAATGGGAACGCATATTTTGAAAGCAACTGATATTTTCACATCGAGTGATGTCGATCATCTTTCAGATGCCGCCGCAGAACAAATCGAAAATGCTGATGGATTTGGCCGCGTTTTTCCTGAACACAAATATGGAATCGTCAAAGCTCTGCAAAAACGTGGACATATTGTTGCCATGACTGGAGACGGTGTGAATGATGCGCCCGCTCTCAAACAAGCGGATGCTGGAATTGCCGTTTCTGGTGCGACTGACGCAGCCAGAGCAGCGGCGGCGCTCATTTTGACTGAGCCTGGATTGAACGTGATTATTCGGGCCATCGAAACAGCGCGACAAATCTTTGAACGAATGACAAGTTATGTCATTTATCGAATAGCAATGAGCATCGACATAATGATTTTTGTCGTTCTTTGTGTGATTCTGTTTCCGAACGTGATTCCACTTACTGCAATCATGATTATCATGCTCGCTCTTTTGGATGACATTCCAATTATGACGATTGCTTATGACAATACTCCAATTGCTCCCGAACCACTCAGATGGAACATGCGCCGCACATTGATCGTTTCGTCGGTGCTGGGACTATTCTCACTTGCCCAAACATTCCTTTTATTTTGCATCGGATTGTATACTCTGCGATCTGGCGGTTCAATTGTTGGAATTCCGATCACGATGGAAATTTTGCAAACAATGACATTTTTACAACTTGTCATCGGTGGACACTTGCTCCTTTTTGTGACAAGAAGTCGTGCTTTCTTTTTCTCGAAACCACATCCGAGTGGCATTTTGCTCACGGCGATTTTCGGAACGCAAATTTTGGCGGCACTAATGGCTGGATTCGGCATTTTGGTTCCTGAGTTGCCATGGACATTGCAGGGAGTGATTTGGTGTTACAACATTGCTGCGATGGTTTTGGCTGATGGTGTAAAATATCTCACTTATCGTGTATTAGATGGGCGTACTTGGCGACAAAAACGGTTTATTTCGTTTGCCAATGAAGACATTCGACCTTTTTAGTCTATTTTGACTATTTTATTCTATTTTGACTAGAAGTTAGCTAAGTTAGCTCAATTTGAGGTCGGGTGGGCACTTGCATAAAATCGCATTCTGTGTAAAATGTCATCACATTGGGTTGTTTATCAGGTTTTGCTGTGGTGATTTTGCGGAAGCGAGCACGGAAAGAAACGATGTCAGACGAAAAAATTAAAGAGGAAGTTGTCGAATTTACAGGAACGGTGACAGAAGAGGTTCGTGGTGCCTTTCGCGTGAAACTAGACAGTATGGACCACACTGTTCTGTGCCGTTTAGCAGGGAAAATGCGTAAATTTCGTATTCGAGTGGTGCCCGGCGATCATGTAACAGTGGAAGTTAGTCCGTATGACATGAATCGTGGTCGCATCACATATCGAGATCGCTAATTAGAGGCGAGGATTTCGCCGCAGAATAGCAGAATAATAATTGTTTTGATTATTATTTTGGCTTTTATTTTAATAATTATTAAAATAAAAGTGTAATAAAAATTTGGTAAAAAATTTGTAAAAAATTTGGTAAAAACGCAACAAAAATTCAGTTGTTATTGCGTTTTTTGCCCGCGTAGCTCAACTGGCAGAGCGCAGCATTCGTAATGCTGAGGTTGTGGGTTCGACTCCCACCGAGGGCTGTTGTCTCATGTCCTTCAAAACAAGGACGAGCCTGATTTTTAGTTGTTAGAAAAAGGTGTAGTTTCTTAATTGAAAAAAATTATGCAGCATCCTCTTTTCAATTAACTGCTTCAAAAATACACAATCATCCACAAATCAGTGGGGATTCTGAAAATTCCCAGAAATTTCCAAAACTTTCCAGCATTCACAAACCTGAAAAAAAGTGGAAACTCTCCATAAAAAGCGATCTTTCGCTCATTCTAAAAACGAAGTATGGCTCCGCTTACATGAACTTTCGTGGAAAGAGGTATTTCCTCGGTGTTTTTGATTCAGAATAATCAGAATAATCGGAATAATCAGAGCAAAACTGGAAGCGAATCGTCGCCGAATTTTCCGCGGCCAATTCCGTCTCGCCAAATCGGAAAGAAGCCATCACCGTCGCCATGTTCGTTGCCGGATTTCTAAAATGGGCAAAAATGAAGGATGTTTTTTCCACCAAGTGTCAGAACCATGCACGCTGAAACTTTGTTATCCGTTTTGAAGCCAGTTCGCTAACAAATTTGCCACATTTTCTGGAAACACAGTGCAAAAACCAGTGCAAAAACGTGTTGTTTTTGTCGCAGCTATTTGGCAAAATTGTTAAACTTGTTATCGCACTTTGCACTTCTCTTGAAGCGAGGTACTTTTATTTCCTGTTGCGATAGTTATAATGATGTTTGTGAGCGCAATTTCGGCGATTTTTGCGTCTGTAATGCGTTCATGTTTCGGTTTCATTGCAGTTGTTTGTGAAATAAGGGAGCAAACTCGCATTATATCACCTGTGCGGGACTTTTTTCAATCCATGTTTCAATTCATGTTTTTAACGACTTTCTTGGAAAGTGCAGTATGATACAAACCGACTACTATAAAATTTTAGAAGTTCCGAAAAATGCTTCGCAGGATGCCATTCAGAAGTCATATCGTAAATTGGCGAGAAAGCATCATCCCGACATGAATCAAGATGATCAGAAGGGAGCAACGGAAAAATTCCAAAAAGTGCAAGAAGCCTTTGATATTTTGGGGAATCCCGAAAAAAGGAAGGTTTATGACCAATATGGGGTCTCTCCCGATCAAATGGGAAGTGGCGGCGGACAGGGACCTTTTCAGTGGTCGTTTGGGTCTGGTGGGGGAAATCCTTTTCACGGAGCTAAACGCGGCGGCGGCGGAAGTGGGAATTTTTCCGGTGGAAATCTCGATGATATTTTGAAAATGTTCCAGATGGGGGGAATGGGCGGAGGAAGAGGAATGGGCGGCGGAAACTCATC
>JBOFGF010000255.1:0-8582 GCA_051649005.1 Thermoguttaceae bacterium | reverse complement strand
CGGGAGCCTTTGGACGGTTATCGATTTTCACGGAATCCTCGCGGATCACGTCTCGGTATTGTTCGGAATAACCGGCGGTATTTCGTACATCCCAGCCGAGCAGCTCGAAGAATTTGTCGATAAAATCGGTTCGTGTGTTCGCTTCGTCGTAGTTTTGGCTTTTGTACTGGGCGATATTGTCGCGGAACAAATCGACGAGTTCCGCAAGTTGTGCATATTTTTCCGTGATTTGCGGGGAAACGGGCAGGTTCATGGCGAGTGGTGCGAGTTAGCGGCGAAGGTTAAATGAGAGGCGAGCTGCCGGCGAAAGTGTCCGAAAATAGAGTTAATAAAAATCCGATTACCGACAACTAGCCACTCGCCAACTCGCCACTGACCGGTATTTTACCAGAATTTTGTCGCAAATCTAGTTGGCAAACACCGTGCATCGTCACAAATTAGACGCTTATCACCGAATTTTGAAGAGAGATAAAATCCAGTTTGCAAAAACTCACCAGCTGAAAGAAAGACCAATGTTGCCATTGTGCGATGCGAGTCGCTGATTAATCAAAAGGTCATAATCGAGCAAAAGAGATATATTGAACACATACTCGAATTTGACACCTGCGCCGATCCACGCCCAATCACGGCCTGTATTGCCTTTGTAATAATAGACAGACGGAGTGCTCATTCCCAAAACGCGAGAAAATCGCATGTTGTAAAATGGGGGAGGATTATCGAGCATTTCATGAACCCAGGCTCCGCGCGCCTGGAACTCGATTTCCTCCGCCGCTTTCCAATTGATGCGAAGTCCCATATATTGAAGTAGACTGTGGTCGTTCTGATCGTTTATGTATCCGATTTCCTTTGTACCAATTCGCCCATGATACACAAAGTCGTATTGAAGCGAATAGAATGGGCGGAATCCCCACTTTCCGAGGAATAAATCGAGACCAATTTCACCGAAAATGCTCGTTTGAAGCCCATTGCCTTTCAGTGAATTTATTTCCGAAATTTCTGTTCCAGGTCGGTAAATATCCCCAAAATCCTCCAAATATCCCCGCGCCTTGTAGTCATCATATCCGATGCCCGCCGAATAACCAACGTACAAAGGACGAAAAGAAAAAAAACGGCCAAAACCAACGAAATAATTGCTTATATTTGATTTTGCGCCTCCTATTTTGCTGTCACTCTGGCTGTAATTGAAAAATAATGAGGAATAGGAAAAACGTCCTTGTATAAAATCAAATCCAGCTTGAATGCCGTACATCCCCGGTGTTATTCTTACATCGGTTTGAATCGGTTTGATTGAGCCACCATTGTAATATGCGTTTGCCCAAAAACATCCACCGCTCCCATTTCTTCTGTTTTTTTGCCCCAAATAAATATCTTGCCACGAATCAGCATTTTGTCCCAAATAAGTATTTTGCCGAACTATCAGGGGACTCACGTCCCCGGCTCGCTGGTCATCTGCCCGCTGGTCATCCGTTCGCTGGAACATCAATGACTCGAAAATTATTGCACTATTATTCGTATCACGAATATTCCATTCCGAACTAATTCCTCTCTCGACTGCGGCTGATATGACGGAAAGAAGCAAAACGACTCTAAAAATAAATAAGCATTTTGTGGTGTTCATAAAAACAGGTCCTATTTATCTGTGCGGCGCAGACGCCATTTTAGTTGGTCATTTCGACAAAAAGGGGAACATTGGTCGGCGAAATTTGTCGATTTTAATTGGTTATTCTTCGTTTTTGGGTTCAGATGTAATGTTTTCATGTCGAATCGTTTTATCGCACTGTGTCTTCAACTTTGAGAATTTTAATTTCGGTCACAGATGGGTCCAATTTTTGCAGTTCATCAATAGAAAATGTCGGTTCATCAGTCGAAAACAGAGATGTTTTTTCGTTCAACAATTGGTCATTAAATGATTCAGGCAGCAAACCGTCGTCGTCGCTTTTCGACTTCGATTTTTGCTCTGTTTTGGGATATATTATCGTATCTGGCGTGTTTTTGAGCATATCATCGAATGACGGAACAACATATTCGGGTTCTACTTCAATTGATTGAGTATCCCTCAGTTCGTCGGGAGTACGTCCATAAGATTTGAGAGTAATTGGAACAGTTTCTCCATAATTTCCCGCATTTGGACGTTGCCAAGCAGTTTGTTGGAACTCCGCACTGGCATCGCCGTTCGGATAAAAGATGGAACCTGCTCGATAAAGAGGGTCACAACCACGATAATCATCGGGGCGACAAATGTGTGCAGAGGAACAAAAGTCACGAGAACGGTCTGCCATGTGACACCCAATAAATGTATATGCACAGCAAACAACGAGAGACAAGCAAAAAATCTGTTTCATTTGGGACTCACTCAGTTAAGAATGGGGACTGTCGAATATGAGGTGTCAGATATGGACAACATCATACTTATTCTCACTGACAGAATCGGCCGCAAAATCGTTAAAATCCGCAAATTTTTCGCATATTACCAAAAATAATTATTTTTATTTCATCTTTGCTGGCAAATAGGGGGAATTTTCCATGACAACAACGAGTAAATAATCACATCATCACATAAAAAAGAATACAGAAGAAGTGGCAGATCGTGCCAGCAAGGACGAAAATATGCCAAATTGTGTGATTATATGGCAATGTTCGCCAAACATAAAAAACAGTTCCCAAAGTGTAAAAAACGCCTCCCAAAACAAGCCAGACAAGTCCTTCAAAAGGAAAAATGCCAGACAACATCTTCAAAAGGACGAGACCGAACCATCCCATGACAAGATATGTTGCAAGTGTGACATATCTCCATTCTCCTGCTGCAAATAACTTAAACACGATTCCGGCGACAGTAGATGCCCAGATAAATCCAAAAACGGTCCATGCCCAAACTGGAAATTCTTGTCTTAAAGTTACAAGACAAAATGGTGTGTAAGTTCCAGCGATCAGTGCATAAATCGCCATTTGGTCGCACGCTCTAAAAACTTCTTTTAATCGCAGATTAGTGACGGCGTGGTATATTGCCGAAGCCGAATAAAGTATGATGATCGTCGCACCGAAAATTGATCCGGCGACGACTTTCCACGGTATTTGTGTTTCGCTGCGCACAGCGAACATGACGAGCAAAACTGTCGCCGCCGCTCCCAAATAACCACCGAGTGCGTGAGTGAACGCATTTGATATTTCTTCCGAGAGATCATATTCAGGATATTCAGGATATTCAGGATATTCTGGATATTCGGAACATTTGTGATTTTCGTTTATCATTTATTCGTTTTGTATTTCTGTTTGACCGTCTTTCGACGGTGTGATGTAAATTGGTATTCGCTCACAAAGCAAAACTCCGCATCTTTTTAGGACGGAGAGATGCAGGCGGGATGGTTTGAACGCGCCAGTGAAATCCAATCCAAACAAATCAACCGGATCGGCAAAACAACGTCAATTATATTCTCGATAATTCTGATAGTCGAGTGGGGAGGGAAGTCGGTGCGCTGACAATTTTGCGAACAGTTGCACTCACAGAATCATGCAGACCACAAACAAGGTTTGTGAAAACGGGTCGAAATAAAATTTTCATAGAAGCCGGAAAGAAGGTGCGCAGCACCGTATTGACGATAAAAATAAAAAATGGCAACATGGTACAAACCGTCAATACGGCGGCCAGTAAATTTTTTTCTGGTCGCTCCTTTCCGACTTCTATTTTGTCAATTTCACCAAAATCGTAAAACTTGTTGGCGCACTGTAGTCACAAAGGGACCAAAAACGATACTGGACAAAAACCAAACACCTGATAGAATGATGCTGATGTTGGATGTTTTCAATGTTGTACAGTCGCCATTGACAAAATGTTGCTTTCTTAGCACGAAAATTGATGCCATGACAAATAAAACAGCAAATTCTCCCGTAAAAAACTTCTTGACTGATTTCGACATTTATCTTCTTGGCGAAGGAAATCACTGGAAAAGTTACGAAAAATTAGGTGCCCACTTACGAGAAGTCGATGGTGTCAAAGGTGTTAATTTCGCACTTTGGGCTCCAAATGCGACTTCTGTTAGTGTCATCGGATCATTCAATAATTGGAATGGCGAAACCAATCCGATGCACAAACACATCCCAAATGGATTTTGGGAAGTCTTTGTTCCCAATGTTGATCAGTGGGACACCTATAAATTTCTCATAAAACATGGGGCAGCTGTTTACGAAAAGTCCGATCCGTATGGATTTTATGCCGAAGTACCGCCATATACCGCCTCGAAAGTCGTCGATATCGACCAATTTAAGTGGAATGACAGCGAATGGATGACAAGTCGCGCCTCAGTTGCAAACGATTGGCTCACCAAACCGATGTCGATTTATGAAGCTCATCTCGGAAGTTGGAGACGGCCCGGCGATAATGCAAATAGATGGCTCACTTATCGAGACATCGCCGACATGCTCGTTGCTTATGTCAAAGAAATGGGATATACCCACATCGAATTACTGCCTGTTTCCGAACATCCACTGACGGCAAGTTGGGGTTATCAAATTGTCGGCTATTATTCAGTAACAAGTCGATATGGAAGCCCCGAAGATTTCATGTATTTCGTCGATTTGTGCCACCAAAATGAAATCGGTGTCATCATGGACTGGGTTCCTGCCCACTTTCCACGAGATGGTCATGGTCTGCGACTCTTCGATGGCACTGCTTTGTATGAACATTCCGATCCAAGACAAGGAGAACACCGCGACTGGGGAACGCTCATCTTCAATTATGGACGGAATGAAGTACGCAATTTTCTCATCTCGAACGCTCTTTTTTGGCTCGATAAGTATCACATTGACGGACTGCGCGTCGATGCCGTCGCCTCGATGCTTTATCTCGATTATAGCAAAAAAGCTGGTGACTGGATTCCGAATGAATTTGGAGGCCGAGAAAATATCAAAGCAATCGAGTTTCTCAAAATTTTGAATGAACAAATCGGAATTCAATATCCAAATGTCCTGACAATCGCCGAAGAATCGACTGCGTGGCCCGGCGTTTCTCGGCCAACATACTGCGGCGGTCTCGGTTTTTCGATGAAATGGAATATGGGATGGATGAATGATACTCTCAGATATATGAGACATGATCCGGTTCATCGCAAATTTCATCACGATGAATTGACATTCAGTTTGATTTATGCGTTTCACGAAAATTTCGTTTTGCCACTTTCTCACGACGAAGTCGTACATGGAAAAGGCTCGATTCTCGATCAAATGCCCGGAGATTTATGGCAAAAATTTGCCAATGCCCGACTTTTATACAGTTTCATGTGGACGCATCCGGGCAAAAAATTGACTTTTATGGGAGACGAATTTGGACAATGGAACGAATGGAATGTTGATGAAAGTTTGCAGTGGCATTTGACACAGTGGGAGCCGCATCAGGGTTTGCAGGCGTGCATCTCTGATTTGAACAAAATGTATCGAAACGAACCAGCTTTGTACGAAAACGACTTCTCTGGCGAAGGTTTCGAGTGGATCGACTGTCATAACTGGGAATCGAGCACTTTCGCCTTCATTAGAAAGGCAAAAGTGTGGCCCGACTTCCTCGTGGTTCTTTGTAATTTCACGCCCGTTCCACGTCGAATAAAAATCGGTGTCCCTATAAAATGTTACTACGAAGAAATTTTCAGCAGCGACTCTGAATTTTATGGCGGAAGCAACACCGGAAACGGTCCCGGCATTGAAGCAATGGACGTGTGTTCGCACAATCGTCCTGCTTCGATAGAAGCGTTTTTTCCGCCGCTCAGTATATCTGTGCTGAAACCACGCATTGAAAGATGATGGTTTTCCGGCGAGCCGCCAACGTTTCGAGCCACTGCGTTTTGGCGAGCCGCCGGCGTAAGTCGGCGGTGTATTCCGGCGGTGTGTTCCAGCGGTGTATTCCAGCGAGCCGCCAACGTAAGTTGGCGGGTTTTGTCGCCCCCGAACTCCGTCGGAGTTGAATAATGGTCACCGTTATTGAATCCCGATGGAATTCGGAAATGCCATTTCCGGCAATCACATTTTAGCTGTTTTTGTGGAAAAAACACACAAAATCCGTGAACGGGGACGTTATTTTTGACTGAGTACACGAAGACGATGTACTGCGTCATTTGGTTTTGACCATTTTTTCAAATGGAATCGGATCAAATTTCGGAAACTCTTTGAAAAGCGGTGAACTCGGCTTCAGACGAAAATCTCGCTGCGAATAATCGATGAAAAGGTTTGCTCCGGGTTCTTGATTCATCGCTTTGTTTCGTCCTTTTGTGGCGGAATCGCTGGATTTTTTGGAGTTCTTCGTCATATTAAAATCTTTTTCACCATATTCTTGTTTGACGTTTTTCGGAGTATTCGGAAAGGTCTCTAATTCCTCTTTCGACATTGCTTTCGGAAAGAAAGCGTTTTTGCCGAAAATGACACCGGCATAGTTTTTGTCGGTCGGATTTGCATCAATTTCGACCGGACAGTTGACGATGAGATTGTTTTCAAAAACACATCCAGTCGGAAGTTCAGGTGTCACATCAAGAATGGTGAGCATTTCTGGGAATTTCTCACTCCAAGGTGACTCTTGATAATTCATGGCCAAAACGGTTTTTGTCAAAGTGTTTTCCCCTTTCACATAGCCACGACTCGTTCCGCGTGCATCGAGATGGATTCCACGCAAACATTCGATCATGACATTATTTTTAACAATGTTGTCGTGTCCACCGCCGATAAAAATGCCACTATCGACACGAAAACAGACATTTCCATAAATCAAATCGCCACTGTCACCATCATCGCAGTAAACACCGTGTGCCTTCGCGCTTTCATGTAAATAATTAAAACGTACAATATTTCCCCGACTCGTCCAGTCGGCAGTAGTATAAATACATCCCATGTCATCCGAAACGGAACAAACATTGTAAATGTCATTATATTCAATAATGTTGTTATTTCCGCCGAACAAAATGCCAGCATGTGGGGCATCATGAATGAGATTGTTGGCGATATGAATACCAACAGCAGAAGGTTTCTGTGCCGTTCCCACTCCGCGACCAAAACCGGCCTGAATTCCTGCGGCATAAACGCGGCGAATTTGCCCAAAATCACTGATTTCATTGTCCAAAATTTTATGGGCACACGAAACGAGCTTTTGACGGTCTCCGCCATTGACATCGATTCCGCCTCCGCCGATATTGTTGATGCGACAATTTTGTACTAAATGATTACTTCCGCCATTGATCCAAATGCCATCATTTCCGAAATAACGAATCGATAATTGCTCCAGTGTGCAATCCGTGCCATCTTTGAGTTCGACGGCATTGCCCAGACCGCCAATCAGGCGAAAGTTACGAAAAGTAACATGAGAAACATCCGACAGTGAAATAGCCGGCCTCTGCTCATCAGAAATCATCAAATTGTTTTCTGTGATAGGTTTGGGGGGCCAAAAATAGAGCCGTTTCGTTTGGAAATCAATGCACCACTCACCAGGAGTGTCTAATTCTTCCAGCAAATTAACCACCCAATATGGTTCTTGGCCACTTCCCTGAGGTCGCTTGTATTTTGAGCCGATCCCATTCTGTGGCACTTCAGAAAAGGTTACTTGATTTGTGTCCGCATCAATTTTTTCGACTCGGATCGCCTCACATTGCCATGCAACTCGCCAATAACCTTGTAACCAGACACCTTTTTCGACCGGCCAGTTTGTGTGTCGCTTGTCCCGAAATTCAAAGATCGGTTTGGTTTTTCCTTTTTCGCCGTTTGCGATGACCATTTTCATCGTCGTTGGTTCTTCATTCGGCCACCTTGCCATTGTGGCTCTCCGACCATCAAAATAAAGTTGTAACGTGTCTCCTCCGCCACTAAAAATTGATTTCCATGGACCTATATTTTTGAAACCATGTGCGGAAAGATCGAGAAAAAGAACATTTTTTCTCGCATCACCGGAGAAACGAGCGGCATTTTCGGGGTCAGTTTCTGGAGAAACGGCCGTGAAAGTTTCGCCATTTAGGAATCGAGCATGAATCAGCACGGGGCGGTCTTTTTCAAGTACTTCTCCATTAACATTTTCTGCTTCATAAATGATGGGGCACTCTTTGGTTCCAGAATCCTCTTTCGTCAATACCAGCGGGGCAGCAAGGACGTATTTTCCATTTGCAACAATAATTCGCACTGATTCTTTCCCTGCAAAAGTGCGTGCCTTTTGCCTCGCCGCATCGAGAGAGGCCAGAGGTGCGGATTTGTCTCCACTGTTTGCATCATCTCCAGAAGGCGAAACGTAAATTTCTGCTGCAATGGAAAAAGCGTCAAATGGCACGGTGCAAAAAAGACAGAAGAGAAAGACAGCCGAAGTCCGAAATAAAAATGCTGACATGTTCAGGTGTAAAACAAAAAGTTGAAAAATAGAGATGGTCCTGTTTTTCTGACAGAAAAACAGATTTTTTTGCGAAATCTACCGGAAAACATTGCGACACGCTTTTTGTACAGAATTTTCACTCTCCGAAAATTAGCGTTTGTTTCGTCATTCGTTGTATCGTTTCGATTTTCAGTCGCAAGTATTCCATCGGGCGATTTCCTTTGATTTTGTTACAAGAACCACACAAAAGCTGATAATT
>JBOFGF010000254.1:0-2522 GCA_051649005.1 Thermoguttaceae bacterium | reverse complement strand
CATCCGGTGGTCGAACAGGCGTATGAGAAGTACCGGCAATTTAATCGGGACGAGCGACTTCGTTCATTAGACGAGGCGCACCAGCGATTTTTGCATGATTTGGCGACCGACATTGAGGAGGCGCACGAAAAAGGAATCGGTGAAAGCAAAACCGAGATCGCCCGAAACATGAAAAGCGAGGGATTTGATCTGGGCATCATTGCCCGAATGACTGGTCTCTCGCCCGAAGCCATCCGCCGTCTCGACTGATGCCAGCGAGCGGCATGTGACAGCGCAGTCACCAATCGACGGGGACTTTTTGGGGTAAAATACAACTGTTGTAGCGATTGTAATGGCTTCAAGAAAAGTATATTTCCATTATTTTTCTGGTGCATTTCAATAATTATAATACACGGTTCGTTTGTGAAGGATATATGTTTTTACTCATCATCAACATCGTAGATGTTGCAGAATGGTAGAACAGTGATTTCTCCAAGTCCCGGAGGGACTTCAGAATGGTAGTAGAAGAAACGAAAAATCCTCCGTTTAGCCGGTTTTCGTAGCTGTTTAGCCGGTTTTCGTAGAAAACTGTTGTTTTATTCGGCGAGCCGCCGGAAGCGTTCGAGTACGACGCAAATGGAAATCGGAAAAATTTCGTGACCGGCGCGAACAACCAGTTGACAAGCGACGGTGAATTTCGTTATACTTACGACGACGAGGGAAATCGGATTGAAAAGCGGTCGAAAACATGAGTGAAACTAGTGCTACAGCGCAATGACTAACTCCAATGAGACGTTCTGGTTTGACACGAGATGTCTCATTGGAGGCTCCATTTCAATTCTTCACATGAGGAGAAAATGCATGCGAAAAACACATGAAGAAAACTGGAAATCGTTTTTTATCGAAAAACACGACACGAAAGAAACAACTACCATATATTGTGTTGTTCTATTGTGCATATTTGTTTTTGCGTGCCCAACACAAGCCCAATTTGGTGACATCAGCAATGATGAATTGTTTCCAAGGTCATCGTTATTTCATGTAAACAGCCCTCACCTCGACAATCTCGCGATTCAATCCATAATGCGAGTTTATTTGCCATCCGGCAATTGTTTTGACGCAAACAAAACTGTTGTATTTAGGTACAAATACAACACCGGGCAATTCAGTGATGAAACCAATTGGCAGATGTTGTTGGATTTCATACCGACGGGTAAGGACCTCAATGGTTTTGTTGTCCATCAAGCCAGTGATTATGATCAAAAAGATTACAATCAAATTCTTAAAGCAGTTTTTACTTTTAAGAAAACAAATTATAAACTGTCCCCACCGGCCATTCCCATTTCTAATGAATCACTTCATTGTACCGTCTCGGAGAAAAAAATTCTTAGACAAATCGAAGTATTCTTGGTCGATATTAAACCAACCATTCGCTTATTGCCTGAACAGCCTCCACGACGTTTTTCAATTGCACCCAACTATGGCGATTACCCAAATGATCCAAGATCAATGGATTTAGGTGCTATAGATATAACTACTTCGTCAGGTAATTTTCAAATACTTCTGTCGTTTCCCATGCGATTAACATCACGAGAAACGACAGATGTCGAGTATCCTTTTTATAGTTGGGGGATAGCAGCCGTAATTAACGAAGTTCTTTCACGCGAAATACAAAAAACTCTTCCTCAAGAAATATTTAAGGAATGGTCTGGGGAAAAGAGAATCCAGAATGAAATATCGTTATTTCAAGAATTGAACTCCACTGTGCCTGTCCAACAGCTGTCCGCCGAATTGAAAGCGGAGGGCGAGCCCCCGAAACCGGAACAAAAATGAGCGAATGAATTTTAGAGGACGGTGTGCTTGCCCCGATTCTTTGACAAAGCCTACGGAATCCGCTGCGTTTCGAGCCGGTGCTGACGCACCGGCATTTGTTCGGCGGTTATTTTGCGAGCCGCCGGAAGCGTTCGAGTACGACGCAAATGGAAATCGGAAAAATTTCGTAACCGACCCGAACAACCAGTTGACGAGCGACGGTAAATTTCGTTACACTTACGACGACGAGGGAAATCGGATTGAAAAGCGGTCGAAAACGTCGCTGACTCGATACGAGTGGGATCACCGTAATCGGCTGGTGAAAGTCGTGGTCAATGAGAAGGCGACCGAGTATGTGTACGATTACATGAATCGACTGGTGAAGCGGAACGACGAGTTTTTCGTGCATGACGGCTGGCAAATTGTGTTGCAACAGGCGAGCCGCCAACGTAAGTTGGCGGGTTTTGTTGGGTCTGAACGCCGACGGCGTTCAAGAATGGTAGAAACGAATTGCCCACAAAAAACACACACAACTCCGTCGGAGTTGAATAATGGTCGCCGATATTGAACCCCGAATGGGGTTCTCACGTTTTTGATGTTCGTGTTACTACCATAATTCAATCCCGACGGGATTGTTGTGCTTTTTTGCGACACGTTCCCCCGTGTTTCGGCGAGTACGCCTCACACGGGGCTACCATTATTCAATCCCGCTGGGATTGTTTCAATAATAC
>JBOFGF010000253.1:0-2516 GCA_051649005.1 Thermoguttaceae bacterium | reverse complement strand
GATAATGCACACTCTTTTTCTGTGCAGGGCAGACGATACGACCATCGTGAAATGCTGCTGCGTAAGTATCCATCGGCTCATGCGTCATTACCTGCATATCAATTCTTGAAAATTTTTCACTCGTTACATGAAAGCCTATGTTTTCAAGGACTTTCACAGTTTCGTTGTATTTTTGTACAATATCTCTGGCAATGATTCCTTCTGTTTTAAAACAGAGCCGAACCGGCTGAATGTTGCCACTCGCGTTGTTGTGGACGTAGTATTTCACCCCTTCACGTTCGAAAACCCACTTATAAAACACACCACCAGCCGCGCTTTTTGGCAACATTTCGAAAGTGTGGCCATCAATTTCGAAAAACTTACCATCATTGTCTTTGTCTGCTGCGCTCTCCTTGGCGGCTTCGGCCTGCTGCACGAAGTGATTGAACATTGCCTCCTCCCAGTCGCCTTCTAATCCTAGTTCCGTGCCGCCGTCATAACCACCCATGACGTGAGGACAGTTTTCTTCTCGAACTGTCTCCCCGTGAATAGTTCCCCCCCTATTACCGAGCGGGGGGGAAATCGCCGCCCGAACGGTCCCCCCAGAGGGGCCCAGCCGTTCGGTCGTCGACTTTCTCCCCGACGATCTCATGAGTGGGATTATGCATGTGGAATCAATTCGCTCGAAATACTCAACTACACTCTCACAGGCGAGAGAATCGTTGTATCGCTCCAACATTCGTTTTTCGATGATTGCAGTTATCAAATCCGTTTGATTCATTTTATCCAGTTTTGTAATGATTTTCAAAATTGGCTTCCTTGCCGGAAACAACAGGATTCCTTCCTGTTATGTTTTTGTAACTAAAAATAAAAAATCCCGCTGGCTCGGTATTCGCTGTCGAGGCGGGGCAACCGAGGGCGGGAATTATTGTAGTTTTTATTCTAAATGCTAATATGACCTGCTAATACCCCGCTCGACGTTGCCTATATTACAAGACTTTATCGGAGCGAGCAAGAGCGACACGTTGCCGTCGCCATCGCAATCGGGCGGGCTATGCGATTGGGACGGACAAGACGGTCAACCTGCTGCAATATACGGCATGGCTCACCTGTGAATATTTGAAACCGAAAGCCGAGTTTTTGAAGCGCAAACAGGCGGTGCTGCCCATTGCCGAGTTTGGAAAATTGTGTAACACACAATGATTCGCACGTCTTCCACCCGACGTTATGGATACTCCACGCGAGTTTGGCCACACGTTCCGGGTTGACGCTGCGATTGTTTGTGTTCAGCGACAACAGAAATTCGACGGCGGTTTTGTCGAGAATCATATTCACCGGTGTTGGTCGTTTGAGTTGCGAGAAAAACCGCAGCTCGGATTCGGACGCACGTTGATACATGGGCGAAATGTTTAAATCAGTCATGGGAAAATCCTTTCAAAAAAAAGTGTTGAGTAATAATCGTTATGCAATGGCAAGATAACGCAGTTCTTCAAAACCGGTCAGCCATTCGTTGTGCGCCTCGGCACGTTTGAGCCTTGAAATTGCAGCCTCGTTCGTGCGGCGGGCATGAGCCAGCGTCTCACTCACAACCTGCCAAACGCCACACCGGAACGGCTCCTTCTTTTCGACCGCGACAATATAGACCGGAGTGCGAGAATCAGTGGCGAGCGATTCGTTCGCTGTGTCCAGCACGCTTTGGTAAAACGCCATCTGGTTCGCGTAATCGAATTTTCGTGCGTCATTCTCAAACCACGTCAAGTCGTCGCACGTCTTCAAATCGACAATGCCATAATCGGGATTGAACCAATCGATCCGAATTTGACACGGTGTGTTACAATAATTCGTTCGCACCACACCCTCCGCCGTGCCATGCGACAGAAGTTCGCTTGCATACGGGTTTTGCCGAACGCCGCTGTGCATGTTCTCGATCAGTTCCGCTTTATCGAACGGAATCACCGCCTTTTTCTGCTCCTCCTGCCATTCGAGGAATTTCTTCGTCGTCGCTCCGAACGGCTTGCCCGTCGCCGGATTGATCGGCCCACCAATGGCGTATTCTCGTTCGTAAACGTCCCGTCCTTCGAGAATTCGCGTGTGCGCCGCACGGCCCACAAAATACGCCGCCGATTCGATCTCCGCGATCAGGCCGCTCCGCTTTTTCCAGTACAAAAGCGGGCTTCGCATGAAGTCGATCAGTTGGTGACTCGACAAAAACGACTTCGCTTTTTCGTGATAAATGGACGCCGGTTCTTGTAACAAAATGTCAGTGTTCATAAATTTTCCTTTCCGTTTGAGTAAAATTGGAGTGCCCTCCATAAGAGCTATGTCGTGGCAAATGACTTTTGCGCGCAAAAGTGGATTTTTCGGCAAAATTTGTGAAAATAATTTCACGGCTCGATTCCTGCTTCAATAAATGGAAGCATGCTGCTTCACCGCCTTTCGATGCTTCCGCATCGTGGCAAGGAACCGCTCCCGGTGGTCGCTGTTATTTTCGCAATGAAAACCGTCAATACGCTTCGCTCCTTTCCGGCTTTTGTTTT
>JBOFGF010000252.1:0-4939 GCA_051649005.1 Thermoguttaceae bacterium | reverse complement strand
CGAATGGCGGTTGAGTCTTGGGCCAACGCACGTAATGCAGATCAAAAGGGTGTCCAGTGGCACTTCACAGTAGATAACGCAAGAATAAAACTCGAATCACTGTATCCAAAGTTTTTAGATTAACAAAGCACTAGTTCATCACACAATTCTATTTCGTCATTCTATTTCGTCGTACAACGATTTAGAATTTTTCGACTTGACACATCCGATGCGATGCAGTAAACTTCGCGCGGCAAAGGGTGTGATTCTCGCGGTGCGGCAAAGAGCGTGATTCGCGCGGCGAAAATGAGAACACCACTTTTTGTTTGTTTGTTTTTTTAATAAGTTTTTCTATGATATACTGCGCACCGGCATAAAACGATACTTTTGTTAGTGTCATTTTTTTAGAAATTTGCTTTGTTTTGCGAAACAACCACTTTCTACGAAAGTGGGTTAAACATCTAATTGATGACGATTCGCTGTATATTATTTCATTATTTCATTCCATGTTTCGTCCTCGGCTTCCATTTTTTCATGGTCCAACTGATTTGCTCCTGTATTTGGTGCGGAAGAATGAATTGGACATAAAAATAGTGCCGATTACCAAGATTTTGGATCAATATCTTGATTACATTGAAATTCTAAAAGAAGTCGATGTCAATGCGGCGGGGGATTTTATTGCACTTGCTAGTACTCTGATCGAAATAAAATCCTTCGAAGTTCTTCCGGGTGAGGAAGTTGTGGCAGAAGAAAATGATGAGCCGCATCAGGAATTGGTCGCACAACTTCTTGAATATAAAAAATTCTGTGAAGCTGCGGGAGAATTGCAAAAACGCAGTACACAATGGCAACTTCGGTTTCCTCGACAGGCAAACGACGTTCCTGCTCGGGAACGAGACATGACGACGGAGCCGATTCGAGAAGTCGAATTATGGGACTTGGTCAGTGCATTTGGACGTATTATGCGAGAAAATTCGCCGCAAATGTTACAAAAAGTAGTGTACGACGACACTCCTATTTCGACTCACATGAATCGAATTCATCAACGTCTCAAAGAGGAAGAATGTCTCTCATTTCGCACTCTTTTCACACCTGGCCAGCACAAAACGGCGATGATCGGCATTTTTCTTGCATCTCTCGAACTTGTCCGCCATGAATTCGCGGACATTTATCAAGAAACACTTTTTGGTGAAATCGAATTAATGTGGCGTATGAGCAGCAAATCGCTTGATTTTGCCGCGCTCGATGTTGCCGCATGAGTTTGATACTCACCAAATCATCAGAGAACTAAGTAACAGTAAAATGATAACTGTTTCAATACATATATGTGTTTCCACATGTTTTGTACACAAAATCACTCCGCACTGTGAACTCCCCTCCTTTGAAATGAGGGGAGAAAGGAGAGGAGTAGTTTTCGGTCACCAGTGCCGAATTAACAGTGCCGAATTAACGTCCAAGCACCCAGTGAATCATCTTGTTGATCTTGATTTTACCTTCGTCGCAAATTTGCTGAACGGTTTTGGCGGAATCTTTCACGAATGGCTGATTCAGAAGAGTACATTCGGCGAGGAATGACTTCATTTTGCCATCGACTATTTTTTGAATGATGTTTTCAGGTTTGCCAACATTTTGTTCTTTTACCTGTTCAGTGATGATTTTTTGCTCTTTTTCAATGACGGCGGCATCAATGTCATCGGAACTGAGAGCCTGCGGCTTCATTGATGCGACGTGCATACAAATGTCTTTTGCCAAATCTGTATTCGTGCCATCAATAGGAAGTAATACTCCAATTCCTGAATTGTGGTGAACATACGCGCCGCATGAACCTTCGATCCGTTCAAAACGTGTCAGGCGGAAAACTTCACGAATTTTATTGACGAGGTCGTCATACGCCTGTTGAAGAGTCACGCCTGATTTCCCGGGAAATGGCTGCGACAAGAGTTCTTCCGCAGTTGAAGCACCAGGACCGGAGGCGAGTTGCTCGGCCAGTCCATTTACAAGAGCAATAAATTCGTCTGTATTTGAAACGGGAGCACTTTCACAGAGTAGTTCGACCATTCCAGTTACATTTTTTTCCGTGTTGACGAAAATAGCTATGCGACCAGCTTCGGTTTCGCGGTCGGTGCGTCCTGCCATCAATTTTTGGCCAGATTTACGGAGAATTTCGATGGCGACATCTTCATTGCCATTCGATTCGACAAGTGCTCTTTTGCAGTCCATCATCGGAAGACCTGTCTTGTCACGAAACGCTTTAACTTGTGCGGCTGAAATATCCATGTTTAATAGGTAATTGTTCGGAAAGTTGATTGATTTATGTCATATCCGGGGACTAATATCCCCGGCTCGCTGAAAATTTAATACAGCGACGTGAAAAAACCGCTTTTTGAGAAAACGGGCAAAAAAGTCGGCATATCTCATTAGTATATCTTAATTGATATTTTTAATTTGATATATTTAATGGCAGCTCTAATAATTCATTCTCCAAAAACGCAGACCCCATAATTTACGAGGTTTTGTGCTCAAAATTTGGAAATCGGTGAATAAATATCGGTGAATAAATAAATAGATGTGCCCAAATTGAAAATTTATCTGGCACTGATCTCGGATTGCACGCCTGCTTGTTGTCGTCCTTCCGCGACAGCATCTGCGAGACATCGCATGATCAGTTCAATCGAGCGGATGGAATCATCGTTTCCGGGAATCGCCAAATCAATTTCATCGGGATCGGAATCGGTGTCGATGAGTCCGACAGTCGTGATGCCAAGTTTTTGGGCCTCTTTGACCGCATTTTTCTCTTTTTTGGGATCGACGATCACCATGACTTCAGGAAAACGACTCATGTCGCGCATTCCATTCAGGTTTCGATACATTTTGCGGTATTCTCGTTGAAGCGACGACTGCATTTTCTTCGAGTATGTATTTAGAAGTTCGCCTTCGAGAATAGATTCCAGTTCTTTAAGACGGCTCAGACGGCTTCGAATGGTTTTGAAATTTGTGAGTGTTCCACCGAGCCAGCGTTCTGCGACGAAAGGCATTCCACATCGGGCAGCTTCATTTCGGATTGTTTCAGTTGCCTGTCGTTTTGTTCCAACGAAAAGGATCAGACTTCCTTGTGCGGCCACCTGAGTCAAATACTTTCTGGCACGCAGCAGACCACGAACGGTTTCACGCACATCGATAATATGAATCAATTTGCGGCGTCCATATACATAAGGACGCATTTTAGGATTCCACATACTGGCGCGGTGACCGAAATGAACACCGGCATCAATCAATTCTTGAACGGAGACGGGAGCGACATTTTGAGACATACAAAAAAACTTTCTATCACCTTCGTGTGGTGATGACCAAAACTTCGTCGGCACACCATTTTTACGACACGATTACTGTCGATATTACTGCATTACTGCGGAATAATAGACGACTGTTCTTGAAATCTGAACACTGAATCAGCGAGTCGAATGGCGTTTTGAAGTTAAGGCGAGTGTCGGCCAAAGCAAAATTGCGGAGGCGGGCCGGTCACAAACCGCAATTGACTAAAAACAGATGGTAATTGTACTCGCCCTCCACTCTGAGTCAAGTGGGGTTCATAAACACCGCGGCGTTTTGTGTATTTTATTATGACAAATACTGGCGATTTTTCAGCATTTTTCAGCAATTTTTCGGCGATTTTCAGGAAATTTTTCGTAGATTCTTCAAAAAGCGAATTTTGTGTGATGTCCTTTTACTTTATTCGGACAAAGCAATTGCGACCAAGTCGCATCCATCTGTTTCGAGTATTTCGCAGGAAACCAGTTCGCCGTTCTGAAGTTGCGTGCTGGTGACATACACAACTGGGTCAATATCGGGTGCATCCCAGCAGGTGCGTCCGAGGAAAACATTCGGCTCTTTGTGTCCAGATTCATCGACAAAAGGGGCATCAATTTGCACATCAACAATTCGCCCTTTTTGTTGATTGGCCCATGCTGTCGAATACTTTTCACATTGTTTATAAAGGCGATCAAAACGACGTTCAACAACGCGCGGCGGAACACGATCTGAAAATTTCATCGCCGCCGTTCCAGCTTCGGCTGAATAACGAAATACACCGGCCCGTTCGAATTGCCACTGATCGACAAAACGGAGCAGTTCTTCAAACATCGCATCAGTTTCGCCCGGAAATCCAACAATGAATGAGGTTCGCAGCACGAGATTGTCGATTCGATCCCGCAATTTGGCGAGCAGTATTTCAGTTTCTGCGCGAGTTACACGTCGATTCATTTTGTGCAAAATTGTGTCATTGGCATGTTGGAGTGGAATGTCGATATAAGGAACGAGTTTTCCTTTGGAGGCAAAAAGTTCGATCAGTTGGTCATCAAAAAAAGCCGGATATGTATACATCAGACGAATCCATCTAATCCCGTCAATTGCTTCGAGTTGCCGCAAAAGTTCGACCAGTCGCGGTTTTCCGTATAAATCGTTCCCCCAAAATGTTGTTTCTTGTGCAATGACGACGAGTTCTTTGACACCATTTTCAGCGAGATGGTGTGCTTCATTCAGCAGCGATTCCATTGTTTCACTGCGAAAATGTCCACGAATTTTAGGAATTGCGCAAAAAGTGCAATTTCGGTCACAGCCATCTGCGACTCTTAAATAAGCGACATGTGATTCCGTCAAAAGATGACGAGCGGGCAGTGGATTTGCCGCAGCAATGTTGGATTCAGCGGAATTCGATTTTTTCGGAGTCAGTTCGGCATTTTGTCCTTCAATTTTTGGCACACCGGTCCATTCATCGACATCTGGAAATTCGCGTCTGAGAAAGTCAATATTCTCGAATTGCGGCATACATCCACGAACGACAACGCGTTTGATTTCACCATTTTTTTTCAATTCGCAGAGTGCGTCGATATATTCCCGCGCTTCGTCTCTGGCCGATTGAAGGAAGCCGCATGTATTTAGTATGACCGTCTCGCATCCTTCC
>JBOFGF010000251.1:0-38307 GCA_051649005.1 Thermoguttaceae bacterium | reverse complement strand
GCCGATGTCGTGGTTTTGCAATCGCTCGCCGTGACCGCAGAAGAATGCCAGTCGATCAAAGAATTCGAGGCAGCACTCGACTGAACAATGCTTCGCACAATGCGTGACCGATTTCGTGTAAAATTATGTCTTCCTCAATCTCGGAGAGATTGTTGTGTGTTTTTGCGACACGTTCCCCCGTGTTTCGGCGAGTACGCCTCACACGGGACGACCATTATTCAATCCCGACGGGATTGTTGTGTTTTTTTGACGATTTTTGACGAACACACCGCCGACTTACGCCGACGGCTCGCCCAACAAAACCCGCCGACTTACGTCGGCGGCTCGCCAAAGAACACCCGCCGAACAGCCGGAATCGCCGCCGCCATATTTCTATCTTGGGCCGGATGATCATTCGCCAGCAGATTATTCAGTGAACACATGTTTTTTCACACTCCGGCACTCCGATCACACCTTCGGTTTTGGCGGCGCAGCAATGACCGGAGATGTATTCGGATTCGAAGCAGATGGATTCGGTGGAACATTCGCTGCACTCGGTTTCGTCCCCGCCGCCGGAGCAGCCGCGCCGCTCGGTTTTGATGTTGCCGCCGGAGCACTCTGTCTTGCCTTCGCCGCAACTGGATCACCATGCGAAGGTTCGGGAATCGTTTCAATAATCTTTTCAATCACTTTATTAACATCGACACCTTCCGCATCTGCATTAAAATTAGTGAAAATACGATGTCGTAAAACAGGAAAACACATTGTACGAATGTCGTCGCCAGAGACGGCAAATCGACCATTTAATATCGCCCGTGCTTTTGCCGTCAAAATAATACTTTGTGCAGCGCGTGGACCGGCTCCCCAAGAAAGCCAGTTTTGCACGAATTGCGGACTGTATAATTCTTTCGGACGTGTCGCTCTCACCAGTTCGACCGCATAATCTATTATGTGGTCAGAAACGGCCACTTGGCGGACCAATTGCTGAATCCACACGATGTCCTGCGCCTGCAAAACCGGTTCTATTTCGACCTTTTTCGTTTGCGTCGTGCCAAGAACAATTTGACGTTCTTCGTCTTTTGTCGGATATCCGATGTATATCGAAAGCATAAATCGGTCGAGCTGGGCTTCTGGAAGTGGATAAGTTCCTTCCTGTTCAATTGGGTTTTGCGTCGCCATCACAAAAAAAGGAGGATCGAGTGGATATGTTTTTCCGGCAACAGTCACTTCATATTCCTGCATTGCTTGAAGTAATGCGGCCTGTGTTTTCGGCGGTGTTCGATTTATTTCATCCGCCAGTGAAACATTTGTAAAAATTGGTCCTCGTACAAATCGAAATTTACGTTCACCTGTCACCGGATCAATATCAATTATTTCAGTTCCCGTGATGTCGCTCGGCATCAAATCGGGAGTAAACTGAATACGCGAAAACTTCATTTGGAGTGCTTTTGCGAGAGTTGAAACGGTCAGTGTTTTGGCCAAACCGGGGACTCCAATTGTCAAACAATGCCCGCGTGCGAAAATGCAGATCAGCATCTGTTCCAGCATTTCGTCCTGACCAACAATTACTTTGTGGACTTCTTTGAGCAGTCTGTCTTTTGCTTGACAAACTCGTTTGACCATTTCTTCTGGCGAAAGACTGGCAGATGCGGGGGCGGCAGATGCGGCGGGTGTTGTTGTCTGGGACATGGCAAAAAATAAGATGAAAAATGTCAAAAATCACAATATCAACATAAGACGATACTAAACAAGTAGTTTATTCTAACAAATCACAGAAAAAAAGCACCCCCTTTGAAGAAAATAGATTTTTATTACGTTTCCGTTTCTGCTTTCCGTTTCTGCGAAGCCCATGAAAATTAGTCCAATTCTAATGAGACCATGATTTTTTCAGCTAGTTCCGGCGCAAGTGCAATTCGTGTGTGTCCCACTGCAATTCTAAGTGGCGTGCTTGTTTGCGATCCGCCGTGTAACAATCGAACGGAGACTCCTGGAATGAGACCAAGACCAAAAAAACGACCATGTAATCCTTCTTCTGGAAAGATTACTTGATTTTCATCTGGAGTTAAATTCGGAACAGAAATTATCGTTGCCGAATCGCCAGAACGGAGATGAGTGAGCGGAATCAGAGTGCGTTTACACAATTCGATGTCTGACTTAGAAAAATCATTCACTTTGTGAGTAGTATAAATAATGGGAGTAAAACAAAGAATATCTGAACAATAATGAAAAATAGTATTTGGATCACGTTGTAATGGATACAACCAAATTAGAATTCATCGAAACAGGAATCCCACGCAAAATTTCACCTTCGGATTCGCAAATATGAACGGAAACGAGTTGGCCAATTAGTTCGGGCCTCTTTCTGTCCAGAAATTTGACATCAATATATCGATCCGCCGTTCCTCCCCACTCATTTTCGACGAGGACAGAAAGATTTGAAGAAACCAATGAGGCGGCAAAATTCATTCGGAGCTTGTCGGCAATGTCGGCGAGTCGTCTGGCTCGCTCTTTTTGTACTTGCGGCGAAACCTGATTCGATAATGTGGCCGCCTCCGTTCCACGACGAGCACTAAAACGAAAAAGGTGTATCTTTGAAAAACGAAGTTGTTCCACTGCCTGAATCGTCTCATCGAAATGACTTTCAGTTTCTCCTGGAAAGCCAACAATTACATCGGTTGTCAGGGCAGGTCGGTCAAATTTTGAAACTATTTCGAGGCATCGTTCAATAAACGGTTCTCGCATCCATCGACGTTTCATTTGCCGAAGAATGTCATTGCTTCCACTTTGCATCGACAGATGGAAGTGCGGGCAAATCACATCTGGATTTTGCGACATTAAATGAATCAGTTCATCAGAAACTTCGACCGCTTCTAAACTGGACAAACGAATCCGAAAAGGGAGTTGAAAATAGTGTTTCAGTTTCAACAATTCAGCGACGAGCCGATCCAAACAGGGTTTTTCGCCAGAAATTACAGGTAAATCGATTCCATAATGTCCTAAATGGATTCCAGTGAGAACTATTTCCTTATATCCATTTTGAAACAAATTTTGCACTTCTGCGACCACTTCGGGAATCGGGCGGCTTTTCAAGATCGGTCGCACTTTCGGAATGATGCAATAAGAACATCCGACTTGGCATCCGTCCTGCACTTTAATATAAGCACGATGTCGCTCTCCGAATCGCCGGATTCCAAAACACTCATCTTCAAGTCCGATTTGTTGGAGCCAGTCCGACATATCTTTTTGATTTGCGAACACTTTGGCGACACCAGAAATTGAGTGAAACATTTCTGGTCGAAAACGCGCCGAACATCCGAACACAATGACTTCGGCATGTGGATGCTCGGCAATCATTTTTCGGACAACTTTCCGACTTTTTTGATCACTCTCAGAGGTGACTGCACATGTATTGATTAAGAGCAGGTCAGGCGTTTCATTTTCAGGAACTTCTGCGAATCCCAGTCGCAAAAGGGCTTCGCGGCAATACTCCGATTCATATTGGTTCACTTTACAACCAAGTGTGTGGACGCGAAAAAAAAGGGACATTTATGCCTCAACTCCATATACTTCAGTCGAGTAACGAAAAAGTGCTATCAATGCCCAGAGCAAATTTATGACGACACAAGTCACCAAAAATATCATCGCCGGTCCCGCTCCGCCGCCTCCATAAGAATGTACACTTCCTTTCATCACAAAATTGATTCCATACCACGTCATCACAATAACAATTCCTCCGAGCAGTGCGCCGACAAGGAGTCCGATGTGTCCATAAAAACGTACAATGCGACCATGCAAGACGATGGAATAGAACAAAATTGCGATCAGTGCCCAAACTTCTTTGGGGTCCCATCCCCAAAATCGGCCCCATGAATAATCGGCCCATCGACCACCTAAAACTGTTCCTAAAATGAGAAAAAGGAGTGCGAATTGCAGAAGTTTATGAATAGTTGGAGCTACTTGGTCGCAAAAAAGTGGCAAAAGAGCGAGATGTTTTCCTGTCGGTGACTGGATATGTCGATATCTTGCAAAAATTGCGAATCCCAGTGCGAATGCGGCCAGTCCCCATGCGAGCATGGCAGTTGCATATCCAAGAATAATTGTGATGACGTGAATTGTCAACCAAAAATTACTCCTCAGAACGGCGACGAGTGGACGAATGTTCGGATTAAATTGCGTGGAATTAAACTCGGCAGCGAGTCCGGCGAAAAGCACAATAAAAGCTGCGACTAGAAGGAAAATTTTTCTTTCCAGAATTTGATTGCGTGCCTGATTCAGCCAGATGAAACCACTTGAAAACATTGTTTGTGATGAATCAGAACCACTTTCGCCGCGGAAAATCGAGTTCATTTCACTCCTTTCAGGTCTGTTGGTGGGCACATTCAGTTGCAACTCCTGTCGCACTGGCATGATTCCGAGTTCGGCGGCAATATGACTTGGGCGAGCCAAAAAAATGATACTTAAAATTGCCGTCAAAATGAAATGTGGAACGAACCAGACAATCAATCCGATGCTCAGAATGACGACCATCAGGTCGATCATGTCTTGAATTTGAAGCATTTGCATTGCTGTTTCAAAAACGGAGTGGGTCTTTGCATATTCATAATAAGAGAGATGAATCACGGCAAAAAAGGTGAGCAGCATTAAAATGATTCGAGGCAAAACGAAAACGCTCTGCCAGATCAATTGAATTTGTGTCATCGACCACATTTTTTGAGACGGAGCTGATATTTTGTCGGATGCCTCAAAATCTCCTCGAAATAGAGCGGCATCTAATTCGCGTTTTGGGAACGTCACTCGATCTAATGACTCAGATTCGTCTTGTTTTGTTTGTGAAAATAAAGAAAGAAATTTAGAAACCGAAGGAAACGATGAATATGACCAAGCGAGTGAAGTCGCAGGTTTCAGGAGTGGTGTCAGTGAATACCACAAACCAAATAGACTCGCAAAAAAAGCCAGCAGCACAATCGTTTCATACATGTTCGTGACTGGGGCCCATCCACTGATCCAGGCACGCATCATTCCACCAATAAAAGTGACCAATGTGGCCAAAACGAGAAATACAATTCCTGTCCAGAAAGCATATTCTTCCGGCGAAGACGTAAAATTGGAATTGGATGTATATTTTGGATCGCGCAGTGTGGAATCAATTCCGGCCTGTTTTGTCGCTTCAATGCTCGCATGACGCACCACTCCAAAAATTACCGAGCATCCGACACAAACAATAGAAAGAGCAGAAAATATCCACATCCACAAAAATGGTTTGTATCGAAAATAGATATATTCCATGTTCAATGAACCGGCGGCTGGATAATCAGTTTTGGAAATATCGTTTTGGGATTTCGCATCTGTGTTCGTTGATGTTGATGTGCGTTTTGCAATCGAATCCGCCAGTTCGGACTCGATTTTGTTGCGTTGTTGGAAATTGGACTCGCTCAGTTTATTTAGATCGCGGATCGTGTTTGCAAAATCAGATGCCGCCCCACGAAAATCTGCATATCCACGATTTGTATCGACGGCGAGATATGCCATATGAAGTGCTTCGAGAGCTGCGCGAATCCGATCAATCGGGTCGCCGCCCTGAATACGACTTTTCATCGAAAATGTTGTTCCAACTTCATTTGCAGACTTTTTCGTTTCAGGAGTAAAAAGATCAATTTCATACATGTCATCAGATGCGGATTCTTGTTGATCGGAACTAGATGCCATATTTGCGGAATCAGAAATGCCGCTTTGAACCACTTTTTCGGAATTTGATTTAGTCTCACTGAACATTCCAGAGTCGGTTTGTCCATTTTCAGACGAAGCTTCCATTTCATTTTTTTCAGGAGCATTTTCTGAACTATCTACTAAGTTATCAGAGTTAATGTCAATTATGAGATTTAGTTCGGGAATCGTTTTATCCTGCGAGTCAGATGTAATTTGTGTCTTTGAATTTTGCAAAGTAGAATTGACATCGATAGAATTGGCATCCATAGAACTGGCATCCATTTTTTTTGCGTCCGAACTTTGATAAGCTGGATACAAAAAACGTCGAATAGCACGTTCGCCTCCATGTCGAATCACTTGCAAAGATAACCAGGGCGACATGTCCACTGTTCGCTCATTTTGGTTCAGTGAAGATTCGATGCGAAGTGGCATGACACGCAAAGTGCGTCCATTGTCATACAAAGATAAAAATGCCATCTCGACTTCATATTTAAGAATTTTGAGTGAGTGGTAATACATCAATACCGCTTGTTTCAATCGAGTCAGCGTTTGTGGATCAGAAATGTTTTGCTGCGAAAAGAGGCCGGGGAGAATTGTCGTCGCATCAATTTTTTGGCCTGCTTTCTGAAGTGAAAGTTCGGGATAAATTTTTTCCATCATCGCCGCACTTTCTTCCAAATTAACATCAATTGCATCGAGCAACAAATCGAATTGCCGTTCGACCGCTTCGAGATTCGGAGTCGCCTTTGTTTCATTTGGATTTATTTTGTCAAAAGCGGTCGCCAACTGAATTATTTTGCGTGAAATTGCGTGCCATCGCTTAGTCGTCGGATGATTTTCCGTTTCTTGGTTGATTCGGTCGAGAGATGTTTCTGCTAAATTGAGCAGATGTCCCCATGTTCGGAAACCGTTTGTCGCACTTGCCGATGGATTGTCTTCATAATCGACTGACTGTCTGAGAATGTCAATCATTCGTGTCGGAAGATCAGAATGTGGATCGAATATCAGCTCTTGAAACGTCTGATATTCCTGCATTATTCGATTTGTAATTTGATCAAATTCACTCGGTGATTCGGATGATGATTCTTGTTTGCGTTCCATGCTGATCAGACGCTGCTGAAAACCGCTGGAATTTTGTAACTGAAATGGTGAAACACGGCGCAAACGCGTCCGGCTCAAATTTTGATACGGAATATCGAGTATTTCTGTGCGATAATCGTATTCTGGAACATAAAAAATCGGAATGAATTCCCAGATTTCTGGTTCTGTAATCCATGAAAGGAGCAGTTCATTTGCGGTTACAAACCGACCTGTTCCAGGAAGAAAAGCCTGAATACGTCTCAGAATTTGAGCTGCTTGTGCCGAAGTTAAATGGCTAATTGCTAAATCAACTTCATTTTTTTTACCATCGGAAGAATCATTAAAATTCGACGATTGTAAATCAAGGTTTTGCAATCCATTGTCACGTCGAATAAGGAACTGGTAATCATTCGATTCTTGCTGCGACGCGCGCGGTTTGCTTTCAGCAACGCGATTTAGTTCGGCGAGAACTGTGTCATCGGGGACCAAATATGGCATCGTGGAACCGGTGATTTCCTTGACAATTTGGCGTGCAAATGAACTGTTCGGCATAACACGGCCATCGTGAAAGACGGGAAGAGTGTCCCAGTCTTTCCATGTTTGTGCAACAGAAAATGTTGGTGCGATGAAATTCAAAAGACAAGAAAAGACGAATGACAAGAACAACGTCCAATATGTTTGTTGCAAAAAGAGCTTTTTCATGGCGATTCTTTTGATAGATTCTTGATTGATGATTTCGATGGCGAAACAGATGAGTGTTTTCGTTTTTTGGTGCGTCCGAACCATCCCATGTCCACTAACAAGTTCAGCTGTGCTTCGTAGAAGCGTGTTGTTTTTACCGCTGTTATTATTTGGCAAAATCGTCAAACTTGTTATCGGACAGGAACCATCCCGCCCTGGTCGGGCACCACTCCTTGAAAATGAGGGGCTTTTGTGGGCGTGAACGCATACATTTATAGTGTCTGGTTATTATTTTTTATTTGGCATTTTTGTTACATCGCTGGTCGTCTCAAAAAACAGAACATCGTTGTTCCGAGCAGCAATAAGAAACAACCGAGATATTTCATTCCACGACCTGGATCGTCATTGATTGAAAATGTACTCATGTACAAAGTTTCTCGCGGCGCGGTTTCCCAGGGAAAAATCGTGCCATTATAAAGTTCAAAAAAACTAGGATGCTCAGGAGAATATGGGCCAGTATATGACGACTGATAAATTCGGAAACGTCCTTTATTTCCTTGAAAAACGGCTGGATGATTCATTGAAATCAGCACGTTTTCACCATTCGGGAAAGAATGTAAATCGGAATTTGGTCGTGAAAATCCTTTGGTTGAATTTGGCAAAGAATCTTTTGTTACGAAATCGACCAAACTTGAATAATGGGAGGGCATACGAGTTCCAAGTTCGGTTCGTTTTTCAAATTGTTTCAGATAGACACCGAATCCGAGATCAATGACATCGTGATTCCAGATAATCTGGAAAGTGCGATCTTTCCCAACAATCCAGCGAACTTGGTCATTATTTGGCGGCAATCCAGCGAACGAAGAGTTACCTGCGCGGAGCCAGAACACGTCTTCATTGTCATCGACCACGACTCGCAATTTTACTCGTGGTGATGCTGCTCGATCTTTTCCAACAGGACTGGATGCGATTCGACATCCCGGAATATCGTGTGGCACAAATCGCTGCACTGACACTTCGGCTTCAAAAGGAGTGCCTTCTGCGACCACAAAAGTTGGTTTCGTTTGCACTCCTTTGACTTCCACTGTTTCAGGGACTTTTCCAGAAGCCAGTACTGTTTCTGAGTTTCGAAGACGATAATAAAGAGCCTCATCTGGACCTTGTAAAAATTCGAAAATCGGATCACTGAGACGTGAAATGATCTGCGGCGAAACACGTTCTGGATCATTTTGTAATAACATTTCAGGATTTACCCAGTATGAACCAAAAATCCCAAGTTTCGGCGCAGATGTACACATTTCCGGGACAGTGGGACTCATCATCATCGACTCTTTAATTTCTCCTGATGAGATGGTAAATCCGATGAATGGGCCGCGTGTCATCATGCGGACATCCTGCAAAACGAGTGACGTTTCTTCAATGTGAAAAGGTTTCCCTAATTCAGTAACAGAAATAAGATTTTTGACATCAATGTTGTAAAATTGTCCTGAATAACCAAGAACAATTTGTCCAAAAGGTGCGGTAAGAATACTTGATTCAGGTTTTGTGTGCAGAAAAGCATCGACTTCCGCGCGAGAAGTTGCGATACTAAAAAAAACACATTCGCCTCCCACCATTTCAGCACGAGCATTTCGAGATGGTTCACGACTCATTGGATGCGGCGGTTTCAGATCAAGAACAACACGTTCTTTGGAACGTGGAACGGTTTGTGTTTCTCCAATTGGCGATGTGACCGTGCGAGTTTTTTTCCATTGAATATCGAGTTCGATTGGTGGTACTCGCTCCGTCGTCGAACTGGCGAGATAATCAAGAACTTCTAATTTTACGCCTTTCAAAGAACGAGGCACGGAAATGGTATTGTAATGTCTATTTCCCAGCTGCATTGCCATCCAGAGAGAAACACGAAATGCACGCGACTGTTGAAACCATTTTTCACGATTATAGTCTTCCCAATTAAACGGACCGGGCACGAAAGCAATATCGACAGGTTCTTTATATTCGTCATTTTGGTGCGAAAGAGTCTGCAATTGGAAGTGCTGGGCATCCTGTTTTGTTGCCAGTGAAGACGCGGTTCCTTCTGGGAGAGTCAAATAAGCTTCGTCGCCCATTTTCCATGTACGAAAACATCCGATTAGAAAAATGACGATTCCCAAATGTGTAACAAGAAATGGGATGTGTTGTCGTTTCCACGGCAATCGAAAAAGCATCGCGGCGCATAGATTCAATGCCAGCAGAGCAATCAGCAATGCAAACCAGTTACTCCCATATAATGCAAATCGGGCAACTGCTCCGCCATATTCCGATTCAATAAAAGTTCCCCAAACGAGCAGGAGTCCTAAAATCGTCATAAGCACGAGACCACATGTCATGGTTCCACCAAATTTCAATAAATGAAAAATGTATGTCATCAGATCGGATTTTCGCTCTGATTTGGAAAATTTCTGCGATGGCTTTTTGGAGGGATTCTCCGTAATTGGCGGCATCGCTAATTCACTAACATCTTGATATTTTCGACGTTTCGACATGAGAATCTATTTGGAGAGAGCAAGAACGGGCGAATTTAGCTGGATCGAAGTGGGAAAAGCGTAAAAAAGTGTGAGAAATGCGTTTGTCAATTCCATCAACAAGAATACAGTCGAGGCGAATTGGGGTGCGAACAACAGTGTCTGTGCGGGCATCAGTGAAATGATTTTTGTAACTGAGACCATTTGGAATAAGTTGCGATGGCATAATTGGTTTTGCCGCCTTGATCACTGACACTGAAACAATGTTGCTCCAAATGATGAGACTCAAAACGAAAACAATCTTAGATCGCCAAATAACTCGAAGTTTGTTTTGCAAAGAATGTGTCGTAATTTTATTCAATTGTATTTGAGAGAAAAACCATGATGCAACAAGAAAAAACCGTCGATAAGAATCGACGGTTTTTGTTTCGATTTAGTCATTGTCAAAACCGGTTTCAAACATATCACCATCATCGACTTCCGTGAGGATATCATTGTTAAAGTCTGTGTGATATTTTGTTATATTATCTTCTGACGCAGAAGAGTCTGGTATTGCTTCCAATAATGCAAATGAGCGTTTTGGAGCGATTTGTATATCGTCCATCATTTCCTCAGGAATATCGTTGCTAAATTTCCACTCTGCGAGTTGATAAGTGCGGAAACCCGTTCCTGCGGGAACGAGATGCCCCAAAATGACGTTTTCTTTCAATCCGATCAAATTATCTTTCTTACTTGCAATGGCGGCCTCAGTAAGAACTTTGGTCGTTTCTTGGAAGCTCGCAGCAGAAATGAAACTCGAACTTTGCACCGCAGCTTTCGTGATTCCAAGAAGCTGCGTCGATGCCTGTGCGAGTTCGGTCTTTTTCGAACTTGCAGGTTTTCCTCCCTCTGCTTCGGCATCAGCATTATATTGCTCAAAAACATCTCGCTGCACAATTGCCCCGACTTCAAGTGGCGTGGAACCCGAATCGACGATTTTCACACACCCGGCAATGTCTTTGTTTGCTTTTTTGAAGGTTTGCATGTCAATTTGGACACCTTCCAGCAACTTAGTGTCTCCCGCTGATTCAACGCGAACTTTTCGCAGCATTTGTGAAACGATAATTTCAATATGCTTGTCGTTGATTTTGACGCGCTGACTTCTGTAAACATTTTGAATTTCTCGAACGAGATATGCCTGCACTTCTTCCTCGCCGGAAATGCGAAGAATATCGTGTGGAACAAGTGGGCCGTCGGTGATTGCCTGACCAGCTTTCACGCTGTCTCCCTTTTGCACTCGCATGTGTTTTCCGTGCGAAATTTCATGGATTCGCTCAGCACCAGTTTCTTCATTCCGAATCAAAATAGTTCGTTTGCCATGAACTTTTTTACCAAGTTCGACAACACCATCAATTTCAGCAATTACAGCGGGGTCCTTCGGCTTTCTGGCTTCAAAAATTTCTGTAACACGCGGAAGTCCACCTGTAATATCCTGCGTTCCACTCACATCACGAGCTGATTTGGCGAGCAATGCACCGCGTTTGACATGGTCACCATTTTCGACTTCGATCATGGCACGTCCGGGAAGATAATAGAAATCGAGAGTTTCAGTTCCGGCTTCGTTTTTCAGGTCGATTTGCGGATGTCTGTCCCCTTTCAAGTCGGCGACAATACGACGAGTTTTTCCGGTGTTCGGATCAACCTCTGTTCGCACTGTTTCACCATCGACTATTTCGACGTAATTGACAATACCAGAAACTTTGGCGAGAATCGGGACACTGTGTGGGTCCCAGTTACAAATACTTTGTCCGACCACGACTTCTTCGTCCTCTTTGACGGCAATACTCGCACCAATCGGAACATTGTATTTATCTCTTTCTCGGCCTCTGTTATCGAGAATAGCAACAGCACCATTTCGGGACAATGAAATACGTTGTCCGTCCTGGGTTTCAATGACTTCGAGTTGTACAAATTTCACACGGCCCGGATATTTTGTGCGAATTTCACTTTCTTCGACATCGCGGGCAGCAACACCACCGATGTGAAACGTTCGCATTGTGAGCTGCGTTCCAGGTTCTCCAATACTTTGCGCTGCAATAATTCCGACTGCAAGTCCTTGTTCGACCATTTTTGAGGTTGAAAGGTCCATTCCATAACATTTTGCACAAACGCCAAGTTCGGCTTCACAAGTCATTGGACTTCGAATTTGGATTTTTTCGAGTCCAAGTTCTTCGATTTTGCGTGCCACTTCCACAGTGATAAGTCCATTTTCTTTCACGATCATCGCATCATCGGAGAGTGGATCAGCAATGTTGACGCGAGAAATACGACCACGAATCAGGTCTGCGAGACTGACTTCGACTTTTTCACCACGATACAACACGCTCTTCATAATTCCCTGTGTGGTTCCACAGTCGTCCACTGTCACGACGACATTTTGGGCCACATCGGCAAGTTTTCGTGTCAAATATCCAGAGTCAGCCGTTTTGAGTGCAGTGTCGGCCAAACCTTTTCGGGCACCGTGCGTCGAACTGAAGTATTCGAGAACGGAAAGTCCTTCGCGGAAATTGGCTTTAATTGGTGTTTCAATAATTTTTCCGTTTGGTTTTGCCATGAGACCACGCATTCCAGCGAGCTGCCTGATCTGTTCGGTTCCACCTCGGGCACCTGATGTCGCCATCAAATGAATTGGATTGACATACCAATCTTGTCGGGTGTCATGTTCCAGTTCTTTCATCATTTGCGCCGTGATTTCTTCGCGTGCATGTGTCCATGTATCAAGAACTTGGTTGTATCGTTCTGTGTCGGTAATCACACCATCTTCATATCTGCGTCTGACTTTTTCGACTTGTTTTTCTGCTGTTTCAATAATTTTGTGCTTTGTTTCTGGCGTGATGAGATCGTCAGTCGCAAACGAGAGACCACTTTTCGTGCTTTCTTCGAATCCGAGTCGCATCAAATTATCGAGCAAGTCGATTGTTCCACGGCGGCCCACATATTCATGGCAGTCACTAATGACAGTGGCCAGACCGCCAGATTTGAGAGATTCGTTGTAATATGGCATTCCTTTTTCGAGAATGTCATTGAAAATCATTCGACCTGGTGTCGTTTCAAAAACACAGCCATCTTTAATTTTGGGATCATTTTTGAGCCAGCGACTCTCCGGCATTCGGACTCTTACTGTCGCATGTAGATCGACAATGTGGTGCGAATAAGCGAGAAACAACTCATTATAACTGGAAAACTGCATTCCATCGCCTTTTAGCTTTTGGAAACGGTTTTCTCCCACTCTTTTGTTTTTAACGTCGTCCCAAACTTTTTTACATTCGTCGTCTGAGTGCCGAGACATTGTGATGTAATAACATCCCATGACCACGTCCTGTGACGGCGAAATAATCGGTGCGCCATTTGCTGGACTAAAAATGTTATTTGTCGAAAGCATGAGAGTGTGTGCTTCGACTTGTGCTTCGAGGGAAAGAGGCAAATGGACTGCCATCTGGTCGCCGTCGAAGTCGGCATTGAAGCCACGACAAACAAGTGGATGCAATTTGATGGCATTCCCTTCGACGAGTGTCGGTTCGAATGCCTGAATACCCATTCGATGCAGAGTAGGAGCACGATTCAAAAGGACGGGATGATTTTGAATCACCTCTTCGAGAATATCCCAGACCTCCTCATCCTTTCTTTCCAGCATCTTTTTCGCACTTTTGATTGTGTCGGCATGTTGGAGTTCTTTCAAACGACGAATAATAAACGGCTGAAAGAGTTCGAGTGCAATTTTTTTGGGGAGGCCGCACTGGTGCAATCGCAAATGGGGTCCGACGACGATCACACTTCGGGCCGAATAATCGACTCGTTTTCCGAGAAGGTTTTCTCGGAATCGTCCCTGCTTTCCTTTAATCATGTCGGTGAGCGATTTGAGTGGGCGATTGCTCGAACCGAGAACATGGCGTTTGCAGCGTCCATTGTCGAACAGAGCGTCAACAGATTGCTGCAACATTCGTTTTTCGTTTCGGATAATCACTTCTGGAGCATTCAGATCGACGAGTTTTTTCAGACGTGTGTTTCGGTTGATCACACGTCGATACAAGTCGTTCAAATCGCTTGTCGCAAAAGTTCCTGACTCGAGAAGAACCAGAGGACGCAAATCAGGAGGAATAACAGGGATCGCATCGAGCACCATCCACTCCGGTTTGTTGTCACTGTCTCGCAGCGATTCAGCCAATTTGAGGCGATTGATAATTTCCTTTTTGCGTTGTTTCGAGGTTTTTTCCTTTAATTCCTCTCGCAACTGAATCGAGAGATTGACCAGATCGAGATTTTGCAACAATTTTCGGATTGCTTCTGCGCCCATGTCGGCTTCAAAAGCACCGACTGGATATTCATCGCGGGCTTTTCGATATTCTTCTTCAGTGAGAAGTTGTCCGACTTTGAACGGAGTGTCTTTGGGATCAATCACCACATAATCTTGAAAATAGATTACTTTTTCAAGAGCCGAACCTTTCATCGCTAAAAGCGTCGCAAGTCGACTTGAAGTGGCTTTGAAAAACCAAATATGAACGACTGGAGCGGCAAGATCGACGTGCCCCATTCGTTTTCGGCGGACACGAGAGTGGGTGATTTTGACACCACATCGATCACATGTCATCCCTTTGTATTTCATACCGCGATATTTTCCGCAGGCACATTCCCAGTCCTTTTCGGGACCGAAAATTTTCTCACAGAAAAGACCTTCTCGTTCGGGTCTGTAAGTACGATAATTGATTGTTTCCGGTTTTTTGACTTCCCCGAACGACCATTCTCGAATGTCCTGCGGGCGTGCCAAGCTGATTTTTACGGAAGCATAATCATTGATTCGGTCATAAGTAAACTCGCTGCTCACTCCGATTCTCCTGTTGTAAAATGAATGGGGATGTTTGTGTTCAATTATTCGTTTTGTTGCGGTGTATAATGAATGTCTAATTACATATTAGCGATGTCATTCATTACACCGGCCTTTTCGAGCTGCATATTGAGAGCCAGTCCACGAATTTCGTTTGTTAATACGTCAAAACTAGCAGGAGTTCCGGCTTCCAACGTGTTCTCCCCTTTGACCATTGATTCGTAAATTTTCGTGCGTCCTTCGACATCGTCGCTTTTGACTGTCAATAGTTCTTGTAAAGTATATGCGGCTCCATACGCTTCAAGTGCCCAAACTTCCATTTCTCCGAAACGCTGACCGCCAAACCTGGCTTTTCCACCGAGTGGCTGCTGAGTAATTAAGCTATAAGGACCGGTGCTTCTGGCATGAACTTTGTCATCGACGAGATGGTGCAATTTGAGCATGTAAATATATCCGACCGTCGTTTCTTGATCAAAAGGCTCGCCAGTTCGCCCGTCATACAATTTGACTTTCCCGTGTCTTGGAAGGCCTGCTTTTTCTAGTTCGTCATTGATGTCTTGCTCTGTTGCACCACCAAAAACTGGAGTCACCGCTTTATAACCGAGTTTCGATGCGGCCCAGCCGAGATGTGTTTCGAGAATCTGTCCGACGTTCATACGACTTGGCACGCCAAGTGGATTCAACAAAATTTCAATTGGCGTTCCATCTTCGAGATATGGCATGTCTTCTCGTGGCAGGATTTTGGAGATAACACCTTTGTTTCCGTGTCGTCCGGCCATTTTGTCGCCGACAGAAATGACTCGTTTGGCGGCAATGTAAACTTTGACCATTTGCAGAACACCGCGGCGGAGTTCGTCCCCACGTTTCATCGAGTTGATTCGTCGGTCTTTGGAATCAATTGCCGCTTCAACAAATGGCCAATGTTTTTTGAAGACCTTTTCGAGTTTGGATCGAATTGGATCGTCATCGGGAATGTTGATGTGCTCCAATCGGAACAATTTTGGCTGCTCGAACTCGTCTTTGCTGATTGCACGTCCGAGGACTTTTTCGAGTTCGGCGATCATCGGTTTGAAGATGGCATCAATTTTAACATCCTCTTCCTTCTCCGCTCGATGTACACTGGCATCGAATGCTTTTCGTTCGTCGTCAGAGAGACTCATTCGGCATGAAAATTTATGAGTGCCGATCACAATTCCTTCTACTCCAGATGGAACTTCGAGCGACTCATTTTTGACATCTTCGCCGGCACGACCAAAAATTGCGTGCAAAAGTTTTTCTTCCGGTGTCAATTCCGTTTTGTTCTTTGGAGTGACTTTTCCGACAAGAATATCACCAGGCCGAACATACGTTCCAACGCGGATAATTCCTTCTTCATTCAAATTGCGGAGATTTTTTTCACCGACATTTGGAATATCATTTGTGAATTCTTCGCGTCCAAGTTTCGTGTCTCGAATTTCGACATCAAATTCTTCTATGTGAATCGACGTGTATGTGTCCTTTTTGACAATATCTTCACTGAGAATAATGGCATCTTCAAAGTTATACCCATCCCACGCCATAAAAGCAACGAGGACATTTCGACCGAGGCAAAGTTCACCATTTCTCATACTGGCACCATCGGCGAGGATTTCTCCGGCGGTGACTTGCTGATTCGGTTTGACGATTGGAACCTGATTTTGGCATGTTCTCTCATTCAAACCGACAAATTTTCGGAGAATATGTTCTTCTTCGCCTTCTTCGTGTTGGACGACAATTCGCTGAGAATCGACATAAGAAATAACACCTGAGTGTTTAGTGTGGACGAGAAGACTTGAGTTAAACGCCGCGCGTCCTTCTAGTCCAGTCCCCACCAGAGGCTGTTCCGAAATCAAAAGCGGAACTGCTTGTCGCTGCATGTTTGATCCCATGAGCGCACGGTTTGCATCATCATGTTCGAGAAACGGGATCAGACCGGCAGAAACACCAATCATCTGACTCGGTGAAACATCCACATATTGGACTTCCGAAACTGGAACAGGATCATAATCGCCGCGACAACGCACAATGACGGTTTTTGAAATTGGGTCTGGCAAAATTTTCCCATCTTTCATTGGAACGTCGGCGGGGGCGAGTCGAGCTTCGTGTTCTTCGTCGGCACGCAGCCAATCAATTTTATCGGTCAATTTTCCATCTTCCACTCTTCTATAAGGAGAGACGAGAAACCCAAACTCATCAATGGCAGCATAAATACTGAGACTAGAAATGAGTCCGATATTCGTACCTTCTGGAGTTTCAATAGGACATATACGTCCATAATGCGACGAGTGAACATCTCGAACGTCAAAACCGGCTCGCTTTCGATTCAAACCACCCGGGCCGAGTGCAGAAAGACGGCGTTCGTGTGTCAACATCGAGAGTGGATTAGTTTGATCGACGACCTGCGAAAGTTCACTGCGACCAAAAAAGTATTCAATAACAGACGAAATACTCTTTTGATTGATTATCGAACGCGGTGTGATTTCGTCTCCGCCCCGAGCGGCAATTCGTTCGTTGACAGTGCGGCGCAGTTTGAGAAAACCTTTTCTGATTTCTTCACTGGCAAGTTCGTCAATTGTACGAAGTCGCCGGTTTCCGAGATGGTCGATGTCATCGACTTCGACTTCGCGGTCGCCTCCCCAGAGACGATTTAAGTATTTAATCGCTTCAATAATATCCACTGGTTTTAGTGTCATGTCTTCCAGCGGAATATTGAGTCCAAGCTTTCGGTTTATTCGAAAACGTCCAACTCGGCCAAGTCGATATCTATTTGGGTCATAAAATTTTTCGCGGAACAATTCACGCGCTTTGTCGATTTGAGCAGGATTGCTGGGACGAAGCCGAACGTAAATTTTGGCAAGTGCCTCTTCATGAGAACGTGTTTTGTCCTCTGCAAGTGAATTGAGAAGAAGTTTGTTTTTCTGGTCGTCCATGACTTCGATTTTTTTGACACCAGCAGCACGAATTACTTCTGCTTTCGCTTTTGTAATCAGCTGCGTCGCTTCCACGATTATTTCGCCTGCTTTTTCGTGTCCAGTTGGATAAACGACATCAGTGACAGCCAATTTTCCTTCGAGAGTGACGGCAGATTTCGCGGAATCAATTTTGATAACCTGAGTGGGATAAAAAACGCGAATCAGCTGTGCATTTGTTCCATATTCCTCTGACATGGCACGCAGCAGCAACATGATGGGAAGTTTACTACTCTGGTCTATTTTTGCGGCCAGTGTTTCTTTGCGAGTCATGTTGATTTCGATCCAGCTTCCACGTTCGGGAATAACTCGGCAACTGAATGTTTTGCGGTCGGCATCCATTTCAGAAACAAAGTCAATTCCGGGAGAACGGTGCAACTGACTCACCACAACACGTTCGGCTCCATTGATGATAAATTCACCGCCGCCGAGCATAATTGGAATGTCGCCAAGATATACCTCTTCTTCAGTAGCTCCTTCCGGTTTGACCAGACGAAGCCGCACTTTGAACGGTTTTCCATAAGTCAAACGGAGTTGACGACATTCATCTGGGTCAAAACGGGGCTTTTCCAGCTCATAGTACAAATACTCGAGACGAATTGATTTGTCTTGAGATTCGATTGGAAATGTCTCGCGTAAAACCGATTCAAGTCCAACATCCTCTCTTTTGCGAGGGGATTTGTCTTCTTGCAGAAAACGACTGTAACTCTGCGTTTGTAGAACGGTCAAATCGGGAATTTCATAATTGGAGTTCTGCGTGCCAAATCGACGAATTTCAGGAAAATCAAAACATCGCTGCGACGGAGTTGCCATAAAACACGAATCCTAAAAAATGAAGTTATACAGATAACACGGGGCGGAAAACTAAACAATTTTCATCAATACCAAAAAACTTTAACTGAAAGGAAACCCGAGTGACTGCCGCCCAAAATCAACAGTCAAAAAGTTAATTGAGAAAACAATACAGATGATGATTTGGTGTACAATGAAAAATCAAAAAATCAATCACTGTGGACATCGATGACAATAAAAAAGAAACGAAACAAAAAATCACTCTCGATAATCCAGTGACTGGCCAAGTTTCAATAATGTTGTTTTGATGAAAGGCACTGATAATTTTTTCAAAAAACACCTCTCGAAAAAAGCTGGCAGTGAAAAAAAGAACAGGGCAGATGAATCCAAATTCCCTGTAATGAGGACACAAATACATCAAAATGAATTAGAAAACGGACGCAAACGAGGATCATTGCGACGTTGCCTTTCGTCAAGAACACAGAAATGCCGGACAACACGATCCAGACGAACCCCCACATCAAAGTAAAAAGTAAGGAATCGAAACATGGAACGGAACACCGACTGGATTCTACCACAACAGCGAGGGTTTCTAAAGGGGGGGAGTCTGGCAAAAAATACTTTGTCGCAAAAAATGTCGCAAAAAATTTCTCCATTATTCTTTTGCACCCCTATTCATATCCGCTTATAAAACATAAAATAGTAATCTCCCAAAAGAGTTCCATGAAATTATTTCATCAAGGAATTCCACTTTTGAAGGTATTTGGGGCGATTTCATCCGGGCCGATTCCAGAATCAGGTATTGTCAGTCGTGCCAATTTGTGCCCAAAATGGAATCAAATCGACTTTTGTTTTAACAAATTTTATATTGATCGGGGCAGTAATGCCTCGGATTTCCACAACAACTTCACAAATTATAATGTCACAAATTATGACCGAAACACTAAAAATCGCCCTTCTTGGCGGAGACGGGACAGGTCCCGAAGTCGTCGCCGAAGCTGTAAAAGTCCTCAAAGTCGTCGCAAAACTCGAAAAATTTGACATTCAGTTTGATTCTTATGATTTTGGTGGTGATCGTTATCTCAAAACGGGAACGATTATCACTGACGAAGAAATTGAAAAACTGCGTGGTTATCGTTCGATACTTCTTGGTGCAATTGGCCATCCCGATGTTGCCCCCGGCATTTTGGAGCGCGGACTCCTGCTGCGGCTCCGTTTTGCGTTCGATCAGTATATCAATCTCCGTCCAGTGCGACTTTTTCCCGGAGTAGAAACGCCGCTCAAAGGAAAAGGGCCGGACGACATCAATTTTGTTGTGGTGCGAGAAAACACCGAAGACATGTATGCGGGAATTGGTGGATGGCTGAAAAAAGGAACACCCGACGAAGTGGCCACACAAACTGCCGTGTATACACGAAAAGGCTGCGAAAGATGTATTCGATGGGCATTCGATTATACACAGAAACGGAACAATCCGAAGGGCAAAATGCTCACTCTCGTCGCCAAAACGAATGTCTTGACTTACGGACACGATTTGTGGTGGCGAACATTTCAAGAAGTGGCAAAAGAATATCCCGATGTCAAAACCGACTACAACCACGTCGATGCGTGCTGCATGTGGATGGTCAAAAATCCTGAATACTATGATGTCATTGTAACAACGAACATGTTCGGCGACATTATTACTGATCTTGCTGGCATTTTGCAGGGCGGGATGGGTGTTGCTGCCGGCGGAAATATCAATCCAGATGCGGGTGGAACGAGTATGTTTGAACCGATGGGAGGGAGTGCTCCGAAATATACGGGCAAAAATGTCATCAATCCGATTGCCACGATTTCGGCGGCGGCGATGCTTCTTGATCAGGCTGGCTATGAAAAGGCGGGAGAACGTATAATGAAGGCGATAATGACGGTCACCGGCACGAAAATGAAAAGTCAGGCGGCAGGAAAAATGGGATTTAGCACCGAGGAAGTCGGCGACATCGTTTGCGAAAACTTATAAATAATTATGTTTTTGCTGTCGGTCATACTATGTTGAATGTTTTCGTCAATGAAACCTTCCAAAATACTATCGAATGTCAACAGCACAGAATATCCTTTATTTCCACCACTTTTACATGCAATAGCAATTATGCCAACTTATGACTATCAGTGCGAAGCGTGTTCGCACGAATTTGAAGAATTTCAATATATCAAAGACGCTCCACTGAAAAAATGCCCCGAATGTGGCAAAAATAAATTACGCCGACTCATCAGCGGCGGAGCGGCCATTGTTTTCAAAGGAACTGGATTCTATCAGACCGATTATCGGAGCGATTCGTATAAAAAGTCGGCCTCGTCCGAAAAGCCATCGCCGCCGCCAAAAGCAGAATGTACTGGAAGCTGCGAATCGTGTCCAGCCGCCAAAACAACATGAAAAAAAGTATGAATAAACATCGACTTTCTACGAAAGCGGGATAAACTTGGAAAAACTATGACCAAAACTGCACTCATCACGGGAATCACAGGACAAGACGGAGCATATTTGGCCCGGCTTTTGTTGCAGCGTGGCTATTTGGTACATGGAATAAGGCGGCGTTCTTCGACTCATAATGCAAACAAAATGGAGGAAATTTGTTCTGCCGAAGACCGCGATCTGATGCGAGAACGCCTGCTTTTCCATTTCGGAGACATGAACGATGCGACAGGACTGGTTCGGATTGTTGAAGAAACACAGCCGGACGAAATTTATAATTTGGCGGCGATGTCTCATGTGCGTGTCTCATTTGACACACCTGAATATACTTCCGATGTCAATGCACTCGGAACACTTCGGATTCTCGAAGCAATTCGACTTCTCGGACTTGAAAAGAAAACGCGATTTTATCAGGCATCCACGTCTGAACTTTTTGGCGGTGTTTCGGATAAACCTTTTTCGGAATTGTCCCCATTTTATCCGCGAAGTCCGTATGCAGTCGCCAAACTATTTGCATTTTGGTCTGTTGTCAATTATCGAGAAGCATATAACATGTTTGCATGTAATGGCATCTTGTTCAATCACGAAAGTCCACTTCGAGGTGAAAATTTTGTAACACGAAAAATCACGCAGGCAGTTTGTCGTATCAAAATGGGGCGACAGGAAAAACTCACCATCGGCAACATGGACGCATGGAGAGACTGGGGACACGCCGCAGATTATGTCGAAGGAATGGTCGCCATGTTACAACAAAACGAGCCGGAAGATTTTGTTTTAGCGACGGGCGAATGTCATCAAGTTCGTGAACTGATCGAAATTGCTTTTGACACGGTGAAAATTCCGATAGTATGGAAAGGGAGCGGACTTAAAGAGCAGGGACTTTGCCACAAAACAAAAAAAATTCTTGTCGAAGTCGATCCGCAATTTTTTCGTCCGACTGAAGTTGACACGCTCTGCGGAGATGCCAGCAAAGCACGCCAAAAACTCAATTGGAAGCCAAAATGTACCTTTTCTGATCTAGTGCGTGAAATGATCGAACATGATTTGCGCCAAGAAGAAATTGGGCAAAAAAGAGTAAATCAGTAAGCAACACCTGGATTTGGCCCGATTGAAACAATCAATTGAGAATTTATCGGGTATTTTTCGAGAACAGCATGAATGTCGGCCACTGTCAACCGTAAAACGTCGGCCTGCTCTTCTTGCAGAGTGTGATATGTTTCACTGAGCATCCACTCATTTCCGAGAGAAAATAGTCGGCCACTCGGTCTCTCACTTTCTAAAACTAGGCGAGAAAGCACTTTGTTTTTGGACCTCTGTAATTCAGCGTCAGTTATTCCTGTTCGCATGACATCTTCATAAATTTGCTGTGTTCTTTCGAGGACTTCTTCTGCGACGTTTGGTTCCGACGAAAGACCTGTCATATAAAATCCATTATCGAGAAATTCATTTGAAGATAGTCCCGCTGAATCGGCCAGTCCTGTGTCTACTAATTCCCAATATAGTCGGCTGCCAACATCATCTCCGACAATATTTGCCAAAAGTTCAGCCGCAAATCGGTCTGCATCGCGTCCACTCGGTGAGTCACTCAGCAGCATCGTGTATTGTTGCGACGCTGATTCCTTCAAAAAACAATGCTTTCCATGATGTCCATGTATTTTTCGCATCGCAGATTTGTCAGAAGAATTATTTTCGGAATTTGTCCATCCACCGCACAAACGCTCCGCTTGATCGCAAAAAAGCTCAAAATCGATCTTTCCCGTCCCAATCAGACACATATTGTTTGGACGATATTGCCGCGAAAAATAAGATTGCATTTGTGTACGAGTCATTTTCATGATACTTTCGTGCGATCCGAGAACCCCATTTGAGAGTGGATGGCCTGCAAAAAAAAGTTCGCGGCTTTTTTCATCTGCTCCGAATGGCGGATTATCCTCATACATTTTAATTTCTTCGAGAATTACTTGCCGCTCCATCTCAAAATCATCAGATCGCAGTGAAGGTCGCAAAATAGCCACGAATAAATCGAGTATATCTTTTTGAAACTCAGGCAGACATGATGCAAAAAAGACCGTCTGTTCCTCGGAAGTACACGCATTTGCATCAGCTCCCATTTCGTCGAAACGGCGATTAACGTATTCAGCAGAATGATACTCTGTTCCTTTGAATATCATGTGTTCGAGAAAATGACTCACACCGGCAATATCAGGCGTTTCGTGTCTTGCTCCCGTTTTAACAAAAAATCCCAACGAGACAGACCATGCTTCTTCATTTATTTCAGCGAGGACATCAAGACCATTTGCTAATCGTGCGGATTGAAATTTCATGCAGTTAATTGTGGCACAGGTGCCAAAAAAACAAAGTATTTAGTATGACGTTGAAATATACTAATTCTCACAGTGAGATGCAGCGCGGAGAGTATTTTGCAGGAGCATGGCAATAGTAAGCGGACCAACACCACCTGGGACGGGAGTGATCGCCGCCGCCACATTTTTGACGTTCTCGAAATCGACATCGCCGCAGATTTTCCCGTTTGGAAGCCGATTGATTCCGACATCAATCACGACGACATCTGGTTTGACCATTTCCGCAGTGAGGAAATTGGCTTTTCCAATTGCGACGATAATAATGTCGGCCAATTGAGTCAATTCAGCAAGATTTTTTGTGCGGCTGTGAACGACAGTGACAGTGGCATCCGCTCCCAGCTGTTTTTGAAGCATAATCAGGCACATCGGCTTTCCGACAATATCACTTCGTCCCACAATTACAACGTGTTTTCCTGCTGTTTCGATCCCACTTCGCAGAAGAATTTGCTGCACTCCACTTGGTGTGCATGGCAAAAAACGCGGACGGCCCTGTGAGATTCGTCCCACATTGTCGGGATGAAACGCATCGACATCTTTTTCGGGATCAATGGCATCTAAAATTGCCTTTTCGTCACATTCTTTTGGAAGTGGCAACTGAACGAGAATGCCATGAACCGTTTTATCTCGATTCAATTTATGCACGATTTCGAGAAGTTCTGATGTCGTGGTGGAAGCAGGAAGCCGGAAAAGTCGGCTTTCAATTCCGACTGCCTGACATGCCTTTTCTTTGTTGGCGACGTAAATGTGACTTGCCGGGTCATCTCCAACAAGGACGGCGACCAAACAAGGGGCGAATCCATGTTCATGCCGAAAAATGACGACATTTTCAGCTATTTCCTTTCGTATTGATTCGGCAATTGATTTTCCGTCTAAAAGTTGCATCGCTTTTGATTTTCGGTTTTAGTGTTAGTTTTAGTTTTTGTTAGAGAAATATCCGGTGACTAACATCTCCGGCTCGCTGAAAAGTGCATCTGCGAAAGGATTCGATCATCTTCTATTGAGATCATATTCGGCTGGGGCAATTGGTGTTTCGAGAGCATCTCCGCTGATTGATTTTTGCTCCTGTTTCAGTCGCGGCGATAATGCGGTCAATCGAATTGGCAAAACGCATCTCCAAATTTCGGTGCGAGTTGAAACAAGTTGTGGAGTCGTTCCATTTTCACGATTGGTATTTTCACGATTGATATTAACAAAATGATCTTGAATGGACGTTTCAGCAGCAGATTCGGTTTCTGAAATGTCGCTGACTTCAGCAATCAGAATTGCGCGATCAGCGGAAAGAATGTCGCTCATGTCGAGAGAAGATCGAAAAGAATTGAAAAGTCCGACGGTTTCATATCCACCAAGAATCGTGAAAATCGACATTACACGCACAATGTAATTCAAATCGGTCGATTGTGCATTGTACGAAGCAAGATGTCGCAGTGATTCTTTTTCAAATACTTCTTTCGGATATAACAAATCTCGCAAATCAATTCTGGGTGTGTCTTTGTCGATGTCGATTTTTTGACCTGGTTCCAGCATTCCCAGTTGAACCCCCCAGTCCCCATAAATCAGGAGCGTATTTTTCAGTATTTTCCCTGTTTTTCCATATTGCAGCGAGCCGACTGGAATCCCTTTTTCATCAGCAATCTGTGCAATAATCGGATTGATCTCCGTGAAATAATCTTTTTCATTGATTTTATTTTTTTGACTGTTTTCATCTCCATTCCCAGTCGATTGTCCAAAAAAGCTCTTAGTTGAACGGACAGGAATCGGGACATGAACAAAATCAGGAGCAGCGGGGACACGCATCATTCGATTGTTCGGCAAAATCACATCATTCAATCGGGATTCGATGTGTGCATTTCGCAATTTTCCCATATTTGGGTCATTATTGCAGCGTTCAAAAAATTGTTCTTCTCCGACGTTCCAAAGATTCGGGGAAATCGTTTTCGGGGCCATTCCACCGAGGCCACTTCCGGGGAGTCCATTCCATGAAAAAAGATCGAAAGAACTTTGAAACGAATAACGTGCATCGACGGGGCTGTATACATTCATCCACAAACAACTGCGTTTTGCCTGCGCATCGAAATCACGAATGACGAGTTGATTTACCAGAAGCTGATTCGGCCTCCCCGAAGCTGACAAAAAATATGAGAGTGTACAAAACAGGAGAATCCAGGTCGGAAAAGTAATCCACGTCAAACTTGGATTTTTGAGGACTTTGTGGACAAAAAACCAGTCGAAAATCGAGACAACGAGCCAGTATGTCGCCAAAAATATCAGAATCACCGAGAATGGAACAATCCAGACACCGGCGAACTGATCCAGAGCACTTCGGATTTGTCCACTTAAATCGTGATAACCGAGTTGAATCATTCCTATTCCGCGCTGAGTCGGAGTGCGACGATCTTTTTTCCAGCCGAGCAGATGCCTGACAAGTTCAACTCGGTCAGACCACGACGAAAGTGGCTTTCCACTCAAATCACCGCCGAAATATGTCAGTGTTCCGAATCCGAAAGCAGTGCGAGAAATGAGAGGCAAGTCGCCATCATGTGCCAGAACAATTCCGTGTGGATTCGTGAATTTTGGCATTTGCAAATATGGGGCATCAGGAGTCCCATTCATGACAATAGTCCGTTTACTTTCGATGTATGTTTCGAGTGGCGAACCTGTGACTTGCCGCAGTTCTGCCATTCGTTCAAACTTTCCTGGCAAAAACGGAGAAAGCACACCATTTTCTTGGTCAGATTTGCCTGATTCAAGCAGTGGAGCTGAATCTTTTCCTGCAACAAATAGCATTTTTCCGCCGGATCGGAGCCAGTCGATCATTGCCAAAACCGGTGTACTTTTTGCAGTGAAACCGGCAAAAACTTGCGGTTCTGTCGTGGTGAGAACAATTCGTTCAATTGCTTCGAGTGCAAATCCATGCTGCGGAATTTTAGACAGTGATGTTACTTTTACCAAAAGTGGGCGGCGATTTTCGCGGAGCGAGAGTTCGGCAATTGCCCCCTGCACTCCAGTATTTTCATCACCGAAAAAGAGAATCACCGGCTTTTCACTCGGAACAGGTTCATTGAATCGGACAGATAGTCCTGTCGATTCCTGAGATGCAGAACTTCCGGGTCTTCCCGCCGGAGTGAGTTGCTTTTCACTCAAAATGTCACCATTTGCATATTCAAACAAAATTGTCATTGAACCTTTTTGGCGACCGAATTTCACATAAACTTCCTCGCAAAATCGTTTTACTTGAGTGATTGAACTGAGATTCGATTCATCAGTCTCCATTTCAAGTGGTGTCCAATATGTGACAGGAGTGCCATCAGAATCGAACGTCGAAACGCCGAGTCGAATCGGTTTCTGATCACCCAAAATGCTAAATTCGACGACTACTTGTGTCCAGTGTCCATTTTTGTAAATTCCCTCGGTCCCGACTTCAATCGAATGGATTTGGATGGCATTTTTTTCCACTGCATAAACGGCCCCCGCGACATAAGTCGAGAATGCCATCAAAAAGAAACTAAGAATGGAAAAATTGAGATGTTTCATGGCATCCAGTATACACAAAATTTTCCACAAACAAAAGAGTGGGGGGAGAAATTTGTTTGTGAACATTTGGACAATATACAGCGAATCATTATCAATTAGATGTTTAACCCGCTTTCGTAGCTGTTTAACCCGCTTTCGTAGAAAGTGGTAGTTTCGCAAAACAAAGCAAATTTATAAAAAAATGACACTAACAAAAGTATCGTTTTATGACAGTGCGGAGTATATGAATAACATTGAAACATGTGAACGATGGCAAAACTCCCAAATCAGAGAGAGCAAACTCATTTGTGTTTTATGTTGCTCTTGACTTATTTATTGTAAATTGATAGTGTTCATTCCCGTTTTGGTACATTTTGATTTTGACGTTTCTTGTTTTTATCGTTTTTTCGTTTTTATTATTTTTTGTTCTCTCCTTTTCAAATGGCTATTTCTCGATTTGATGATGATGAAGAGAATGTTGGACCGCCGCCCAAAAAACGACGTCGTCCTCAAAAAAAAGAAAGCAACAATGAAGAAGACGATGATAATCCGCCTAAAAAGCTGGGAAAGGGACGTGGAAAAGACGACGAAGACGATGATGATGATGAATCTGACTCCATTTCGACCGGAAATATAGTTCTCGATATTGTTCTCGATTTCTGGGATGACTGCGTTGATTGGTTCAAATCACATGTTGCCGCCGGCATTATAATTGCTATTTTTGCTTTTTTTCTCTTTTTGGGAGGCATCGCTCTTCTTGCTAATGCGATTATCAATTATGTGACTCGGCCAACTTTGCAACAAGCTCTCACTGCTTATGAACTTGGCGTTTATCCCGAAGCAAAACGAATGGCAGAACGTGTTCTACTGTCAATTCCCAAAACCAACGAAATCGAACGTGCAAAAGCCCTTTTTATTATTGGCGCGGCCACATGCGCAGCCGGCGAACAGTCGTGGGCTGTGGACAAACGACCAATTTATCTTGCCGCCGCAAATTATTTGCAGGACTCTGAAAAATATGGATTCGCGCCAAATTATGTGGCGACCGGCTATTTTCTTCTTGGTAAAAGCCTTTATCTTTCAGGAGAATTGGAGCGATGCCGCGATCCGCTCCGAATGGCACTGGAAGCAGGAATCAATCGGCGCAAAGAAGTCAATTGGTTTTTAGCTAATTCCTATTTTCTTGGGAGCAGGCCGAATCTTTTTGAATCGTTGAAATATGTCGAACGATTTGAAAACGATGCCTCGGTGACTGAAGAAGAACGATGCGAAATCGAATTGATGCACACACTCATTCTAATTCAACTCGGAAAGACGAATGATGCAGAAACCCTTTTTCGTCTTATTCCCAAACTTTCTGAGTTTGAATCAATGCGGACTTTTGTGCAGGGACAAATTGATTTTTTGCGTGCCAGAGAGATACGACAAAAATTACAGCAACTGAGAAACAATCCCAATCCAATTGATCTGGGGGATTTTCCGCTCGCTTTGACACCAGAAGAATCGAATCCACCTCCTATTTCAAATGAATCGGGAAAAACTGATCCGCTTTTGAATGGAACACTTCTGAACGACACAACTTTAAGTGAGCCGACCAATTCCGATCTTCCGTCTTCCGCAGATGCTCTTTTTGATAGTATTTTATCGCCAAATTCGACACAAAATGACGTTCAAAATCAAAGACAAAACGAGGAAAAAAACGAATCGTCAAACGAAAAAACAAACGGAGTACCAAACAAATCATCATTTGAGGAATCGAAACCTGTAAAAGGAAGTACACTTCCATCTCCTGCATTTCAAGATGAAAGCACTCCTATTCCAACAAACGATCACGATCCAGAGTCAGAAACACAGTCACTTCTCCCATTGTCGTCCAAATTAAATGTTAAAACGGAAATCAAAATGCCAGCAGGAGCCGTTTTACCTATTCTTCCAGAAAAATTTCAAACAGCCAGATCAGATGTGTTCGATCCATTTCCTGTGTCAGTAACACAAGTTCCAGGTCTTGATTTTGATGAATCAAGTAATGAACAGCCCCTTTTTCAGCGAATGGCACAATTGCGGGCACGTCCCAGTAATCCATATTCACAAAATACCGCTTCACAAAATACCACTTCACAAAATATCGCAGAATCGGTTTTAGGAAACACAACAGAATCTGTTTCTGGAAATACGTTTGAAACCACACCCGAAAAGAAAATGGAAATGGTCGCTGAAACAGATGCAAAAATAGACGAAAAAACAGATGAAAATGAAGGTTTGGAAACAGGCAGAAAATTTGACAAAAATGCAGCAGACACATCTGTTTCAGAAAATGTCGACGTGAAAAAGCGTCCATTCGATCCCAGTGCAGTCATTGTTGTTCCTAAAAAAGTGAAACCTGATGAGACTGACATGTATGATGATTTGCAAAAGCCAAATGCGCCGAATCCTCCCGCAAATTCAGGCACTTTTGCCGCCATCGAAATCAGCTCGCCGGAAGAACAGCTGCAAAAACGACTTGCTGATCTGCAAAAATCAGAGGAAAGCCGATATTTCGATGCAATAAAAGCGTTTCAGCGTGTTCGACAAATTGGCCAAATTGCACGTCGATGGATTCGCACCGCAGAACTTTTGGAGGGACTTTGTTATGAAGAACTGGGGCGAACAAAAGAAGCCCAAAAAATCTATTCGCATTTGAGTGATGCGTTTCCTGAAACCTTGGAAGCCGCCCTCTCCGATTTTTTGTGGGGAAATCTCGAATACCGCGCCGGAAAATGGGAGACCGCTCTGGCTGCATGGAAAATCGCTTTCGACTACATGAGAAATGAACCAAATGAAGCATCGCCCTGGGTTCCAAAAGAAATGATTTTACGACGATGTGAAGACATTATTCGAACGAATGTCCAAAAACGGCAATACAACAACGCCATTGCTCTGCTGCATCAACTCCGCGAAGTGATGCCCGATTTTCAATTATTTCGATTTCTCGGTGCTATTTACGAAGTTTGGGGAAATGAAATCGCCGATCAAAGTGAAAATCTCGTCGGCCCTGCTGCTCAAAAACGACAACGAGATGCGGAAATCTATTATGACAATGCTGGGAAATCGTTCGACAAACTGGCGGTGATCCAATTCGATACTCCCGAATATCCTGCGTGGGTTTGGCGCAGTGCCACCAACTTTCGACTCGGAAAAAATTATAGGAGTGCCATTATTCAATATCGAAAATTTTTACGAATCAATTTGAACGAGCATCGCCCCGAAATTTTTCTCGATCTTGCTCAAATGTATATCAATTTAGATGCGTTCGACAAAGCACAATCACTCCTCGAAGATGCGCTCATAGATTATCCGAATCACGCATTAACACCAAGTCTGAGATTACTTCTGGCAACTGTCTATTCCGAATCGAAAGAGTGGGAAAAAGCCAAAAATCTTCTCAAAAGCAATCTACTCGGAGATTATGCGCCCGACTCGATTATCTATCGAGACTCAATTTATGCTCTCGGAAAAACTTTTTACGAAGCTGGAAATATAAAAGAATCAATCCCATTTTTGGAAGATGCACTTGCAAATCATCCAAATGCACCACAGGCACTCGAATCTCACTATTTGCTCGCGCGGGACTACCTAAATCTTGCCAATGAAACATCTAAAACAGTAATTGAAACACCTCTCGAAAAAGTACAAGAACAAATTCACGCACAAACCGCCGCAGATCAAGAACTTGCACTCGCTCACTATCGGATTGTCGATTCTATTCTCTCGAAACAGGAAAAACTCGCACCACTCACGGACCCCGAAAAATTGATGCTCAGAAATGCACGCTTCGGAATTGGAATGATTCTAATGGAATTGAAACGATATTCCGATGCCATCCATTTTTTCGATATTACTGCGACACAATATCAAGATCGCCCCGAAGCTCTCGATGCTGTCATGCAAATGGCACTCGCTTATCGAAACTTGGACCGCCCAGGAGACGCACTGACTGCCATGAATCGAGGAGAATCTCTCTTGCTCAAATTAGAAAAAAATGGTACTGTTCCTTCGCCAAACAATTGGAAGGCGAGAATTGATGTCCAAAAGAACATTCTTCTTTTGAATCCATGACAAACCGAGCCATCCTCCATAAAACTGAATGAATTTATGACATTTGCTGAACTGATCCAATGGAAAGAAGGAATTTTAATGCGACTTGTTCCGATTTCGGAGCGACAACTGGAAATTGTGCGACGAGGCGAAGTAACTGACCTCCTCTCTTTACTCGGACAAAAACAGAAAATAATGGACGAATTTGAAGATGTTGAGCGGCAACTCGCACCTTTCAGAAATATGAAACCGGAAGAGCGACAGTGGAAAGACGACTCAGAACGATCCAAAACCGCCGAGGCGATTGATCGATGTGCGTCGATGCTCAAACAAATTCTCGAACACGACAATATCAGCACAAACGAAACAGCTTTGCAGCGAGATGAAATTGCAGAGCAATTGCGGCGAGTCAGACAAGGATCAAATGTCAGTCAGATTTATGCAAAACAATCAGATTCCAGCGAAGTCCAAAATTTTCGACACGACGCATAAAATGAGACCGTTTTGTCAGCGAGATGTTTAGTTCGCTTTTGATCAAAGCGGCTGTTTCGTAAAAATGTCCAGTTTTATCCAGTTTTATCCAGTTTTCTGTTCCATGTTTCCTGTTTCACCTAGTTTCCTGCTCCCAGCCTCCCCATGATTCGTCCAACGCATCAATTCAGAGCTTTGTTTAATGGCACAACTGTTCCCGTTTTGGAGCAGGTGGTGAACTTTGACGAAGCAAGACAGGCACTGCTCGCAGGAAACATTGCTAACTTTGACACTCCGACATATCAAGCGAGAGACATTGATGTCGGAGAATTCAAACGCAAATTATCTGTGGCGATTGAACGGAAAAATCGTCCCCCGGGCCCTTTTGGACCAATCTATCCACTCCAAAATGGTAGTAAATCGGCGGTCGGAGGCGACTGGCCAATAGATAATCCGATTTTGTATCACGACATGAACAATGTCGGAATGGAATTCCAAGTAACTGAAATGGCCAAAAACAACATGGAATTCAATACCGCTCTTAGTATCATGCGGCACCAAATGCAGTTGCTCCAAACCGCCATCAGCGAACGTGTCTAATTTTAGCAAAATGTTTTTGATAAAATGTTTTTGATAAAATGTTTTTGATAAAATGTTTTTGATAAAATGTTTGCGCCCTCTCGACTTGCTCTTTTCTACAAGCTATACTAATTCGAATATATTAGATTTACAGGCGAAAGCCTCATGCTTTTTTCCACTTTGAAACAATGGCTCTTAGACGAATCGGACAGGTCTTTGTTGACCTCAAATATATTGACGAAGAACAACTCGAAATTTTGCTCGAAGAGCATCTGCAGCGACACGGCGAGATGATCGGTCAGACCGCAATATCGATGGGATATATTACCGATGACCAACTCGCACTCTCTCTGGCAGACCAACTTGGACTACAAATCGTTGGTCTGGCCGATCTGACAATCCCGCCAGAAGTCCTTTCGCATTTGACGGAACCAATGGCGCAAATCTACAAAGCGATTCCCGTCAGTTTCCGAAATGATATTTTGACAATTGCCACCAGTGAGCCGCAAAATATCACCATCTTTGACGAATTACGCAATTTTCTCGGATATCAAATCCGAGCTGTTGTCACCACGCAGCGAGACATTTCAAACGCACTCACCCGTTATTATGCCTCTGATGTCGAAAGTGTCGAATCGCTCATCGCAGATATGGAGAATGACAAAGCACTACAAGAGGCCGCCCGCGCGCTCGAAAGTGGCTCCGTCGATCTCGCCAGTATCGAAGCTCTCAGCGAATCCGCGCCCGTCAGAAAATTGTTAAACATGGTTTTCCTACTCGGAATCAAAGACCATGCCAGCGATTTGCACTTCGAACCGTTTGAAGAAGAATTCAAAATCCGAATCAAAGCAGATGGAACTCTGTATGAAATGGTTCCACCGCCCAGACATTTAGCCACCGCAATAACAACGAGAATCAAAGTGATGGCAAATCTCGACATCGCCGAACGACGATTGCCGCAGGACGGTCGTATTCGACTCACTGTCGCCGGACATCCCATCGATCTGCGAGTCAGTGTGCTCCCAACTCTTTTTGGAGAAAGTGTCGTCTGTCGAATCCTCGACAAGTCGGTCATCATGCTCGATCTCGATAATGTTGGAATGGACAAAACTTTGCTCCGTGAATTTAGAAAAACCATTGACAGGCCAAATGGAATCGTTCTGGTCACCGGACCAACTGGTTCTGGAAAAACGACTACTTTGTATGCCGCTCTGAGTGAAATGAATTCCGTTACTGACAAATTAATGACGACAGAAGACCCCGTCGAATATGATATTGATGGCATAATCCAAATGCCGATTGATGCCGACATCGGAAACACTTTTGCACAGTGCCTCCGGTCAATTTTGCGACAAGACCCCGACATTATTCTCGTCGGAGAAATTCGAGACAGGGAAACGGCGGAAATTGCTATTCAGGCTTCATTGACTGGCCACCTTGTATTTAGCACACTTCATACGAATGATGCTCCGAGTACGGTGACTCGTTTGAAGGACATGGGAATCCCGTCATTCATGATCACGGCAACTGTCGAAGCCATTTTAGCACAGCGACTCGTCAGAAAGGTCTGTCAAGATTGCCGTGAGCAATACACACCAACACCGGAGCAAATTTACGAATTAGATGTCTCGCCGCAAACATTGCAGGGCAAGTTCTTTTATCGTGGAAAGGGATGTGTCAACTGCAACAACACCGGATACAAAGGACGAACGGCAATACATGAATTGATGATTATGAACGACGAAATTCGAGAGTTGGTGAACAATGGTGCTTCTGCCGCCGACTTGCGAGAAGCCGCTTCGAGAAATGGAATGAGAACTCTTCGTGAAGCTGGACTCCAAAAAATCCACGAAGGAGCGACCACAATTGAAGAAGTTGTGCGAGAAACCGCCGTCGATTAATCGCTTTTTCTTTGTATAACTGCATTTCTTAAAAACGTGTTATTTTTATGATTGCATCGCATTAGTGAAAAATGGTGTCTGTTTTCAGTCGGAAGCAGCTTGTTCAATAATGTCTCTCATTTGATGAATCAATTTGGGAGTGCGTGGACCTGGAATACTCGCATAGTCGTCGGTCCAAACAAAAACGAGACTATTTCGCACAGCAGATATACCTGTGCCGATTTGTCTCCATTCTTCCACCACTTTTTTTTGAAATGCCATTTTTTCCGATTCGCTCCAACTTTTTGTAGGTGTTTTGCCATCTCCGGTGTAAATTTCAATGATGATATCTGGTGCGAGTGCCAGCACACCTTCTGCCGAAACGGACGGAAATGGACTTTTAATTAGTGGTGCAAAATTTTCGTCTGCAAGTACATTCGTGCCTCCTGCGGCGCGAATCACTTCGTCGTAAAAAGTATTTGTTCCAGCCAAAAAAAGGTTTTCGATCCGGCCTGAATGTCGGGAACGATCAACACAAATCAAAACGGATGGATGTCTCGTTTTTGTTTTTCCAATACTATTTTGACCGACCACTCCTGCTTTGTCCAAATTGTTCTTTAATGTTGTTTGCCGCTCTTTGGCGCGAATGGCCGTCTCACCACCAAATTTTGAGCCAATCGTTTGATATGATTCGACAAGAGTTTCGATTTTTTGATGATCAACGAGCAAAGTCTCGATTCCCAGCCTCGAAAGTGATTCGCGCAAATTGATCTGTTCGCTCAAAAGAATAACAATATCAGGTCGAAGCGAGACGATTTTTTCGAGATTCACATCATATAATCCTCCAATTTTTTCGATTTTGAGGGACTCAGGCGGAAATGTTGTAAAAATAGAATCTCCGACGAGCTTGTCGCCGAGTCCCACGTCAAAGAGCACCTCCGTGATACTTGGAGTAGTTGAAATGATTCGATGTATCTCCATTCTTGTTTCATCTAAAATGTGGTCAGAAACAGAGTTCGATTTTTGGCATCCGCAAAAAACCATTAGTAACGAGAACAACAGCAAACAGAAAGTGGTGAAATTTTTTTGCATTTATTATTTTCTATTTTTATTTTTCATTTGCATGTCTCGCACTAAAATTTCCCTACTTTTAAGAAGGGGTGCCAAACTTAACATTCAATAATTTTCAGGAGTTTTATTGTACTGCGTTATTGAATGTACTGCAATAATGTCCTGCAATACTTGTTGTTGCATCACATGAAAGGATATGATATACTTTGTGAGAGCATGATGTTGTGGGAGCATAATTCCTGATATTTCAGGAAAATAATGCCGCCGGCTCGCTGAAACGTGCATCTGCGACAAATAAACACCATTTTTTGTGAATGTGATTCATGGCAACACAAACGTATCTGGCAATCGATATTGGTGCTTCTGGTGGACGTCATCTCGCTGGACATTTCGATGGAAATCGTCTCACATTGGAGGAAATTCATCGTTTTGAAAATGGTCCGATTGAAATGGGCGGAACTTTTTTTTGGAATTTACCGGGCCTCTGGAAACAAATTATGACCGGTCTGAATCTGGCATCATCCCAATACAGAGACGATCTTATCAGTGTCGGAGTTGATACATGGGGAGTCGATTTCGCTCTGCTCGGTCGTGGTGATGCGATTCTTAGCAATCCGGTTTGTTATCGAGACCCACGAACAGATGGAATCATGGAGCGCGCATTCACCAAAATTCCAAGAACGGAAATTTTCCGTCAAACGGGCCTGCAATTCATGCAGTTCAACACGCTTTTTCAGCTTCTTGCAATGCGAGAAAATGCGTCTGCGATTTTGGATGCGGCGGAGTCGTTTTTGATGATGCCTGACTTGTTTCACTGGCTTTTGTGCGGCGAAAAGAGTAATGAAATGACCAATGCAACAACGACGCAGTGTTTTAATCCGGTCGAACAACAGTGGGCTTTTCCGCTTCTCGATTCTTTTGGTATTCCGATGTCCATTTTTCGTCCAGTTTCGATGCCTGGAACAATTTTGGGAAAACTTCGATCTTCTGTCGCTAATTCGACGAATCTTTCAAAGACTTCTGTCGTGCTTCCTGGTTCACATGACACCGCATCTGCCGTATTATCCGCTCCGACTTCGAGTTCGGTCGGTCAAACAGACTGGGCATATATCAGTTTAGGAACTTGGGCTCTGATGGGAATCGAATCATCGAAACCGATGATCAATTCCGTCGTCGAATCGTTCAATTTCACCAACGAAGGAGGATGCGGCGGCACAACTCGACTCCTGAAAAACGTGTGTGGTCTCTGGCTTCTTCAAGAATGTCGGCGAACATGGAACGAAGCAGGAAAAACAGGACCATCAGAATTGCCACTCGACTGGAACGATCTTACACAAATGACCGAAATGGCAAAACCTCTTGTTTCATTCATCGATCCTGATTCGCGCGATTTTCTCGCACCGACAGACATGCCCCGCGCAATTGTTGATTACTGTCGCCGAACAGGACAAATCGTCCCTGATTCGGATGGTGCCATTTTGCGATGTGCCATCGACAGTATTGCAATGCGATTTCGTGCCGTTCTCCAAATGTGTGAGGAAATTAGTGGAAATCGAGTCGAGACGATTCACATTGTCGGCGGTGGAACGCAAAATCGGCAATTGTGTCAGGCGACGGCAAATGCGTGCGGTCGCCGTGTTCTTTCAGGTCCAATCGAAGCGACGGCTCTCGGAAATATATTGATGCAGGGAATCGCCGCAGGACATCTAAGTGGCATCGGCGAAGCTCGTCATCTCATTCAAAAAAGTTTCGAGTTAGAAGAATACTTGCCAGATCGGCAGTCATTCGCTGCATGGAACGACGGATTTGAGCGGTTTGCCGATATTGTAAACTGTGCATCGTAATAAACAGCGAATCGTCATCAATTAGATGTATAACACCCTTTCTTAGAAAGCGATTGTTTCGCAAAACAAAGCAAATTTCTAAAAAATGACACTAACAAAAGTATCATTTTATGTCGGTGCGCAGTATGAAATAGATATTATTTGCTTCCAAGTAGACAATGATTCACATCCCGAACAACGTAAACTCGCTTCTGCGACCAGAATAATCATTATAACCAGAATGATTCGTTGATGGATCGGAAAAATTTTGATTTTGTTTCAGATGTCTTTCGAGCATCTAGTATGTTATCTGTCGATTGTGTATACTGGGGGACTGGAGACTGAACGAGAATCAGTTTCTAACAAACTGAGCTAAACGCACACGCCTTTTCATCACCCGTTTATATGCTTATCTTTCTCACCGAAAAATCGTCACTCCCGCAGCACGCCGCTGTTTTGGCAGTTTTAGAACGACATGGCATTTTGACCGCATCAACGTATTTTGGTGGCCGCCCTGTTTTTGTTGCGACGGAAACACAGCCCGGCTGCATTGTCGATTTCGCCGCGATCCATCGAGCGGTTTTTGGAATGGATGGCGTGGACGAAATTGTACAACTTCCGGGGCCATATCACCTTGCTAACAAAGTATTGCGACCAGCAGGAACGGTCGTTCGCGTCCGTGATTTTTCCGTCGGAAACGGCTCTTTTGGGATAATTGCCGGTCCATGCACGATTGAAAGTGAAAAACAGGCTCTCGAATCGGCAGAGCGTGTAAAAGCGGCGGGAGCGAAAGCGATGCGCGGCGGAGCATTCAAACCACGCACAAGTCCGTATGCGTTTCAAGGTCTAAAAAAAGAGGGACTCAAAATTCTCGAAAAAGTCCGAAAAGAGACGGGACTGGTCACTGTCACTGAAGCGATGTCGCCAGAAGAAATCGACCTTGTTGCCGAAACATGCGACATTGTTCAAATTGGAACTCGAAACGCTCAAAATTATCGACTTTTGGAAGCATGCGGACGCGCTCGTGTTCCAATTCTACTAAAACGCGGATTTTCATGTACATTGGACGAATTTCTCATGTCGGCTGAGTACATTTTGGCGGGAGGAAACGAACAGATCATATTATGTGAACGTGGTATTCGAACATTTGAGTCGTACATTCGTTTTACAATGCCGATCAGTGCCGTTCCCGCTCTAAAACAAGTGACGCATTTGCCGATTATCGTCGATCCAAGTCATGCCGCCGGACGGGCCGATCTCGTTTTACCGATGGCATTTGCCGCCACTGCTTCGGGCGCAGATGGTCTCATTGTCGAAGTACATCCATGTCCAGCCGATGCTTTGTGTGATGGCAAACAATCCATTACTCCAGAAGGGTTTTCAAAACTCGTGGAAACATGTAATAAAATTCGACAAGCTCTCTGATATGATTCTGAGTGATTCCGATATGATTCCGATATGATTCCGATGTGATTCTGATGTGACGCAGTA